>CALWZK010000001.1 GCA_944386015.1 uncultured Faecalibacterium sp.
ACCTCCTGTAGTAGTTCTATTCTACCACAGGAGGCCTTCTTTTTTCATTGTCTACTTTTACTGGAGCGGTTCATTTTCGACACGCTGTTTTTGGTTATCGGGGCGCTTTCCGTTCCAGGGCCAGCAGGGCGGCCTTCCGGTCCAGCCCGCCGGCATAGCCGGTGAGGCTGCCCGAGGTCCCCACCACCCGGTGGCAGGGGATGATGATCCCGATGGGGTTGCGGTGGCAGGCGCCTCCCACTGCCCGGGAGGCTTTGGGCCGGCCCACCGCCGCCGCAATCTGCTGATAGGTCCGGGTTTCCCCATAGGGGATAGCCAGCAGGGCGGTCCACACCGCCTGCTGAAAAGGGGTGCCCCGGGGGGCCAGGGGCAGGTCAAAGGTGGTGCGGGCCCCGGCAAAGTATTCTTCCAGCTGCCGCCGGGCCTGGGCCAGCAGCGGGGTGGGGCAGGTATCCTCTGCCGGGATGGCGCCGCAGAACTGCAGGCTGGTGAGGCTGTCCCCCTCCTGGGTCAGACAGACCGGCCCCAGGGGGCTGTTCCAGTGCCAGAGATCCAAAAAGACCGCTTCCTTTCCGGGAAAAATATGTTATACTTTTACCATACCATACATCACATCATTTGGAAAGGGGCGGTTCTATGCTCAGGGCACTGGAAGCCATCATCGCAGACAGTAAGAACATTGTCTTTTTCGGCGGGGCCGGGGTCAGCACCGAGTCGGGCATCCCGGATTTCCGCAGCGTGGACGGGCTGTATCATCAGAAATACGACTACCCGCCCGAGACCATCCTCAGCCACACCTTCTGGGAGCAGAACCCCGAGGAGTTCTACCGGTTTTACCGGGATAAGATGATTGTCCGGGGGGCCAAGCCCAACGCGGCCCACCTCCGTCTGGCCAGGCTGGAGCGGGAGGGCAAGCTGAAGGCGGTGGTGACCCAGAACATCGACGGCCTCCACCAGGCCGCCGGCTCCAAAAACGTCTATGAGCTCCACGGCAGCACCCTGCGGAACTACTGCGTGGACTGCGGCAAGTTCTACGGGGTGGATTTCATCGCAAACAGCACCGGGGTGCCCCGGTGCACCGTCTGCGGCGGCATTGTCAAGCCGGATGTGGTCCTCTATGAGGAGTGCCTCAACGAGGCCACCATGGCGGGGGCCATTGCCGCCATCCGCAGGGCCGACACCCTCATCATCGGGGGCACCAGCCTGGTGGTGTATCCGGCGGCGGGGCTGATCCGGTATTTCCAGGGCAGGCACCTGGTGGTCATCAACATGCAGCCCACCGGCGCCGACCGGTCGGCGGATCTGTGCATCGCCAAACCCATCGGCCAGGTGCTCAGCGAGGACGTGGATCTGGACGCTGCCGACACCAACTGACAAAAGAATCCGGTCCCTTCTGGTAGAATAACCGGTGCAGGCCCCTATGCCTGCAGGAAGGGGATCGGATTTGTTATGTTGCAGCTTTGTGAACCGGCGGTGCAGCCGCGCCGCCTTTCGGCCGAGGAGTTCTGCCTGCTGGCCCGGCGGGAAGCTTCCAGCCTGTACCGCCCCCGCAGCGAGGTGCTGCGGATGCTGACGGTGGGCCAGGCGGTGGGGGTCTGCGGGCCCAGGGGGGAGCCCCTGGCCGCCATGATCGAGCTGCCCCTCACCGCCGATGTGGAGGCCGCGTCGGCCCTCCGCCAGTTTTTGGGCCGCCATGGCCTGGGGCGGGGGGTAATGCTGGCCCCGCCGGTGGGGGACCGCAGCCTGCTGCCCCGTCTGCTGGAAGCGGCGCTGGTGCCTGCCTGCCGCCATGCGGGGGCGGGGCCGGTGTGGGCGGCGCTGGAGTCCACCCCCGAGGCCGAGGAGCTGCTGCCCGCCTATCTGGAGGCCGGGCTGGTGCTGCGGGCGTTGCGGCCCCTGAACGGCCTGGCGCCCTGCTGGCTGTTCAGCCGGGTGCCGGGGCAGCGCCGGGCCGACCCGGTGTGGGTGCCCCTGGCCGACCGGGCCCGGCTGGCCTCCCTGCTGAGCAGGGGATGGACGGCGGTGGGCAGCGAGGCCACCGACAGCGGCACCGCCCTGGCCCTTTGCCCGGTGTAACATAATCGCCCGGGCCCCTGCGGGGACCGAACATAAATACGTACAACAGAGGGGAAGTCAAACATGAAGCTGGTTATTTTGGAGAGCTATGTCATGGAGCCCGGCGACCTGGACTGGTCGGCCCTGCGGGCCCTGGTGCCGGACGTCACCGAATATGTCCGCACCCCCTACGATCAGATCGCCCAGAGGATCGGGGATGCCGAACTGGTGGTGCTGAACAAGTGCCGGATGGATGAGGAGATCCTCTCCCGGTGCCCCAACCTGAAGTGGGTGGGGATCATCGCCACCGGCACCGACAACCTGGACCTGGCGGCCTGCCGCCGGCACGGGGTCAGCGTTGCCAATGTGCCGGCCTATTCCACCTACAGCGTGGCCCAGATGGCTTTCAGCCTGCTGCTGGCCATCTGCCAGTGCCCCGAGCGGCAGGACCGGGCGGTCCGGGACGGCTACTGGCAGCTGGAGGTGCCCGCCTCCTACGGCATCCTGCCCCAGGTGGAGCTGTACGGCAAGACCTTCGGCATCTGCGGCTACGGCAACATCGGCCGCCAGACCGCCCGGCTGGCCCTGGCCTTCGGGATGCGGGTGCTGGTCTGGACCCGCACCGTCCGCCCCGCCTACGCCAATGACGGGGTGACCTTTGTGGATCTGGACACCCTGCTGGCCGAGAGCGATATCGTCAGCCTCCACTGCCCTGCCACCCCCGCCACCCGGGGCCTCATCAACGCCGGTGCCCTGGCCAAAATGAAGCCGGGGGCCATCCTGCTGAACACCGCCCGGGGGGCCCTGGTGGAGGAGGCCGCCGTGGCTGACAGCCTCCAGAGCGGCCATCTGGGCTATTACGGGGCCGACGCCTTTGGGGTGGAGCCCCTGCCGGCAGACAGCCCCCTGCGGGCGGCACCCCGCACCCTCTTTACCCCCCATGTGGCCTGGGCCACCGGCGGGGCCCTCAAGCGGCTGATGGAGATCACCGCCCGCAACCTGGAAACCTTCCTGGCCGGGGCGGGGGAGAACATCGTCAACCCGTAACAGACAAAAACCCCGCCTGCCGCAGGAATGCAGCAGACGGGGCAGAACAGGGAGCAGTTGCAAGCGGTCCTTCGGGGCCGCTTTTCTGGTTACAGGGTGTAGCTGGCGGCGTTGATGGTGAGGGTGTTGGGGTCGGCGTTCTCCGATTCCTCTTTCTCGTCATCGCTGGGCAGCACCTGGAAGGAGCCGCTGGCCACCGCCTCGGCGGCGCTCTGGAGCTCGGGCTTGCAGAAGATGCAGCTGCAGTCAAACAGGGACAGGTGCTCCAGCACGTCGGCGGTGGTGAGATCATCGGCCAGGTACACCCGGGGGCAGGCCACCAGGGTCAGCCCCTCGGGGATGGCCTCCAGCAGGCTCTTGTCCACCGTCATCTTCAGCTTGTCAAACAGGGGTTTGCCGGGCAGATAGAACACCTCGCCGTCCAGCACCGTCTCGGTGACGGCGTCCAGGGCGTCGGCCATGGCCTCGGGCAGATAGATGTCCCCCTCCACCTGGAGGTATTCCAGATCCCCCAGGGCCTCGGCACAGTCAGCGGTGAGGTACAGGTCTCCCAGCACCAGCAGGCTGTCCCCGTACCGGCGGAGGCCGGCGGCGTTGAGGGTCAGGTCATCCTGCACCACCGAGGTGCCGTCGGGCAGCACCACCATCCGAGTGTCGGCGTCAAACAGGGGGGCCAGGCTGTCGGCCAGGGATTCGCTGACATAGGCCTCGGGCACCATGAAGTGGGCCCCTCTGGCGGCCAGTTCCTCCCCGTCCAGCTCCTCGTCCACAGCGATCAGCCGCTTGGCCGCCCAGTACAGCCGGGATTCTGCCCGCAGGGCAAAGGCCTTGTCCAGCACCGCGTTGTTTTTCAGCAGGACGGCTCCTTCGGGGTAGGTGTACAGCTTGCCGTTGAGGTCGGCCTTGCTGGCCAGCACGGTGCCCAGAAAGTCGGGGCAATAGACGGTGCCGTTGATGCTCATCCCCATATACTGGCGCAGGGCGTCCCCGGCGTCGGGGGTGATGGTCAAGGTGCCGTTGATCAGCAGGTACTGGCGGCCGTTGGGGGTGTTGCGGCCGGTGAAGGTGGTCTTGCCGTTGAGGGTGTTGAGGGTGGTCTCGTCATCCAGGTCGATGCTCTTGGAGCAGTTGATCTGGACGTTGTGCCGTGCCATCATGGCCCGGGCGGCGGGGCTGGTGATCAGGATGGCGCCGTTGATGCTGACGGCGTCAAACTGGCTGAGGGTGTCCTCCTGGACTTTGCGGGTATCCACAATGGAAGCGTTGATGTTCATGCGTTTCATGGCTTATTCCTCCTCGAGAGATGTCTGCAGGGCTTTTCGGATGCGGTGGAGCCGGGTCCGCAGGGTGGCGGCGGGCAGGCCGGTGATCCGGGCCAGCTCGGCGGCGGTGTAGCCGGCGTCGTAGCGCAGGGTAAACAGGGCGCGGTCGGCTTCGGGCAGCCGGTCCAGCAGGGTGTCCAGCTCCACCTGCCCCATGGCGGCGGCAGCGGTGTCGTCGGCGGGTTCCTCGCCGGGGGGCGGGGTGAGCTGATCCATCAGATCCTGTTCCCGGGCTGCCCGGCGGGCGCCATCGCAGAACAGGTTGTGGGCTGTCTCAAACAGCCAGCTTTTCTGCTGGGGGGTGCTAAGGGAAGCCAGCAGCTGCTGGTGGGCCAGCGCCCGGAGAAAGGTCTCCTGGGCCAGGTCCTCGGCCCGGCCCTCGTCATGGGTCATCCGGCAGCAGAACCGGACCAGCCTGTCCCAGAAGTCATCGTAAAGGGTATCCCACACTGTTTTGGTTTCACCTCCTGCCGCGGCTGTCTGCCTGTTCCTGGCCGCCTTCTGTCTGTAGGACGAACGGCGGGGGAAAAGTGTTTCACCAAAGAAGAAAAAAGCAAAAAAGCCGGCAAGGGAACTCCTTGCCGGCTGGTATTGTTTTGGATGGAATCAGCCCAGGATGCCGCTGTCCTGGATGGCCTTGACCGCCTCGGCGATCCGCTGGGCGGGCATGGTCAGGGCAAAGCGGACATAGCCCTCCCCCAGAGGCCCGAAGCTGGAGCCCGGGGTGCACAGGACGCCGCTCTTTTCCACCAGGTCCATGCAGAAGTCCATGCTGCTGGTGTACCGCTCAGGGATGGGTGCCCAGACAAACATGCTGCCGTGGCTGTCGGGGACGTTCCAGCCGATGGAACGCAGGCCGCCGCAGAGGGCGTCCCGGCGCTCCTGGTAGACGGCGCACTGGTCCTTCACCATGTCCAGGGGCCCGGTGAGGGCTGCAATGGCAGCCTTCTGGACAGGCAGGAACATGCCGAAGTCGATCTGGCCCCGCAGCCGGCGGAAGGCGGCCACCACGTCGGGGCGGCCCACCAGGAAGCTGATCCGGGCGCCGGTGACGTCAAAGCTCTTGGACAGGCTGAAGAACTCCACGCCCACATCCATGGCGCCGGGGGTGTTGAAGAAGCTGTGGCCCTCGGCCCCGTCAAAGATGATGTCGCTGTAGGCGTTGTCGTGGATGATGAGAATATCGTACTTCTTGGCGAAGGCCACCAGCTCCTCATAGAGGGCGGGGTTGCCCACGCTGCCCACCGGGTTGGCGGGCAGGGAGACGATCATATACTTGGCCTTCCGGGCCACATCCTCGGGGATGCCGGCCACATAGGGCAGGAAGCCGTGCTCCTTCACCAGGGGATAGAAGTAGGGCTCGGCCCCCGCCAGCTTGGCGCCGGCGATGAAGACGGGGTAGCAGGGGTTGGGCAGAAGGACGGTGTCCCCCTCGTCGCACAGCACCATCCCGATGTGGCCGCAGCCCTCCTGGCTGCCGTTGCAGCTGGCCACCTGGTCGGGGGTGATCTCCACCCCAAACCGCCGCTTGTAGTAGGAGCAGACCGCCTGGAGCATCTCGGGCAGATCCCGCAGGCTGTACTTCCAGTTCTCGGGGTCCTTGGCGGCGTCCACCAGGGCCTGCCGGATGTGGGGGGCCGGGGCAAAGTCGGGGGTGCCGACGCTCAGGTTGTAGATCGTCCGGCCCTGGGCTTCCAGGGCCACTTTTTTCTCGTTCAGCGCGGCGAAAATCTCATCGCCGAACAGATTCATCCGCTTTGAAAATTCCATCCTTTTCCCTCTCCTTTTTCAAATCCGCGTATGTCCTGATCATTTTAGCACGTTTTGCCATCCATTGCAACCGGCTCAGTCGATGGTGGTGGCGGTGCGGCCCACCCCCAGGACGGCGGTGGTCAGCTTGGTCCAGGTGCTGCATCCGCAGATGCCGTCCACCAGCAGCCAGTTGCGCCGCTGGAAGCCCCGGAGGGCGTTTTCGGTCATGGTGCCGAAGATGCCGTCGATGCGGCTGCCGGTGGAATAGCCCAGGGTGGACAATGCGTCCTGCAGGACCATCACATAGCAGCCCCGGCTGCCCCGGCGAAGGGTGGGGTAGCCTGCCCCGGTGCTGGAACAGGCCGGCAGCCCGTACCGCCGGTCAAAGTGGACCCAGGTGGGGGTCCTGGAGAGGGGCTCCACATAGCCCCAGGCGCCGGTGCGAAGGGCGGCGTTGAAGATCTCGGTGCGGTTGGCGCTGGTGGTGTTCTGGCCCACATCAAAGGCCACCCCGGCGTAGTGCTGGCTGCGGGTGCCGTGGCCCCCCTCCCAGATCCGCCGGAAGGCGTAGCCCACATGGATGCCCCGGCCGTACCGGCGGCGGGTCAGGTTCCAGGCCTCCATGGCGGCGGTGGTGGTCCAGAGGGTGGGGCTGCCCGATTCCCCCCGGAACTCCCGCACCCGGAGGGTGGTCTCGGTGCTGTAGGGCATGGGGTCGTTCTCATTGATGTTGGGATAGGTGTAAATCTGGTTTGCGTATTCGTCGTAAATCAACAGGCGTGCCATAACAATCAATCCCCCTCTACAGCGCCGGTTTCCTGCTGGGCGCCGATGCTGATGGCGTTGGTCAGCAGGGCCAGGCCCAGAGATTCGGCAGCGGTCCAGGTGTCGGCGTCCACCGTGCCGGTCTGGGGCAGGCCCAGCAGGGCCTGCAGGGTGCGGGTGCCGGCGGCCACGTCTTCGGTGTATTCCTCGGTGACGCCGGGGCTGCTGACGTCATCATAATAGTAGGCGATGCGGGCCAGCAGGATGGTGTAATACAGCACCGCATCCCCGGTGGAGCCGATGACCAGGGGCGAGCCGGGGTACTCCATCCGGGTCAGAGAGACCACCGGACCCGACAGCCGCAGCCGGTTGACCTGAGCATAGAGGGTATCCCAGGTGGCCCGGCCCACCACGCCGTCGGCGGTGAGGCCGAACAGCCGCTGGAAGGCCTTGACCGCCGCCTCGGTGCCGGCGCCGAAGTTGCCGTCGATGGACACCGAGGGGATGCTGGCGTCGTAGGAGTGCATCAGGTACAGATAGTACTGCAGTTCCCGCACCGCCCGGCCGGTGGAGCCCCGGCGGAGGGTGCCGGGAAAGTCGCCGGGCCGCAGGCTGGAGGACAGCAGGTCGTTGGCGATGTCGGTGTACACCTCCCGGAGCTTGTTCCAGGTGGTGCGGCCCACCACCCCGTCATCGGTCAGGCCGAAGTACCGCTGGAAGGCGGCCACAGCCCGGCGGGTGCTGGGGCCAAAGATGCCGTCCACGCTGGGGTTGTTGAGGCCGGTGTAGACAGTGCGGGCGATCTTGAGCCAGAACTGCACCAGGCGGACATTCTGGCCGGTGTCACCCTCCCGCAGGGGAACGCCGGGGTAGGCGTTGGGGATGCCGTTGTCCACCTGGATGCTGCGGTACTGGGCATAGATGGCATTCCAGGTGGTTTCACCCACCACACCGTCAGGGTCCAGGCCGTACCGCTGCTGGAAGGCCCGGACAGCGGCGGCGGTGCCGCTGCCGTAGACCCCGTCCACCGTCACCGACGGGATGCTGGACACATACTGGCTGATGGTGTTGAGCCAGAACTGCAGCTGCTCCACAGCGCCGCCCCGGGAGCCGACCCTCAGGGTGGTGCCGCCCCAGGTGCCGTCGGACAGGACGCCCGACAACGTCTCGCCCTCGCTGGTGAGTTCGGCCAGATCTTTCACCGACACATAGATATAGCTGATCTTGTACCAGGTCTGGCGGCCCACCACCCCGTCGGCGGTGAGGTTGAACTGCTGCTGGAACCGCTTGACGGTGGCCTCCATCTGGCTGCCGAAAATGCCGTCCACCGTCAGGGTCCCCAGGAAGGGGTAGTCCTTGGCGATCCGGTTGAGCTGCCGCTGGAGGGTAAAGACGCTGGTTCCCCGGTCGCCCCGGCGCAGGGGAGTGCCGGGATAGCTCTCGGGGATGGAGGCGATGTTGTTGGTGCGGACAATCTCGATGTTGCTGCCGTAGTAGTACTTGAGGATGCTGAGGGCATTGCGGCCCTGCTGGGCCAGGGAGACGGTGCCCCACTGCTTGAGTCCGGCGCAGGAGACGCTCTTGCCGTCGCAGTACTCGGTGTAGTAGGGGTTGACGGTGCCGGTCTTGCGGACATAGGTGTTGAAGATGTCGTCGGTGAGGTTGACCATCACGTCAAAGACCGTCCGGCCGTGGACATAGTACTGGTCGTAGCTGGTGGAGTTGGTGATGTCAAACTTGTAGCCCCGGCTGCGATACCACTCGGTATAGATGCGGTTGAGGGCCAGAGAGATCTGGCAGTGGATGTTGGCCCGCAGGGCCTGCTCGGGCCAGGTAGGGTAGACCTCGCTGGAGGCCACGTTGGCGATGTAGTCCCGGAAGGACACCGTCACGTTCTTGGCCGAAGAAGCGGGGGTCCCCAGATGGACGGTGATGCTCTTGGGGATCACCACCGCCGGCAGCACCCGGGGATCAGCGGCGGGGGCGGGGCCGCTGCCGCCGCCTCCTGCAAAAAGGGGATGGGGCGGGATTACCACCGGCTCATCCGGCTCCTCCACCCGGGCGTTCTCGGGGATCATCTCCAGGGGCGCCAGGGTGACCTGGCCCGAAAAGATCTGGATGCCCTCGATCTCAATGGTGCGGTAGCCGGCTTTTGTGGCCACCAGACTGCACACCGCATAGGGGCGGACGGTGGTGTTGTTTTCATCCAGGGAATAGCTGCAGGCGGGGGCCTCGATCTGGATGTCGGCAGTACTGCCGGCATCGTCTGTCACCCGGCTGTCGGTAAAATCACCGCTGGTGACGGTGATGCTGACGCCGGGCATGGGGGCGGATTCCCGGGCTGCAAAGCTCTGGATGCGCAAGATTCCTGTTGCCATAGGCTGACACTCCTTTTCATAGGGTATGGGTTGCCCCAGTGTATGCCTCTGGTTTCGGGATGGTGCAGCAAAAAGCCCCCGCCGTCAGGCAGGGGCAAAGGGCTCAGTGTTCCAGCATGTCGGAGCACTGGCCCAGCAGCCGGGTCACCGGCAGATGCTGGGGGCAGGCTTCCTCACACTGTTTGCAGCCGATGCAGTCGGAGGCCCGGCTGCCCGCCGCGGTGGCCTGGGCATAGGCGGCCACGGCCTCGGCGTGCCGGCCGCTGACCAGCTGCTGGTTGGCGGCGGCGAAAATCTCGGGGATGGGGATGTTTTTGGGGCAGCCCTTGGTGCAGTAGTGGCAGGCGGTGCAGGGGATGGCCGAGGAATGGCCCAGGATCTCCTGGGCTTTCCGGATCACCTTCTGCTCCTCGCTGTCCAGGGGGCGGAAATGGGTCATGGTGGCCAGGTTGTCCTCCAGCTGGGCCAGGTTGGACATTCCCGACAGCACCGCCAGCACCCCGTCCAGGGAGGCGGCAAACCGCAAAGCCCAGGAAGCGTAGGAGACGCCGGGGGCAGCTTCATCCAGCAGCTTGCGGACGGCGGGGGGCGGGGAAGCCAGGGCCCCGCCCTTTACCGGCTCCATGATCACGATCTGTTTGCCGTGGCGGCGGGCCACTTCATAGTTGGCCCGGGCCTGGACGCTGGGGTTTTCCCAGTCGGCGTAGTTGATCTGCAGCTGGACGAAGTCCACGTCGGGGTGTTCGGTGAGCAGCTGCTCCAGCAGTTCGGGCCCGCCGTGGAAGGAGAAGCCGTAGTGCCGGATGATGCCCCGGGCCTGCTGCTCCTTCACAAAGTCCCAGATGCCGAAGCGGTTGTAGCGGCCTGCGTTGTTCTCCATGATGGAGTGAAGCAGGTAATAGTCAAAGTACCCGGCCCCCGAGCGGGCCAGGCTGGTTTCCAGCTGGCGCTTGGCGGCCGCATCGCTGCGGGCCAGGCCGGCGTGAAGTTTGGTGGCCAGGGTGAAGCTGTCCCGGGGGTGGCGCTCCACCAGGGCTTTGCGGGCGGCCTCCTCCGAGCCGAAATAAATCCGGGCGGTATCAAAATAGGTGAAGCCGGCTGCCAGAAACCGGTCTGCCATGGCGCTGGTCTGGGCGATGTCGATGCCCAGGCCCTTCCGGGGCAGGCGCATCAGGCCAAAGCCCAGGGGCCCTCTGGCCGGGGATGTAGACATGGTGTGTTCCTCCTTTGGGTGAGGCCGGGCCGGGGCCCGGCGGAATGGCTGCCCCCATTATACACCCGGCCCGCACTGCTCTTCAACCGGGAAGGGGGGTAAAGGGCGGAATCTGCCCCGGCGGATGGGTCTTTGCTTTTGAGGCGGTCTGGTGTATACTTAGCATAGCATCCAAAAGCATGATTCCTCAAAACCATAAAGGAGGTTTATCCCATGCAGGCAACCATCCGCAATGAATACCTGACCCTGACGGTGGATACCCACGGCGCCGAGGCGGTCAGCGTCCAGAACGCCGACGGCCAGGAGATGCTGTGGCAGGCCGACAAATCGGTGTGGGGCCGCCACGCCCCCATCCTGTTCCCCTGGACCGGCAAGCTGGCCGGGGGCATCCTGACCCACAGCAGCAAGAGCTACAAGGGCGGCCAGCACGGCTTTGCCCGTGACCTGGAGCACACCCTGGTCAAGGCCGGGGAGGACGAGATCCAGCTGGAGCTGCGGTCGGACGATGAGATCAAGACCACCCGGTTCCCCTATGACTTTGTGTTGACCAGCACCTTCCGGCTGGAGGGCAAGACGGTCTGCCACACCCTGACGGTGAAAAACCCGGAGGACGCCAAAGAGCCTCTGCCCTTCGGCATCGGCTACCACCCCGCCTTTGTGGTGCCCTTTGACGACGCCCACACCACCGAGGACTATGAGTTCCGGTTCGACCGCCCCGAGAGCCCGGTGATCCTGGACGCCCGGCCCAACGGCCTGCTGTCGGGCAAGTGCTATTACCAGTGGAAGAATGCTTCCAGCATCCAGCTCACCGACCACCTGTTTGACAACGACAGCTTCTGCATGGCCGGCCTGCGCAGCGAGACCCTGGGCATCTACGAGAAAGACACCGGCCGCAACGTCACCTGCCGGATTGCCGGATATCCCTACACCCTGATCTGGAGCGCCAGGACCGAGAAGATTCGTTTCGTCTGCATCGAGCCCTGGCACAGCCTGCCCGCCGCCGAGGCGGACGGCCCCTCCTGGTCCAAGCGGGCGGCAGCTGCCATCCTGGCCCCGGGCCAGAGCTGGGAGACCACCCTCCGCACCACCTTCAACCGTTGAGCCTGAAGGCCTTTCTGGGCGCCCATCGGGCTGCCCTCTGGGCCCTGGGGGGCGGGGCGGCCGCCCTGGTGCTGTTCTGGGCGGCCCGGTCCAGCCGGCCGGCCATGAACTTCTGGGTGGACCGGGTGTCCATGCCGGTCAAGCGGGGCCTGGGGGCGGTGACCAATCCGCTGCCCTTCAGCGTCTGCGAGGCAGGGGCCACCCTGCTGATCCTGGGGGCCCTGGTGTTCCTGGTGCGGGCGGTGTGGCAGGCCTTCCATGGCTGTCCCGCCGCCCTGGGGGCCTGGGCCCTCCACCTGGCGGTGTGGCTGGTGTGGATCTATGTGGGGGTGTGCGCCCTCTGGGGCACCCAGTACTACGCCGACAGTTTCGCGGAAAAGGCCGGCATGACAGGCGCCGGGGTCAGCGTGGAACAGCTGGCCGCCGTCACCCGGTACTTTGGGCAGCAGGCGGCGGCCTGCGCCGACACGGTCCCCCGGGATGAGCAGGGCCGCTTCGGGGTGACCCGGGAAGAAATTGTTGCCGAAGCGGCGGGCCTCTATGACGGCATCACCGGCCGCTGGCCCTTCCTGACAGGCCCCGAGCGGCGGGTCAAGCCGGCTTTCTACTCCAAGCTGATGAGCGCCTGGGGCTTCACCGGGTACCTGTGCCCCCTGACGGGGGAGAGCACCCTCAATGTGGACTGCCCCGAGGTCTTTCTCCCGGTGACCATCGCCCACGAGTTTGCCCATCAGCGGGGGGTGGCGGCCGAGCAGGAGGCCAATTTTGTGGGCATCATGGCCTCCATTGCCAGCGGCCGGGAGGCCTATGTCTATTCCGGCTGGCTGGATGGCTATCTGCACCTGTCCAATGCCCTGTGGCAGGTGGACCCTGAGGCCGCTGCCGCCAGCATGGCCTCCATGCCGGCAGGGGTGCGGGCCGACTTTGCCTGGAACAATGCCTACTGGGCCGGCTGGGAAGGGCCGGTCCAGACGGTGGGGGAGTCGGTGTACAACGCCTTCCTGGAGAGCTACGGCCAGGAGCTGGGCATCCAGAGCTACGGCGCCTGCGTGGACCTGCTGGTGGAAGAGTTTTTGCCCCTGGCGGGCCAGACAAGCTGAAAACAAAAAGTGCCGGACCTTTTGGGTCCGGCGCTTTTGTTTTTGGTTCAGATCATCCGATCAGTAGGCGATGCCCCAGTAGACCATGGTCTTGGCGGGCTTGCCGCAGCAGGGGCATACGTCGCTCAGGTGCTCCTGCTCGAAGGGCATGCAGCGGCTGGAGAGGCCGGCTTCTTCCTTCATCTTGAGCTCGCAGGCCAGATCGCCGCACCACATGGTCTTGATGTAGCCGGTGTTCTCGGCGGCCAGCTTCTTGACCTCGTCCATGGTGGTGGCAGCCCAGGTCCGCTTCTCGCGGTTTTCCAGGGCGCGCTGGTACAGGTCGCGGGTCAGGGACTCCAGCAGGGCGGGGATGGCGGTCTCCAGCTCGTCCAGGCTGACAAAGACCTTCTCGCGGGTGTCGCGGCGGACCAGGACGCACTGGTTCTTCTCCAGGTCCTTGGGGCCCAGCTCCAGGCGCAGGGGCACGCCCTTCATCTCCCACTGGCTGAACTTCCAGCCGGGGGCGTTGTCGCTGTCGTCCAGCTTGACCCGGGCATACTTGGAAATAGAGGCGGCCACCTCGGCAGCCTTTTCGGCCACGCCGGGTTTGTGGGGTGCGATGGGCACCACCACCACCTGCCAGGGTGCAATGGCGGGAGGCAGGATCAGGCCGTCGTCGTCGCCGTGGGTCATGATGATGGCGCCCACCAGACGGGTGGACACGCCCCAGCTGGTCTGGAACGGATAGTGCAGCTGGTTGTCACGGCCGGTGAAGGTGACGTCGTAGGCACGGCTGAACTTGTCGCCGAAGTAGTGGCTGGTGCCGCTCTGCAGGGCCTTGCCGTCCTTCATCATGGCTTCGATGGTGTAGGTGGCCTCGGCGCCGGCAAACTTCTCCTTGTCGGTCTTGCGGCCCTTCACCACGGGGATGGCCAGGTCGTCCTCGCAGAAGCTGGCGTAGCAGTTCAGCTGGGCCATGGTCTCTGCCTGGGCTTCCTCGGCGGTCTCATGGATGGTGTGGCCCTCCTGCCACCAGAACTCACGGCTGCGCAGGAAAGGACGGGTGGTCTTTTCCCACCGGACCACGCTGCACCACTGGTTGTACTTCATGGGCAGCTCACGGTAGCTGTGCAGGACCCGGGACCAGTGGTCGCAGAACATGGTCTCGCTGGTGGGCCGGACGGCCAGCCGCTCTTCCAGTTCGTCGCTGCCGCCCATGGTGACCCATGCCACCTCGGGGGCAAAGCCGTTGACCAGGTCGCCTTCCTTCTTCAGCAGGCTCTCGGGGATCAGCACCGGCATGGCCACGTTTTCGTGGCCGGTGGCCTTGAACCGGGCGTCCAGGTTCTTCTGGATGTTCTCCCAGATGGCCTGGCCGTAGGGCCGCAGGATGATGAAGCCCTTG
Organism: uncultured Faecalibacterium sp.; assembly: GCA_944386015.1. Classification (GTDB taxonomy): domain Bacteria; phylum Bacillota; class Clostridia; order Oscillospirales; family Ruminococcaceae; genus Faecalibacterium. Next base: position 14,121 of record CALWZK010000001.1, read on the forward strand.
ACGCTGGAATACTCCACCAGCTCTGCCTTGAGGCAGATGTCGGTGTACCACTGGGCGAAGTTGTCCTCCTGGCTGGTGATTGCCTGTACGAGCTTTTTGGTCTCTTTTGCCATTGTTGTTTATCCTCCTCCTGGGCCGTGCGCCAAACGCCAGGCGTTCCGCACGAGCCCGTCCATATAAAAAGTTCCCGCCCGGCGGGGCGTCACACATCCCCCAAAGCGGGAACCAAACAGCCTTGATTATGCCAGCCGGCTGTCCACGTAGCGGACCACGTCCCCGACGGTGTGCAGGTTCTCGATGGCGTCGTCGGGCACCTCGATGCCAAACTCATCCTCCAGGGTCATGACCATATCCACGATGTCCAGGCTGTCGGCCTCGAAATCGTTCAGCAGGTCGCTGTCCATGGTAATCTTCTCGGGGTCGACACCCAGCTGCTCAGCCAGGAAGCCGCGGATCTTCTCAAATGTGCTCTCCATAATGCTTCTGTTTCTCCTTTGGTTGGTCTGTCGTTTTGGGCGTCTTTTCGCCGATGCACAAAAGTTCCTCTTTACTTTATAGCGTAAGGCCTCCCGGTTGTCAAGCCCTGATTTAAGATTCGCCCCCGGGCCGGGATGAAAATGGGGAAAACGCGTCTTGGTGCTTGTCATCGGGGCCCTGGTTCATTATAATGATAAAAGGCACGAACCCAATGGGAGGGATATTATGAAGCTGGCTTTTACCAAGATGCAGGGCTGCGCCAACGACTATATTTATCTGGACTGCCGCAGCACAGGTCTGCCTGACAACATTGAAGAGCTTTCCCGAAAGCTGTCGGCCCGCCGTTTTTCCATCGGCGGGGACGGCATCATCTGCATCTGTGCGCCCCAGTCTCCCGACGCTGACGCCACCATGCGGATCTTCAACGCCGACGGCAGCGAGGGGATGATGTGCGGCAACGGCATTCGCTGCGTGGCCGAATGGCTGTACACCCACGAGCCGGCCTGCGCCGGCAAAGACCAGCTGCGGATCGACACCCGCAGCGGCCAGAAGCTGATCCGCCATCAGGGCGAAGGCTTGTGGCAGGTGGAGATGGGCCGCTACAGCGCCATGGCTGCCGACCTGCCTGCAGTGAACATGGGGGAGGGGCCGCTGGTCCGCTGCACCCTGGACGCCGCCGGCCAAAGCTGGCAGGTCACCTGCATCAGCGTGGGCAACCCCCACTGCGTGACGGTGGTGGAGGATGTGGACGCTTTGAACCTGGAGGCCATCGGCCCGTCCTTTGAAAAGCACCCCAACTTCCCCCAGCAGGTCAACACCGAGTTCATCCAGAAGCTGGATGACCACCACCTGAAGATGCGGGTGTGGGAGCGGGGCAGCGGGGAAACCTGGGCCTGCGGCACCGGCGCCTGCGCCTCGGTGGCCGCGCTGACCGAGCTGGGCATGGTCCCGGCGGGGGAGGATATCCACGTCCTGCTGCGGGGCGGCGAACTGATCATCCGGGTGCTGGAAGGCCGGCAGCTGCGGATGACCGGCCCGGCTGTCACCGTCTGCGAGGGCACAACCGAAGTATAATCATAGAGAGGGAGAAAACCAACCATGAAGATGAATCAGCACTACAACGAGCTGAAGGCCAGCTACCTGTTTGTGGACATCAACCACCGGGTGGCTGCCTTCCAGCAGGCCCACCCCGACCGTGAGGTCATCCGCCTGGGCATCGGCGATGTGACCCGCCCCCTGGCCAAGAGCGTGGTCAAGGCCATGCAGGACGCCGTCCAGGAGATGGGCACCGCCGAGGGCTTCCACGGCTACGGCCCCGAGCAGGGCTATGACTTCCTGCGGAATGCCGTCCAGGGCTATTACGCTCAGCACGGGGTTCAGCTGGAGGCCGACGAGATTTTCATCAGCGACGGCGCCAAGAGCGACCTGGCCAATGTGCTGGGCCTGTTCGACACCGACAACACCGTCCTGGTGCCCGACCCCGTCTACCCCACCTATGTGGACGACAACGTCACCGACGGCCGCAAGATCATTTACGCCCCCACCAGCCAGGAAAACGGCTTCCTGGCCATGCCTGACCCCTCGGTGAAGGCTGACATCATCTATATCTGCAGCCCCAACAACCCCACCGGCGCCGCCTACAGCCGGGAGCAGCTCAAGCAGTGGGTGGACTATGCAAAGTCCATCGGCGCCGTGATCCTCTACGACGCCGCTTACGAGTGCTTCATCTCGGACGACAGCCTGGCCCGCAGCATCTTTGAGGTGGAGGGCGCCAAGGAGTGCGCCATCGAGATCTGCTCCTTCTCCAAAATTGCCGGCTTCACCGGCACCCGCTGCGGTTACACCGTGGTGCCCCACCAGCTGGAGCGGGAGGGGATGAACCTGAACAAGCTGTGGCTCCGCCGCCAGACCACCAAGTTCAACGGCGTGCCCTATATCGTCCAGCGGGGCGCTGCCGCTGTCTTCACTGAGGAGGGCATGGCTGAGATCCAGGCCAACCTGGATTACTACCGCAAGAACGCCAAGGTGATTGCCGACATGCTGACCGAGTGCGGCGTCTGGTACTGCGGCGGCCACAACAGCCCCTATATCTGGCTGCGCTGCCCCGGCAACATGGACAGCTGGACCTTCTTTGACTGGCTGCTGGAGAATGCCGGCGTGGTGGGCACCCCCGGCGTGGGCTTTGGCAGCTGCGGCGAGGGCTATTTCCGCCTCACCGCCTTCGGCGATGCCGAAAAGACCCGGGTGGCTGCCCAGCGGATCAAAGAGGCCATCCTCTCCCTGAACAAGTAAGACAGAACCCTTTTCCGGCAGGGCTTCCCCATGGGGCGGAGGCCCTGCCTTTTTCATGGCTTTGACGTTGAAACGCGTCGTTTTTTATGCTATACTGGCCCATAGGACGCGCCAGACCGGCGCGCCCCAAGGAACGGAGGATACCATGATTTTTGATACCCTGAACAACCTGCCCAACTACCTGGGCATGAGCAGCCATCTGGACGCTGCCATCGAGTACATCATGGCCCGGGACATCACCACCCTGCCCGAAGGCCGCACCCGCATCAGCGGGGACGATGTGACGGTGGATGTCCGCACCATGACCCCCCAGCCGGGGGAAAAGGTGGATTTTGCCCGCCGGGAAGACTGCCTGACCCTGGTCACCGACCTGGCAGGCAGCGAGATGTTTGAAGTTTCCCTGGGGGATTTCTCCCTGAAAAAGCCGGCGGAAGGCCAGAACCCCGACTGGGGCAGTGCGCCCACCAGCGCCGCCGGCATGCTGTCGGAGGGGCGGTTTGCCCTGTTCCTGGCCGGGGAGCCCTACAAGGCCGGCATCAAGGCCCAGGGCTGCGGCAAGATCAAACAGGCTGTCTTTCTGATTGCCCTGGAGGAGGAAGACGGCGGCGACGAATGACCTTCGTCTGCCAGGATGCCCCGGCGGTTTGTGCAGGGCGGGCCCAAGGCCCCCGCCGCCGGGCAATGACCTGAACAGGTCTTTGAAAAGGGAGGGGATGTTGGTATGAAGATTGAAAACATCGAGACCCCGCGGCTGTGTCTGCGCGGCTTTGCGCCGGAGGACGCGCCCTTTGCCATCAGCCTGTGGAACGACGCTTCCACCGGCCGGTGGCTGTCTGACCCCCGGATCGAGGATATTCCCGATCAGGAAGCCTACATGAAAACCATTGAAAACCTGGGGGATGCCCTGGACCGCTGCTACCTGGTGGCGGTGGACAAGGCCACCGGGGAGCGGATCGGCACCTGCAGCTTTATGCCGGAAAGCAACGGCCGCACCTATGACCTGGCCTACGCCGTGGACCCCGCCCGGCAGCGCCATGGGTATGGCACCGAGATGGTGGAGGCCCTGATCGACTACGCCCGGGCCCGCCGGGCCGGGGCGGTCACCGTCAAGATTGCCCAGGAGAACGAGGCCTCCAACGCGCTGGCCCGGAAGGTGGGGGCCCAGATCATCGCCACCGGCTCTTTCACCAAAGAGGGCACCGGCGAGGTCATCCCCAATTTTCTCTATGAGCTGAAACTGTAACAGGACAAACAAAGGCCCCGCGCTTTCCAACCGGAAGCGCGGGGCCTTTTTGCGTCTCAAAAATTACTTGGCAGAAGCGGCGGGGTCGGTGAGCAGCTCCTTGATGGAGGGCACCACAGCCCCCAGATTCTGCAGCTCGGAGGGGATGATGATCTTGGTGGCCTTGCCGTTGGCCACCTTGGCCAGGGCTTCCAGGCTCCGCAGGGCCAGCACCTTGTCCTCGGGCTTTGCCTCGTTCAGCAGCCGGATGGCGTCGGCCTCGGCCTGCTGGATGGCCAGGATGGCCTGGGCCTGGCCTTCGGCCTCCAGGATCCGCTGCTGCTTGACGGCGTCGGCCCGCAGGATGGCGGCTTCCTTTTCGCCCTCAGCGGCGGTGATGGCGGCCTGTTTTTCGCCTTCGGCCTTCAGGATGACGGCACGCTTTTCACGCTCGGCCTTCATCTGCTTTTCCATGGCGTCCTGAATCTCGGCCGGCGGGGTGATGTTCTTGACCTCCACCCGGTTGACCTTGATGCCCCACTTGTCGGTGGCTTCATCCAGGATGGCGGTGATCTTGGAGTTGATGACGTCGCGGCTGGAGAGGGTGTGGTCCAGCTCCATCTCGCCGATGATGTTGCGCAGGGTGGTGGCGGACAGGCTCTCCAGGGCCGAGATGGGCTGGTTGACGCCGTAAGTATAGAGCTTGGCATCCATCACCTGGAAAAAGACCACCGTGTCAATCTGGATGGTGACGTTGTCCCGGGTGATGACGGGCTGGGGCGGGAAGTCACCCACCTGCTCTTTCAGGCTGACCTTTTTGGAGACCCGCTCCACAAAGGGGATCTTGACATGGAGGCCGGCCTCCCAGGTGGCCGAGTAGACGCCCAGCCGCTCGATCACATAGACGGTGGACTGGGGCACGATCACAATGTTGGTGATCACAATGACAAGGACCACGAGGATCAGCGCCAGGATCAGGAAAGTCATGATGGGCATGGGGTACGCTCCTTTCTGTCAGTGGATGGGTGTCTCAACAGGGACGGGCTCGACCATCAGCAGGGTGCTGCGGATCTCTGCCACGCGGCAGCGCTCTCCGGGCTGGAACGATCCGCCGGGCAGGGCCTGGGCGTTCCAGTCCACGCCGTCCAGACGGACCCGGCCGGGCACCTCGTCGGTGACGGCGGTGAGGACGGTGGCGATCCGACCAATGTTCAGGTCGGCGTTGGTGGGGACAGGGGGCTTCTTCAGCTTGGCAGCCAGGGGACGCAGGGCCAGCAGACAAACCACGCTGACGGCCACAAAGATCACCGACTGCACCCGGAGACTGTCGGTGAACAGGCAGCTGATGAGGGCAACTGCGCTGCCCACAGCAAACCAAACCGACACCAGGTTGAAGGTGGAAGCCTCGACGAACAGGAGGATGATGGTGGCGATCAGCCACCCGATTGGCTGAATCATAAAATCTCCTTCGCTCTCTTGGGGGTGAACCGGCGCCGCAGATGCTGCGCCTTGCCTCTATCCTATTCGATTGTATGAACCAAGTCAAGGTTTTTCCTCTGGATGGGGGACCAGGTCACGGAAGTTTGGCAGTTGCAACAAAAAAGCCCGGCGCTTTTTGGCAGGCCGGGCAGAAATTGCATGCAATTTTTTGAACGGTGCTGAAAATTTGGAAGGACTTTCCGCAACTTTCGGGCAGTTGGTCACTGGTAATCGTAGTAGCTGTGGTTGGGGTTGTGGCCGATTTCCTCCACCGTAATGGTGAAGCCCATGGGGTTCACCTCGGTGAATTTGCCGCTGGACAGCTGCTCCACGATCAGGTGGTCGGTGCGGTTGGCGATGATCTCGGCCACCTCATCTTCCCCGATCCGCTGGTAGTGGAGGATGCCGCCCTCGGCCCGCAGGAACCGGATGCCCCCCTCCTTGAAGGCGTCGCAGGTCCGCCGCAGCTCAGCCAGCTGGGCGATGACAGGCCGCAGCCGCTCCTCGTGGGTGTCCCAGAGGTAGAAAGCCCGGTTGAAGGGGTCCCGGTAGCCCTGCATGCCGATCTCGTCCCCATAGTAGACGCAGGGAACGCCGGGCAGGGTGAAGATGATGGCATAAGCCATCTTGAGCAGCACCAGACCTTCCTCGTAGGCCTCCCCGGTGACGCTGCGGCCGCTCTGCCATTCCCGGCCCCGGCCGTTGGCGGGCTCGTCGGCGATGACGGTGAGGGCCCGCTCGGTGTCGTGGGTGGACAGGAAATTCAGGGCAGTGTGGAGGGCGGGGGCGGGGTAGTGCTCGCAGATGGAGAGGATCTCGTTGGCCACATCATCGGCGGGCTTGCCCCGGACGAAGTCCAGCACCGAGCACTTGAAGGGGTAGTTTATGACGCTGTCCAGCCCCTTGCCCAGCAGGTAGGTCCGCCGCTGGCCAAAGCCGTATTTGGTGGTGGCGTCCTCCCACACCTCGCCGATCAGCAGCTTGTCAGGGCTCACCCGCTTGACGGCGGTGCGGATCTTCTCGATGAAGGAGTCGGGCAGCTCGTCGGCCACATCCAGCCGGAAGCCCGCAGCACCCCGGCGGAGCCAGGTGTCAATGACGCCCCCCTCGCCGGTGATGAACTCGGTATAGGAGGGGTCCTCCTCGTTGACCTCAGGCAGGGTGTCGAAGCCCCACCAGCTGCGGTAGCCGTTGGTGTACTTGGGGTCAAAGTCGTACCAGGAGCGGTAGGGGGAGTTGGGGTCCCGCCAGGCGCCGCCGTTGCCGTAGCGCCCCTCCTTGTTGAAGTAGATGCTGTCCGAGCCGGTGTGGCTGAACACACCGTCCAGGATGATCCGGATGCCGTATTTGGCCGCCGCCTGGCACAGCTCCTCAAAATCCTTGTTGGAGCCCAGCAGGGGGTCCACATTCATATAGTTGGCGGTGTTGTACCGGTGGTTGGAGTGGGCCTCAAAGATGGGGTTCAGATAGAGATAGGTGACCCCCAGATGGTGCAGGTAGGGCAGCTTGCTCTGGATGCCCTTCAGGTCCCCGCCGAAGTAGTCGTGGTTCAGGTGGCCGCCGGTCTCGTTGGGCTGCCAGAAGGGCTCGGCGTGCTTGTCGGCCCGGTAGATCCGGTCCGAGAAGGGCATGTGCTTGTTTTCCACCGCCTCGCAGAAGCGGTCGGGAAAAATCTGATAGAATACCCCGCCCTTGACGCAGTCGGGGGTCTCAAAGTCGGGGTCGTATACCGTGAGCTGCCAGCGGTCGCCGTCCTGCCAGGACAGCACCCCCTGACCCATCTTGCCCCGGAAAATCCGGCGGAAGTCGGTGTACAGGTCGAAGTAGTAGAAGTACAGCCCCACATCCTCCACCTTCACGTCCACCGAGAAGTGGTTCAGGCCGGGGGTCTGGCCGTCAAACTGCATCCGGTAATAGACGGGTTCGTCCCCGGGGCCGTCCTTCTGGAGGACGAAGTGGGGGTCCACATAGCCCAGGTTCTCGGGGATGGTCAGGGCCATATGGACGGTCTGCCCGGCGGGCAGGGCGCCGAAGGGGCGCTTGTAGTAGGTATCGCAGCTGTTGAACAGGCAATCCAAAGTCGGTCGTTCCTTTCCAAATCAAACTCCGGGCCCCTGGTACCAGATAGACCCAGAAAGGGGGAAGCAGACCCCCTGCGCCCCAGGCGCGGGATCACTTCCCCCTCAAAAAGGTTTTCAGAAGAGATTATTTGACGGTAGGTGCGTGCCAGATATCCCGTGCATACTCCAGGACAGCGCGGTCGGCGCTGAAGATGCCGCTGTTGGCGATGTTCTTCAGGCTCATCTTGGCCCACTGCTCGCGGTTGGCGTAGAGGCGCTGGACGTCGTGCTGGGCGCGGCGGTAATCCTTGAAGTCGGCCATGACCATGTAGGGGTCATTGGTGAACAGGTTGGAGGTGACCTCGTGGAAGTTCTCGCCGTTCCAGCCGCGCTCCAGGAAGTTCAGCACTTCGTGGGCCACGTCATCGCCGGTGATGAAGGAGCTGGGATGGTAGCCCACCCGCTTGAGGCTCTCCACTTCCTCGGTCAGCATACCGAAGATGATCTCGTTGTCGCGGCCTGCGGCCTTGGCAATCTCCACGTTGGCGCCGTCCAGGGTGCCCAGGGTGATGGCGCCGTTCAGCATGAACTTCATGTTGCCGGTGCCGGAAGCCTCGGTGCCGGCCAGGGAGATCTGCTCCGAAACCTCAGAGGCGGGCATCAGGTGCTCGCTCAGGGAGACGCAGTACTCTTCCAGGTAGACAATCCGCAGCTTCTGGTTGACGGCGGGATCGTTGTTGATCAGGTCGCCCAGCTTGCAGATCATCCGGATCATCTGCTTGGCCATATAGTAGCCGGGGGCAGCCTTGGCGCCGAAGATATAGGTCTTGGGGATAAAGTCGGCGTTGGGGTTGGCCTTCAGGTACAGGTACTGGGCAGCAATGTTCAGGGCGTTCAGGTGCTGGCGCTTATACTCGTGCATCCGCTTGACCTGGCAGTCAAAGATGGAGTTGGGGTCGATGACCTGGCCGGTGCTCTTGGACAGGTAGTTGGCGAACTCAGCCTTGTTGGCCAGCTTGATCCGGTTCAGCTCGTTCAGGACGGTGCGGTCGCCGGCGTAGGCGTTCAGCTTGGACAGGGCCGAAGCGTCGTGCTTGTACTCGGTGCCGATGGTGTCGTCCAGCAGCTTGCACAGGCCGGGGTTGGCGCCCAGCAGCCAGCGGCGGTAGGCGATGCCGTTGGTCACGTTCTTGAAGGCGGCGGGCTTATACAGATAGTAGTCGTGGAAGACGCTCTGCTTGATGATCTCGCTGTGCAGCTTGGACACGCCGTTGATGCTGTTGGCGGTGTAGGCGCAGATGTTGGCCATGCGGACCTGGTTGTCGCCGATCAGGGCCATATAGTCGATCTTGCCCTTGTCGCCGGGGAACGCCTTGTTCAGCTCGATGCGGCAGCGGCGGTCCATCTCGGCCACGATCTGGTAAATGCGGGGCAGGGTCATCTTGAAGATGTCCACGTTCCACTTCTCCAGGGCCTCGGCCATGACGGTGTGGTTGGTGTAGGAGAACACCTTCTGGCAGATCTCGAAGCTCTTGTCCCAGTCAAAGCCGCACTCATCCAGCAGGATGCGCATCATCTCGGGGATGGCCAGGGTGGGGTGGGTGTCGTTCAGCTGGATGGCCACCATGTCGGCCAGGTTCTCCAGGGTGCCGTAGGTGGACAGGTGGTTCTGGACGATGTCGCCCACCGATGCGGCAGACAGGAAGTACTGCTGGCGCAGGCGGAGGATCTTGCCCTCGACGTGGTTGTCGTTGGGGTACAGGACCTTGGAAATCAGCTCGGCCGAAGCGCTCTTGCTCATGGCGGTGTTGTACTCGCCCAGAGAGAAGCTGGACATATCAAAGTCGGGGGCCTTGGCCTGCCACAGGCGCAGCTTGGCGACGCCGGTGCCGTCGTAGCCCTGGACGTACATGTCGGAAGGCACAGCCATGACGCTGTTGTAATTCAGGTGCTGGACATAGTGGAAGCCGTGGTCCCAGTTCTCCCGGATCTGGCCGTCAAAGCGGACTTCGATGGCCTGCTCGGGATGGCTCTTGAGCCAGACCTGGCCGCCGGGCAGCCAGTTATCGGCCCGCTCCTGCTGCCAGCCGTCCACGATCTTCTGTTTGAAGATGCCGTACTCGTACAGGATGGAATAGCCGGTGCCGCCGATGCCGGTGGTGGCCATGCCGTCCAGATAGCAGGCGGCCAGACGGCCCAGGCCGCCGTTGCCCAGACCTGCATCGGGCTCTTCCTCATAGATGGTGTCGACGTTGATGTCTGCCGAAGCCAGTGCATCCTTGCAGACCTTGTCCAGGCCGAGGTTCATCAGGCTGACCTTCAGGCTGCGGCCCATCAGGAACTCCATGCACAGATAGTACACCTGCTTGGAGCCCGTGCCGATCACCTTCGACTGGAACTTCTTGTAGTTGTCGCTCATCATCTGACGGCAGATCAAAGCCAGAGCGCGGTAGATCTGCTGGTTGGAAGCGACAGACAGATCCACGCCGTACTCACTGGTCAGCTTGTTCTGCAGAAGGGTAGAGAATTCCTTGGTTGTCATACGTGTAATCTCCTGTCCATATCGGTTGGCATGGGCGGCGCAGCTGATGATGGAGACGCCGCCCGGCGTCTGTTGGCAGCGCCGGGCGCCAGATGCACGCCCATGGTGCAGCCGAAAAGTTCCGAACCCTGCTGAGCCGCAACTTTTCAGATACACTGTAGTAAAAAACGACGGAACTGCCGTGGTAACTTGCCCGGCAGAATCCACGTTCATAACACAACAATGTTATTATAATCACTTCCCGGAGGGAATGCAAGGAAAAGCGCTATTTTTTCTGTATCCGCCATATTTTCAAGCCAATCTTTGTGCTGAAAGTGCAGGAATTTGAAATTGGCTCTTTCTCTCGCAGGCAGATTATATTATAATAATAGGGAGCAAAAGAGCCGCAGCCGGCCCGGACCGCCGTTTCAGGATAGGAAATTCGGGGAGAAATGGCGGGAGAAACTCCAGAAAAGTTCGGTTGTCTGAACAAAAAAGGCGAGTTTGGCCCTTCAAACATTCCCTTTGCGCCCGAAAAAGACCGGCAATGCGCTAAAAATACCGGAAAAACCGGCTGCACATCTGACAAATGCGACAAACGGAAAGTGAGGCTGTTATGGTCAACAAGGTGCGTGTCAACATTGCGGGGGCGCAGTATGCCTTCGCCACCACAGATTCCGAGAAATATATCACATCCCTGGCCGAAAAGCTGGACCGGGACATCGGCAAGCTGATGGAGTCCAACCCCAGCCTGCCGGTGACCAAGGCGGCGGTGTTCTGCGCCATGGACTACTTGGATGAATACCAGAAGAGCACCGGCAGCGCCGAAAACATGCGCAGCCAGATCCAGGAGTATATCGGGGATGCAGCCCGGGCCCGGTCGGCAGAGGACAAGCTGCGGGCCGAAAACGAGGCCCTCCGCCGGGAAGCGGCGGCCCTGCGGGAGCAGCTGGACAAGCTGCGCCGCCACGACAAGGACAAAGAAAAGGACCAGCAGCCGTAAAGAGGATGGGCAGCCTGGCCAAAGAAGATGCACAGACAAAGGAGAACTATGGCACGAATTGAGATCCTGGCCCCTGTGGGCGGTGAAGAGATGCTCCGCGCAGCCGTCTACAGCGGCGCCGACGCGGTCTATTTGGGTTTTGCGGGCTTCAACGCCCGCACCGGCGCAGGCAACTTTGATGCGGCCAGCCTCTGTGAGGCGGTCCGCTTCTGCCATGCCCGGGGGGTGCGGGTTCATGTGGCCATGAACACCACCGTCTATGCCGACGAGCTGGAAAATCTGGCGGGGGCAGTGCGGGCTGTGGCGGCCAGCGGCGCCGATGCAGTCATCTGCCAGGACATGGCGGTGGCCGATCTGATCCGGCGGATTGCCCCCGACCTGCCCCGCCACGCCTCCACCCAGATGAGCGTCCACACCCTGGAGGGCGCCCTCTATATGGCGGAACAGGGGTTCAGCCGGGTGATTCTGGCCCGGGAGCTGAGCCTGAAGGAGATCGAGACCATCACCAAAGGCTGCGGCATCGAGACCGAGTGCTTTGTCCATGGGGCGCTGTGCATGAGCATGAGCGGCCAGTGCTATATGTCCGCCTTCCTGGGAGGCCGCAGCGGCAACCGGGGCTCCTGCGCCGGGCCCTGCCGCCTGCCCTTTGACGCCAACCCCCTGCCCGAAGGCCGCCCCGGCAAAGCCCATCACCTGTCCCTGAAGGACAATTCGGCGATCGACCAGCTGGACAAACTGGAGGCCATCGGGGTGGCCTCGGCCAAGATCGAGGGCCGGCTCCGGACCCCTGAATATGTGGCAGCGGCGGTGAACGCCTGCCTGGCGGGCCGGGACGGCCTGGCCTATGACCGGGACCTGCTGCAGAACGCCTTCAGCCGGTCGGGGTTCACCTCGGGCTACCTGGACGGCAAAATCGACGGCACCATGTTCGGCACCCGCAGCGAGGCCGACGCCCAGCAGACCCGCAAGACCCTGCCGGCCCTGCGGGAACTGTACCGCCGGGAGCGGTCCCGGGTGCCGGTGGAGATGAAGCTGGAGGTGAGCCCCGACGGGGAAAAGCTCACCGTCACCGACCCCCAGGGCAACCGGGGCCTTGCCTATGGGGAGACTGAGCCCCAGCCCGCCCGGAACGACCCGTCCGACTCCCTGCGGCGCAGCCTGTCCAAAACCGGCGGCACCCCCTTTGAGGCAGGGGAGATCCAGATCGAGATGGAGGGCGGGCCCTGGTATCTGCCGGGCAGCGCCGTCAACGAGCTGCGCCGGGATGCCCTGGACAGCCTGCTGAAAAAGCGGGAGGTGCTCCACCCCTGGAAGGTGGAGCCGGTGACCCTGCCCGCTTTGACCCGGCGCACCTGGCCCCCCAAGCCCCAGCTGTGGGCCCGGTTTGAAACCTGGGATCAGGTGCCCCGGCAGGCCCTGGAAGCCCAGGGCCCGGCCCGTCTGATGCTGCCCATTGCAGAGGCAGCCAAAGTGCCCGAAAACCTGCGCAGCAAAGTGATTCTGGAACTGCCCCGGGCCATGTTCGGGGCCATGGAGGCGGACACCGTCCGCCGGGTGGCCCAGGTGAGGGAGCAGGGCTTTGGGGGCTTCGAAGCCAACAACATCGCCCATCTGCGGATCTGCCGGGGCCTGCCCCTCACCGGCGGCATCGGCCTCAACGTGACCAACCCCCTGGCCGCCCAGGTCTACGCGGACTGGGGCCTGTCGGCCCTGCTGGTGCTGCCCGAGGTGAAGGACAGCGAGATGGTGTTCATCGCCCCCGCCCGCAATGGCCAGCCGGTGCCCACCGGGGCCCTGATCTATGGCCACATGCCCCTGATGCTGACCCGGGCCTGCCCCCTGCAGAATGTCCACGACTGTGCCCACTGCCAGCGGGAGGGCGTCCTCACCGACCGGAAGGCCAAAAAGTTCCCGGTGCGGTGCAAGGGCGGCGTCCGGACCATCTACAACCCGGTGCCCCTCTATATGGGGGACAAGCCGGGGGTGCTGCCGGTGGATTACGGGGTGGCTTATTTCACCACAGAGAGCCGGGAAGAGGCCGGCCAGATCCTGGATCAGATTGTCCGGGCCGAACCCTTTGAGGGGGATTTCACCCGGGGCCTCTATTTCAAGGGCACCAACTGAAACCCGGACGGTCTTCGTCTTACATTGTCTTACATTATAATATAATATTACAGAGAAAAAGGAATGCTTTGTCATGCAGCAAGTCACTGTGAAATATAAAGTTCTGGATCCCCGGGCCCATGTGCCCGCCTACGCCACCGCCGGCGCCGCGGCAGCCGATCTGTGCGCGGTGCTGGATGCACCCCTGACCCTGGCCCCCATGGAGCGGGTGCTGGTGCCCACCGGCCTGGCCATTGAGCTGCCCGGCCCCGAGACGGTGGCCCTGGTCTATGCCCGCAGCGGCCTGTCCATCAAGCACGGCCTGTGCATGGCCAATGGGGTGGGGGTCATCGACAGCGACTACCGCGGGGAGCTGCGGGTCCCCATGATCAACCTGGGCACTGAGGCCTACACCATCCAGCCGGGGGAGCGGGTGGCCCAGCTGTGCATCGCGCCGGTATACACCGCCGCCTTTGTCCCCGCCGAGACCCTGGGAGATACCGCCCGGGGCGAAGGGGGCTTCGGCTCCACCGGCAAGTGAGGGGGCAGGAAGGATGAAACTGATTCTCGCCTCCGGCAGCCCCCGCCGCAGGGAGCTGCTGAGCCTGTACACCACAGACTTTGCGGTCTGTGCCAGCGATTTTGATGAAAAGGCGGTTCGGGCCGAAAACCCGGCGGCCCTGGCCGGGGCTCTGGCCCGGGGCAAGTGCCTGGCAGTGTCGGGGCAGCACCCCGGCTGCCTGGTGGTGGGCAGTGACACGGTGGTGGAAGTGGACGGAGAGGTCTTTGGCAAGCCCAAAGACGCCGCCGATGCCCGCCGGATGCTGCGGGCCCTGTCGGGCCGGACCCATCAGGTCCACACCGGGGTCTGCGTCTCGGACGGCACCCGCACCGAGAGCTTTGTGGATACCTGCCGGGTCACCTTTTTCCCCATCCCGGAGGAGGAGCTGGAGGCCTGCATCGCCAGCGGCGAACCCTTTGACAAGGCGGGGGCCTACGCCATCCAGGGCCGGGCGTCGCTCTGGCTGGACCGGCTGGAAGGAGACTACTATACCATCATGGGACTGCCGGTCAGCCGCACCGTCCGGCTGCTGAAAGCCTTCGGAGCAGAAAAAGTAGACGTGGAAAAATGAAAAAACCGGGAAAAATCGTCAAAGCACTTGTGAAAACGGGGCTTTGTGACTATAATAATGAGAGGGCTGGCCTGCCCTGGGACAGCTGTGCCCAAAATAGGCTGTGAAAGAGAGAAATCTGGGACTTCCGGTTTCCTGCTGGACCGGGAGAAACTTTACCGAAATAGAGTTTGAGGCAACTGGAGTTTAGAAGGAGTTAGCTGCGCTATGAGTTTTCTGTCAAAAGATGTCGGGATTGACCTGGGCACTGCCAATACCCTGGTTTACATGAAGGGCAAGGGCATCATCATGCGGGAGCCCTCGGTTGTGGCTGTGGATACCCGCAACGATGAAGTGCGCTGTGTGGGCGCCGAGGCCAAGGCGGTCATCGGCCGTACCCCCGGCAGCATTGTGGCGGTCCGCCCCCTGAAGGACGGCGTCATCGCCGACTTTGACATCACCGCCAACATGCTGGAGAATTTCCTGAAGAAGGCCTGCGGCAACAGCCTGTTTGCCCGCCCCCGCGTGGTGATCTGCATCCCCTCGGGCGTCACCGAGGTGGAGCGCCGGGCCGTCCGTGAAGCCACCCTCAAGGCCGGCGCCCGCCAGGTGTCGGTGATCGAGGAGCCCATGGCTGCCGCCATCGGCGCAGGGCTGCCCATCAGCGAGCCCACCGGCAGCATGATCGTGGACATCGGCGGCGGCACCGCCGAGATCGCCGTGATCTCCCTGGGCGGCATCGTGGCTTCCCGCAGCGTGCGGATGGCCGGCGATATGTTCGACCAGGCCATCATCGCCTTCATCAAGCGCAAGTACAACCTGCTGATCGGTGAGCGCACCGCTGAGCAGATCAAGATCGACATCGGCTCCGCCTACAAGCTGGAGGAGGAGATGACCATGGAGATCAAGGGCCGCAACCTGGTGGACGGCCTGCCCAAGAACATCGTGGTTCACTCCGAAGATGTCCGCGAGGCCCTGCTGGAGTGCCTGGTCAAGATCACCGACGCCATCAAGGAGACCCTGGAGCGGACTCCCCCTGAGCTGAGCGCCGATATCATCGACCGGGGCATCACCCTGACCGGCGGCGGCGCCCTGCTGCGGGGCCTGGATAAGCTGATCCAGAGCGAGACCGGCATCGATGTCCATGTGGCCGAGAATCCTCTGGACTGCGTGGCCACCGGCGCCGGCGCTGTGCTGGACCATGTGGATGTGCTCCACGACGTGCTGGACACCGACGGGGACCACATGTAAAACCCCGCCCGGCATAAGGATACCAAGGAAAAGAGAAGCGCGGATGGCACCGGCTGTCCGCGCTTTTTCACCCAATGAAACCCAATGAAGGGGAGGAAGGCCGTGAAGGACTTTTTTGAGACCTGGAAATTCAGGATTCTGATCGCGGTGGCGGTCTTTCTGGCGGGGCTGATGGCCTATGCCGCAGCCAATGGCCGGCTGACCGCTGCGCCCCAGGAGCTGCTGAGCGTGGCGGCGGCCCCCTTCCAGAAGGTGGCTTCCCTGGTGGGGGGCGGCATCTCCTCGGTGTGGGACAAATACACCAGCATCGACGAGACCATGGCGGAAAACGAATCCCTGAAGGAGGAAAACGCCGAGCTCCGCCGCCAGATGGTGGATTACGACAAGATGAAGGCTGAGAACGAGGCCTTCAAAAACCTGGCCGGCATCCAGGAGGATAACCCCGAGATGAGCTTTGTCTCGGCCTTTGTGATCGGCCGGGACGGCCTGGACGCCTTCGGCGGCTTTACCCTGGACAAGGGCACCGCCCAGGGTGTGGAGCGGGGCGACACCGTCATCGACGATGAGGGCCAGCTGCTGGGCACCGTCATCGAGGCCGACCTGACCAGCTGCCGGGTGCTGACCATTCTGCACCCCAGCTTCAACGCGGCGGGTGTGGTTTCCCGCACCCGGGACAACGGCATCCTCACCGGCGACGCCTCCTACGCGGCCCAGGGCCAGTGCATTTTCACCGACCTGTCCCGCGAATCCATGGCGTCGGTGGGGGATGAAGTCATCACCACCGGCCTGGGCGGGGTGTATCCGCCGGATCTGCTGGTGGGCCGGATCGTCAGCATCGAGCCGGAGGCCAGCGGCACATCG
This sequence comes from uncultured Faecalibacterium sp., assembly GCA_944386015.1. GTDB lineage: Bacteria > Bacillota > Clostridia > Oscillospirales > Ruminococcaceae > Faecalibacterium. The sequence continues at coordinate 30,502 of CALWZK010000001.1, forward strand.
GTGATCGCGGTGATCCAGCCCGACGCCGATGTGCTGGGGGTCAAGCAGGCCTTCATCATCACCGATTACTAAGGACCAATCAACCAGAGAAAGGCGGGACTGAAATGGAATCGCGCCGCAAGCGCAGGCGTTCCCAGCTGTACAAGTGGGGCCTGTATGTTCTGCTGCTTCTGGCCTGCACGGTGCTGCAGACCATTCCGGGTTTTCTGCAGTTTGGCCAGGCCAAGCCGGTCTTTCTGCTGCCGCTGGCCCTGGCGGTGGCGGTCTGCGAGGATGAATTCTCGGGGGCCCTGTTCGGCGCAGTCTGCGGCCTGATGTGGGATTACACCGCCGGCCGCACGGTCGGCCTGCTGGCCCTGACCCTGATGGGCCTCAGCTTTGGCCTTTCGGTGGCCAGCCAGCTCTACCTGAAGCTCACCTCCACCAACTTCGCCCTGCTGACGGCAGGGTCGCTGTGGCTGGTGCTGTCCAGTGACTTCCTGTTTTACTACGCTATGCCGGGCTACAGCAACATGCTGGAGCGGTATATTGCCTATGTGCCGCTGACCATTGTGATGAGCGCCCTGCTGTCGGTCCTGCTCTACCGGGCTGTCAGCTGGGCCAGCGAAACCTTCAAAATTGACAACGGCGTGATCTAGCGCCCTGTTTTCCAAACCAATGCAAAAGGGGGGACCCTCGCCTTGGACGAACACAAAATAGTGGTGCGCCGCCTGGCGCTGCTGATTGCAGCGGCCCTGGCGGTCTTTGCACTGTATATCCTGCGCCTGATTTTCCTGCAGCTGGTCCACGGGGAGGAATTTGCCGCCCAGGCCACCAACACCACCGAGTACCGCTTCAACGTCACAGCGGCCCGGGGGGATATTGTGGACAGCGCCGGGCGCCGGATTGCCACCAGCACCACCTCCTACAATGTGGAGCTGAGCAAGCTGCTGATCGGGGACAACGACCTGAACGAGACCATCCGCAGCGCGGTGGAAATTCTCCAGGCCAATGGGGAAACCTGGAACGACGGCCTTCTCATCGGCTATGCCGATGAAAGCGGGAACTATTCCTTCACCGGGGATCCCGCCAGCGAGACCGACCAGAACTCCATCGCAGCGGTCAAGGAAGCCCTGGGCCTCCAGCAGTATGCCACTGCAAATGATGTGATGGCCCGCCTGATTGAGGAATACCAGCTGGAGGATTATGCCCCCGCCTGGCAGCGGATTTTGGGGGGCATCCATTACCAGATGGAGCAGGAAGCCTTCTCCAACGTCAACAACTTCACCCTGGCCGAGAACGTGTCGGACAAGACGGTGGCCACCGTCAAGGAGCACAGCCTGACGCTGCCCGGCGTCGAGATCGCCCAGACCAGCGTCCGCAGCTATATCGACGGCACCATCCTGCCCCATGTGCTGGGCCGGGTGGGCAAGATCACCGCCGAGATGTGGCGCGTCACCGATGAAAACGGCCAGGTCACCTACCCGCTGCGGGACAAGGGCTATGCCATGAACGACCTCATCGGCATTTCGGGCCTGGAGTCTGCCTACGAAGATGAGCTGCGGGGCCAGGACGGCGTCGAGACCATCACCCGGGACAGCGACGGCGTCATCATCGACACCAGCGTCACCACCGAGCCCCAGCCGGGCAAGACGGTGATGCTGACCATCAACAACGAGTTCCAGAAGGCGGTGGATGAGGCCCTGGCCCGGAATGTCCAGCGGATTGCGGCCACCTACGATGTGGACGCCAGCGCCGGCGCCGTGGTGGTCATTGATGTCAAGACCGGCGGCATCCTGGCCTGCTCCAACTACCCCAGCTACGACCAGAACCTCTACAGCACCCAGTATGCCGAGTACAGCGCCAACCCCGGCCTGCCTCTGTACAACCGGGCGCTGCAGGGCCTGTATACCCCCGGCTCCACTTATAAGCCCTCGGTGGCCATCGCAGCGCTGCTGAGCGGCGTCATCGACCGCAGCAGCACCGTCTACTGCAACGGCGTCTACAACTATTACAAGGACTATCACCCCCGCTGCACCATGCATGGACACAGCGGCAACATCGATGTGGTCACCGCCATCAAGTGGAGCTGCAATATCTTCTTTTATGATGTGGGCCGCCGCACCACCAGTGACGTCTATGATTCCTATGCCTACCGGCTGGGCCTGGGCGTTCCCACCGGCGTGGAGGTCAGCGAGTCCACCGGCCGTCTGACCACCAAGGAGGACGCCAACTACACCGAATCGCTGGAAGTCCAGGCCGCCATCGGCCAGGGCAACACGGTGGTCACCCCGGTGCAGCTGGCCACCTATGCGGCCACCATCGCCAACAAGGGTGTCCGCTACCGCACCCACTTTGTGAAAGCCCTGCTGGACACCAACACCGGCGAGGTGCTGGAGGAGACCCAGCCCGAGATTGTGGACGTCATCGAGGATGACGTGGGCGCCTTCGACATTGTGGAGGAAGGCATGGTGGGTGTGTCCCAGACCATCACCGAGCTGGCCAACTATCCCTACACCATCGCCTGCAAAACCGGCACCCCCCAGCGCAGCGACGGCTACAAGGTGGGCAACACCACCAAATACTACACCAACTCCACCATGATCGCCTATGGGCCGGTGGAGGATCCCCAGATCGCGGTGGGCATTGTGGTGGAATACGGCGGCGGCGGTTCCCGTACCGGCGAGCTGGTGACGGATATCTTCAACGCCTATTTCTTTGAGCGCTCCAACGGCATGACCCCTGTTCAGGAGGGCCAGCTGCTGGAGTGAGGCAGATCAAAACGCGAAAAATTTTCGTATCTGTATGGAAAAACTGCCGCTGATTTAAAAAATTTGAATGATCTGTATAAAAACGGTTGCTATTCTGAGGGAAATGTGATACTATTATAATTGGAATGGTAGCTTACTGGATCGGTATTGATTTTGAGTTTTGGCAAAGGAGATGGATACGGATGACGATTGCGCTGATCGCACATGACTCTAAAAAGGAATTGATGGTGCAGTTCTGCACGGCGTATTGCCGTATCCTAAGCCAGAACCAGCTGGTAGCAACCGGTACCACCGGAAAACTGATCGCCGAAGCAACCGGCCTTCCTGTGAAGCGGTTCCTTTCGGGCAAACAGGGGGGCGATCAGCAGATCGCAGCCCGCATCGCGTGCAATGAGATTGACCTGCTCATCTTCTTCCGGGACCCGATCAATGCCAAACCCAGTGAGCCCAACGAAATGACTTTGCTGCGTCTGTGCGACGTACATAATATTCCGATGGCCACCAACATCGCCACCGCCGAGGTCCTGATTCACGGCCTGGAGCGGGGCGACCTGGACTGGCGGAGTATTGTGAACCCGCCCCAGGCCTGATGAAAAAACACGAACCCCGCTGCCCGGGATGGCCCGGAGGCAGCGGGGTTCTTTTTTGCTTGTTTGGTTCGGCGGCTTATTCGGCCCGGCAGATAAAGCCGCTGCCCACCACAGCGCCGTCCCGGTAGAAGGCGGCGGTCTGGCCGGGGGCAGGGGCCCGGACCGGCTGGTCAAACACCAGGGTGTTTGACCCGTTGAAATAGGCGGGCTGGGCCTTGGCGGCGCTGCGCACCTTGATCAGGTAGGTGCCGGCGGCCAGGGGGGCACCATCGGGGGTCACCAGGTCTTCCAGGGTGACGGCGGTGAAATATTCCTGGCCCGACCGTGCCAGCTGGATGTCGCCGTTGTCCAGGATGGACCGGATGAACACCGGCTCGCCCAGGGCGATGCCCAGCCCCTTGCGCTGGCCCACCGTGTAGTGGAGGACTCCCTTGTGGGGGCCCAGGTCGGCGCCGTCGGGGGAGATGAACCGGCCGGCCTTGCCGGTGAGGCCCCGCTCCTCGATGTAGGCGGCGTAGTCCCCGCTGGGGATGAAGCAGATTTCCATGCTGTCGGGGGTGTCGGCGCAGTCCAGCCCGAAATCCCGGGCCATCTGGCGGACATCGTCCTTTTCAAATTCCCCCAGGGGCAGGATCAGCCGGCTGAGGACGGCCTGGTCCAGACGACTCAGCATATAGGTCTGATCCCGGGCTGCGCTCTCGGGCAGGTGAATCCGGCTGACACCGTCGCTGTCAGCCTCCACCCGGGCATAGTGGCCGGTGGCGATATATTGAATCCCCAGCCGGTCGGCCGCCGCCAGCAGGGCGGTGAACTTCACCGCCGGGTTGCAGCGGACGCAGGGGTTGGGGGTGCGGCCGGCACAGTAGTCGGCGCAGAAGGGGGTGATGACCTCCCGTTCAAACAGCTCCTGGGCATCCAGGACGATGCACTCGATCCCCAGCTGCTGGGCGGCCCGCTGGGCGGCTTCCACCGCCGCGGCGTGGACCTCGGAAAAACGGATCACCGCTCCGGTGACCGCGAAGCCCTGCTGCTGCAGGATCCGCACGGTGACGCTGGAATCCACGCCCCCGCTCATTCCCACCAGGACCTTGTCCTGCTCCTCATAAGTGTCAAACCCGCTGCCGGGCAAAATGGTATCGTTCATGCTCAGTTCTGCCTCCCGCCATGTGCTTTGCTCTGGGCCACAGCCAGCCGGTCGCAACGCTCGTTTTCAGGGTGCCCTGCGTGGCCCTTGACCCAGACGTAGGTGATGGTGTGTTTTTCGGCCAGTTCCAGTGCCTTTTCCCACAGATCGGGGTTGAGGGCAGGGGATTTGTCGGCCTTTTTCCAGCCCCGGGCCCGCCAGGATTTGGCCCAGCCCTTTTCCAGCCCGTTGATGACGTACTGACTGTCCGAGCAGTACCGCACCTCGCAGGGCTCTTTCAGAAGCCCCAGGGCTTCGATGAAGGCGGTGAGCTCCATCCGGTTGTTGGTGGTGGAAGCGTCCCCGCCGCTGAGTTCCTTTTCATAGATTTTTTCACCGCTGCGGTACCGCAGCACAGCCCCCCAGCCCCCGGGGCCGGGGTTGCCGCTGCAGGCGCCGTCGGTGTAGATTTCGACCTTTTTCATTCTGTTCTCCTGCAAAAAAGTAAAAGGCTTTCTGCCCTCTATATTAGAGGCTGGGGCCCTGTTCTGTCAAGTGGCAATCCAGGGGGCGGAAACTGGATTTCACTGGGAACCCCGCGGCCCCGCCCGTGGAATCTGTCGATTCTGCGCCCAATCGGGCCCGGCTCGTTTCCGGGAAGCCCTGCCGGGTGGTATAATGGAGGGCGCTGCGGACCAAGCTTGAATTGACAAAAGCAGATGCAGATACTATAATTGTTCCAAATAGACAGCGTGAAAAGGCGTGCAAAAAGGGTGCGCCTGCTGTCCCCGGAAGCCCGCCGCGGTCGCATTGCGCAGATGGACCGTGCAGGCAGCAAAGGGCTTTTCGGGGGCGCATTTCAGATCACAGAGCCGGAGACCGGCTTTTAAAAATATAGTTTACCGGAGACCGGGCAGAACGCCGCGGCCTCCCCGTCGGCATGGGCACAGCCCGGCCGCATTTGTTTTGGAGGTACAAATGGCACAGGCAAAAGAGAATACAGGCAGTCCGTCCCCCAGCGCAAGACGGAACAACCCCGGCAGCGAGGGGCGGGCCCAGCGGCCCCGCCGCCCCATGTACAACCGGCGCCCCCGGCGTCCCCAGAATGCGGGCAAGGGGGGCAGCAATGTGCCCATCCACATTTATCCCCTGGGCGGCCTGGGAGAAGTGGGCAAGAATATGACCGTCTACGAGTGCTGCGGCGACATGATCATTGTGGACTGCGGCCTGGTGTTCCCCGACAGCGAGATGTACGGCGTGGATATGGTCATCCCTGACTTCACCTTTGTGATTCAGAACAAGGACAAGATCAAGGGCCTGCTGATCACCCACGGCCACGAGGACCACATCGGCAGCATTCCCTATCTGCTGCAGAAGGTGGATCTGCCGGTCTACGGCACCAAGCTGACCCTGGGCCTGATCCGCAACAAGCTGGAAGAGTTCAACCTGGCGGGCCGCACCCACTTTGTGGAGATCACCCCCAAGCAGAAGCTGCATCTGGGGTGCTTCACGGTGGAGCCCATCCATGTGAACCACTCCATCCCCGACGCCGTGGGTTTCGCCATTGACAGCCCGGCGGGCGTCATCATCCAGACCGGCGACTTCAAGATCGACTATACCCCGCTGGCCTGCGGCCCCACCGATCTGACCACCCTGGCCGAATATGGCCGCCGCGGGGTTCTGGCCCTGCTGAGCGATTCCACCAACGCCGAGCGCCCCGGCTTCACCGCCACCGAGCAGAAGGTGGCCGCCGGCGTCCACAACCTGTTCACCCAGGCGCGGAACAAGCGGATCATCATCGCCACCTTTGCTTCCAACATTTACCGGATTCAGCAGATCATCGAGCTGGCGGTGCAGGAAGGCCGGAAGGTGGCGTTCAGCGGCCGGAGCATGGTGAACAACACCGCCATGGCCCAGGAGCTGGGCTATATGCACATCCCCGAGGGGACCCTCATCAACATCGAGGACCTGAACCGCTATGCCCCCGAGGAAGTGGTGCTGATCACCACCGGCAGCCAGGGCGAGCCCCTGAGCGCTTTGTCCCGGATGGCTTCCTGCAGCCACCGCCAGGTGCGGGTGGGCCCGGGAGATTTCATCATCATCTCGGCCAACCCCATCCCGGGCAATGAAAAGAGCGTCACCAAGATTGTCAACGGCCTGCTGCTGCTGGGGGCCGAGGTCATCTACGAGAGCATGTACGATGTCCACGTTTCGGGCCATGCCTGCCAGGAAGAGCAGAAACTGATGCTCACCCTGACCAAGCCCAAGTACTTCCTGCCGGTCCACGGCGAGTACAAGCAGCTGAAAAAGCATGCCCTGACGGCGGCCAGCCTGGGGATTCCCCACAGCAACATCCTGATCGCCGAGAACGGCTCCAACGTCATCCTGACCCAGGACGAGATCAAGCTGGGCGAGCCGGTGACCGCCGGCGCCGTCATGGTGGACGGCCTGGGCGTGGGCGATGTGGGCAACGTGGTCCTGCGGGACCGCAAGCACCTGTCCGAGGACGGCCTGGTGATCATTGTGGCCACCGTGGACAGCAAGACCGGCAAAGTGCTGGCCGGGCCCGACCTGGTGAGCCGCGGCTTTGTGTATGTGCGTGAAAACGAGAGCCTGATGGACGGCGCCCAGAGCACCGTCGAGATGGCCCTGAACCGCTGCGTGGAAGAGCATGTCCGGGATTGGAACAGCGTCAAGACCCGGATGCGGGAAGCGCTCAGCAGCTATATTTACCGGCGCACCAAGCGCAGCCCCATGATTCTGCCGGTGCTGATGGAAGTCTGAGCGCCGGTGTTTCGGGTATGGTTTTTCCTCTTTGAGGAAAGGGAAGAGAGGCATCTGCCATGAAGCATAAACCAGGATGGACGCTGGAAATGTTTACGGTGGGCTTTGCACTGCTGGCAGCGCTGCTGATGATGCTGCTGCTGTTGGTGCAGCCGGCTGTCTGGCCGGTGCTGGTGATCATCGTCCTGCTGTGCGCCGTTCTGATTGTGGCGGCCCGCTACCGGGTGCGCCGCTGGGCGGCCCGGTGGGTGACCGGCACCAGCTTTGAAAATTCCAAGACCCAGTACAGCCTGGCCTCTCTGTCCCAGCCGGTGGCCCTCCTCAGCGGGGACACGGTGGTGTGGTACAACATCCCCTTCCGGGACCGCGTCCTCAGCGGCACCGACCAGCTGGCGGGCCGGGTGAATAAAGTCCTGCCCGGCCTGGAGCTGCCCCAGTGCATTGCCCCGGAGGGCCAGGTCCTGGCCTGCGCCAGCGGCGTGTGGCGGATTCACGCCTCCACCGTGGAAGGGGAAGGGGAGGAAAAGACCAGCATTCTGGTCCTCAACGACGAGACCGCCCTGCGCAAGGTGGAGAACGAATACAAGGCCAGCCGCCCCGGCTATATGATTTTCTCGGTGGACGGCTACGACGACGTCTTCAGCGATATGCTGGACAGCGAGAGCGCCCGGCTGCTGGAGCGGATCAACCGCACCATTGAAGGGATGATTGCCCGGGGCACCGGCTTTTTGCGCCGGGTGGCCAACGGCCGCTATATTGCGGTGGTGGAAGAGCGGCAGCTGGAGCAGTTTGCCCAGCAGGGCTACGACGTGCTGGATAAAATCCGGGCGCTGGAGCCCAGCATCAACCTGTCCATCTCCATCGGCATCGGCCGGCGGGCCCCCACCCTGCATGCGGCCCAGGAGATGGCGGTCCAGGCCCTGGATATGGCCCAGGGCCGCGGCGGCGACCAGGCCGCCGAGATGACCCCCGACGGCTTCACCTTCTACGGTGGTGTCAGCCACGGCGTGGAAAAGCGGAGCAAGGTCCGCAGCCGCATTGTGGCCGAGGCTCTGGTGGGCCTCATCAAGGCCGCCGACCATGTGGTGATCATGGGCCACCGGATGAGCGATCTGGACGCCATCGGCGCCGCCGAGGGCGTGCTGCGGATCTGCAAGATCTGCGACGTGCCGGCGGTGATTGCGGTACGCCGGGAGGCCACCCTGGCCACCAGCCTGATCCATGCCATTGAGGATGCCGGCCAGGAGAGCGATTTCATCGACCCCCACGGCGCCCTTGCCATCATCAACAAAGAGACCCTGTGCATCGTGGTGGATACATACCAGGTGGGGCAGGTGGAGAGCAAGGAAATTCTGGAAAAGTGCGGCAAGATTGCGGTCATCGACCATCACCGCAAGGGTGTGGGCTATATTGAAAACGCAGTCCTGGTCTGCCACGAGCCCTATGCATCCTCCACCAGCGAACTGGTCACCGAGCTGCTCCAGTATGTGGGCAGCCGGGATGACAAGCCCACCCGGGTGGAGGCCGAGGGCCTGCTGTCCGGCATCATGCTGGACACCCGCAACTTCAGCCTGCACACCGGCGTCCGCACCTTTGAGGCGGCGGCGGCCCTGCGCCGCTACGGCGCCGAGACCGAGCGGGCTTGGGCGCTGTTTGACGTCAGCCTGCCTGAGTACAACACCAAGGCGGGCCTGGTGGCCAAAGCCCAGATGTACAAGGGCTGCGCTGTGGTTCTCAGCGGGGAGCTGCCTTCCGAGGCCCAGGTGGCCATTCCCCAGGCGGCCAACGACCTGCTGAGCATCGAAGGGGTCCAGGCCAGCTTTGTGGTGGTCCAGACCGGCAGTTCCGTCAAGATTTCGGCCCGCAGCATGGGCCAGGTGAATGTCCAGGTGATTATGGAGAGCCTGGGCGGCGGCGGCCACCAGACCATGGCGGCCACCATGATGAAGCACACCACCCTGGATCAGGCCAGGGAGCTGCTTCATACGGCCATCGACAACTATCGGGCCTCCCAGAAGAAAGGGAGCGTCAAGGACTGACGCTCTGTCATCAGCGGAACAAGGTGCGGCTGCCGGGCAGGCGCGCCTTTTCTGCACCAGCGGCAGGCCCCGGCCTGCCTGCATTGCCAGAAAAGGAGAAGCGGAATGAAACAGTATGATTATCTCATCGTGGGCGCCGGCCTGTTCGGTGCAGTCTTTGCCCAGGAAGCCCGCCGGGCCGGCAAGCGCTGCCTGGTGATCGACCGGCGGGATCACATTGCCGGCAACATCTACACCGAGCAGGTGGAGGGGATCAACGTCCACCGCTACGGTGCCCATATTTTCCACACCAACTCCAAGGAAGTGTGGGCCTATGTGAACCGCTTCGCCGAGTTCAACCGCTACACCAACAGCCCCATCGCCAACTACCACGGCGAGATCTACAACATGCCCTTCAACATGAACACCTTCAACCGGATGTGGGGCGTGGTGACCCCTGCCGAGGCTAAGGCGGAGATCGAGCGCCAGCGGGCCGCCGCCGGCATCACCGAGCCCAAAAACCTGGAGGAGCAGGCCATCAGCCTGGTGGGCACCGACATCTACGAGAAACTGGTGAAGGGCTATACCAGCAAGCAGTGGGGCCGCCCCTGCGACCAGCTGCCCGCCTTCATCATCAAGCGGCTGCCGGTGCGGTTCACCTACGACAACAACTACTTCAACGCCCTGTACCAGGGCATCCCCAACGGCGGCTATACCGCCATGGTGGAGCGGATGCTGGAGGGCACCGAGGTCCGCCTGGGGGTGGATTACCTTCAGGAGAAGGAAGCCCTGGACGCCCTGGCCGACCGGGTGGTTTACACCGGCACCATCGACGCCTACTTCGGCTACCGGCTGGGTGCCCTGGAATACCGCAGCGTCCGGTTTGAGACCGAGGTGCTGGACACCGACAACTATCAGGGCAACGCGGTGGTGAACTACACTGACGCCGAGACCCCCTATACCCGGATCATCGAGCACAAGCACTTCGAGTTCGGCACCCAGCCCAAGACGGTGATCAGCCGGGAGTACAGCGCCGAGTGGAAGGTGGGGGACGAGCCCTACTACCCGGTGAACGACGAAAAGAACGGCGCCCTGTATGCCCGGTACCGCGCCCTGGCCGACGGGGAAAAGAACGTGCTGTTCGGCGGCCGTCTGGGCGAGTACAAATACTACGACATGGACAAGGTCATCGAGAGCGCCCTGGCAGCAGTTCAGAAGGAACTGGGCTGAACCGGGGGCCGAGAACTTGAAAAAGTAGTGTGATCGAAGCACCGCCGCCCTTGCCGAATGGGCTGGGATGCGGTATACTAAAGGAAGAAAATGGGCCCGGTGTGCAGCCGCTGCCGGGCCGGAAATGAGGGATCAGCCATGAAGGTTATTTTGAAACAGGACATCAAAGGGATCGGCAAGAAGGATGAGATCCACGAGGTTTCGGACGGCTACGCCCGCAACTACCTGTTCCCCCGCAAGCTGGCCGCTGTGGCCGACGCCAGCGCTGTGAACATTGCCCGCAGCAAGGAGGCCGCTGCCGACTTCCACGAGGCAGAGAATGTGGCCGCAGCCCAGGCTCTGGCCGCCAAGATCAACAGCCGCATCGTCACCGTCAAGGCCAAGGGCGGCGCTTCGGGCCGCCTGTTCGGCAAGGTCACCAGCAAGGAGATTGCTGCAGCCCTGACCGAGGCCACCGGCGAGACGGTGGACAAGAAGAAGATTGAGCTGGAGATCAAGGATATCCGGGATGCCGGTGTCTTCAACGGCAAGGTCCGGCTGTATCCGGGCGTTGTCGCCAGCTTCAAGGTGAATGTGGAGGTCGAGCAGGCATAAACTGCCGGCTGCCGCAGCGCCCCCTCCAACATAGGGGGCGCTTTTTTGGGTGAGAGGCCCGATTTTTGGCCCTATCGTTTGAGAGAGGAGAAAGACGCATGCCGGAAGAACGCCGCCGCTCCCACTATGGCAGCGAGCTGAATCTGGAGAGCATGGGCATCCAGCCGCCCTACAGTATGCAGGCCGAGCAGAGCGTGCTGGGTGCTGTCCTGCTGAAACCGGAGGTTCTCACCGACCTGGTGGAGATTGTCCGTCCCGAGATGTTCTATGCATCCCAGAACGGCAAGATTTATGCCGAGATGATCCGCCTGTTCACCGGGGATCAGACCATCGACTTTGTCACCCTGCTGGACGCAGTGGTATCGGACAACATCTTTGCCAGCCCCGACGAGGCCAAGGTCTACCTGACCGGCCTGGCCGAGACGGTGCCCAGCATTTCCAACGTCAAGGCCTACGCCCAGATCGTCCAGGAAAAATATCTGGTCCGTCAGCTGATGGGGGTGGCCACCGACATCCTGCAGGACGCCGGCGACGAGCCGGACGCCTCCCTGCTGCTGGAAAACGCCGAGCAGCGGCTGTATGAAATCCGCTCGGGGCGGGATTCCAGCGCCCTGACCCCCCTGTCCTCCAGCATGGTGGAGACCCTGACCAACCTGCAGAAGATCAGCGGCCCCGACGCCGACAAGTACAAGGGGATCCCCACCGGTTTCCGGCTGCTGGACACCGTCCTGACCGGCCTGGGCCGGGGCGATTTGATCATTCTGGCGGCCCGCCCCGGCATGGGCAAATCCAGCTTTGCGCTGAACATTGCCACCCGCGTGGCCATGAAACAGCACATCCCGGTGGCCATCTTCAGCCTGGAAATGACCAAGGAGCAGCTGACCAACCGTATTTTGTCGGCGGAGGCCGGCATCGACAGCCAGGCTTTCCGCACCGGCGCCCTGACGGCCTCCGACTGGGAATATCTGGCCTTGGCCACCGAAAAGCTCCACGACGCTCCTATTTATATGGACGACACCTCCTCCATCACCATCACCGAGATGAAGGCCAAGATCCGCCGGATCAACCAGGACCCCAGCCGGCCCAACATCGGCCTGATCGTCATCGACTACCTGCAGCTGATGACTTCCGGCCTGCGGACCGAGAACCGGGTCCAGGAGATCAGCACCATCACCCGGAACCTCAAGATCATGGCCAAAGAGATGAACGTGCCCATCATCGCCCTGAGCCAGCTGTCCCGTGCAGTGGAAAAACAGGGCAACAATTCCAGCCACCGCCCCCAGCTGTCCGACCTGCGCGATTCGGGTTCCATCGAGCAGGACGCCGACTGCGTCCTGTTCCTGTACCGGGATTCCTACTATGCCAGCCAGCAGCCGGACGGCGCAGAGGTGGACGCCGACACCGCCGAGTGCATTGTGGCCAAAAACCGCCACGGCGAGACCAGCGTGGTCCCGCTGGGCTGGGACGGCGCCCACACCCGGTTTATGGATGTGGATTTCCAGCACTGATATGAACCACAACAGGGACGATTTCGAGACCATCCAAGCCCGCGTGCTGGCCTATTGCAGGCAGGCCGGGCTTTTTGTGCATGGCCAGCAGGCGGCGGCCGCCGTCTCGGGCGGGGCAGACAGCATGGCTCTGCTGCGTCTGCTGCTGGCGTTGGCGGAGCCCCTGGGCATCCAGGTGTCCGCCTGCCATGTGAACCACCGGCTGCGGGGCGCCGCCGCCGATGCCGACGAGGCCTTTGTCCGGGTCCAGTGCGCCAGTCTGGGGGTGCCTCTGCGGGTGTTCCGGGCGGGGGAGGAAGGCCTGCCCGACGCCTCGGGCGGGGAAGCGGGGGCCCGCGCCCTGCGGTATGCCTGCTTTGAACGGCTTTGCCGGGAAGGGATAGACCGCATTGCCCTGGCCCATACTGTTACAGATCAAGCAGAAACCCTGCTGTTCCGGCTGGCCCGGGGCACCGGCCTCCACGGGGCCGGGGGCATCCGCCCGGTGCGGGGGGCCTATGTCCGCCCCCTGCTCTGCCTGACCCGGGCCGAGGTGGAGGCCTGGTGCGCTGCCTGCGGCCAGGCCTGGGTCACCGATGAGACCAACCTCTCGGACGACTACGCCCGCAACCGCCTGCGCCACGACGCCCTGCCGGCCCTCCGGCAGGCCAATGCAGGGGCCGAGCGGAACCTGGCCCGCTTCTGCGAAAAAGCCGCCCAGGCCGATGCCTACTTTGCCCGGGCCGCCGCCCGGCTGCTGGACCAGGCTGCCGGGATCTCCCCGGAGGACTGCCCCCCGGCGGCCCGCGCCGCCCTGGCAGCAGGGGAGAAGGTGTACCGGCTGGAAGTGCTCCAGCAGGCCGACCCTTTGATTCTGGAGGCCGCCGCCCATGCCCTGGTGGCCCCCCACCGGGACCCCGAGGAAAAATACATCCGCCTGCTGTGCCGGCTGGTGCAGCAGGGGTCGGGGGCTGTCCAGCTGCGGCCCGGGGTGCGGATGCGGGCCGGCCAGGGCTGCTTCTGGCAGGAAGAAACCCTGCCCGACCTGGCGGGCGGCCCCCTGGAGCCGGCCGCTTTCCGCCCCGAAAATGGGACTGTATATCCCCTGGGCGGAGGCCTGCGGCTGTGTGTGCGGGTTGAGAAACCGTTTTTTCAAGAAAAAACACAGGCCGTTCACAAAAAAGACTTAAAAAATGTAGCGGATTATGCTAGAATAACCATGTTGCATCCTGCCCTTACCCTGCGCAGCCGTCTGCCGGGAGATGTATACCGGCCCGCCGGCCGGAACGTCACCAAGCCGCTGCGCAAATGGATGAATGAGCAGGCCATTCCGCCTGGCCTGCGGGACAGTCTGCCTCTGCTGGCAGACGGCAGCCAGGTGGTGTGGGTCTGCGGCGCAGGTTTTGCGGAAGGCCTGGCCCCCCGGCCGGGGGAGCAGGGCATCATCCTGCACCTGGAGATAGAAACCCGAGAGGGAGAACAGAGAGGACGTTGAGTCATGGATATGCGCGATGACATTCAGACCGTTTTGGTCACCGAGGAACAGCTGAAGGCCAAGGTGGCCGAGCTGGGGGCCCAGATCAGCCGGGACTATGCAGGCAAAGACCTGCTGCTGGTGTCGATTCTGAAAGGGGCCGTTGTCTTTATGGCCGACCTGATGCGGGCTGTCACCATTCCCTGTAGCATTGATTTTATGGTGGTGTCCAGCTATGGCGGCACCAATACCGAGACCACCGGTCTTGTGAAGATTGTGAAGGACCTGGATGCTGACCTCAGCGGCCGGGAGGTCCTGATTGTGGAGGACGTGCTGGACACCGGCGTCACCCTGTCCCACCTGGTGCCCATGCTCAAGATGCGCAACCCCAACTCGGTGCGGATCTGCGCCATTCTTGACAAGCCCGCCCGCCGCAAGACCAGCATCACCGCTGACTATCAGGGCTTTGAAGTGCCCGATGCCTTTGTGGTGGGCTATGGCCTGGATTACGACGAAAAATACCGCAACCTGCCCTTTGTGGGCGTTCTGAAGCCGGAGATCTACGGGGGCGAATAACCCTTGGGCGGCCGGCAAATCTAACCCGAAAAAACAGAATGGGAGTTGATTGTTTTTGCAGCAGAAAAGACCGCACCTGAACCCGCTGATCCTGGCGCTGGCGCTGGCCGCTGTGCTGATGATCTGGTCGGTGTTCACCACCTCCAACAGCACGACCGGCTCCACCATGAGCTATTCCACGGTGGTGCATTACTTTGAACATTTGCAGGTGACCTCCTTCACCCTGGACCGGAACACCAGCGTCATCACCATGACCATCAAGGAGGGCGACCTGCCCCTGCCTGGTGCCACCGAACCCTCCGCCAACACTTCCGGCGGCCTGGTGACGGGGCTGTTCGGTTCGGGCAGCTCCACCAGCGATTCGGTGGAGAAAAATGCCGATGGTACCGTCACGGTACAGTACCAGCTGCCCTATGCAGCCCTGTTTGTGAATGAAGTCCAGACCTATATCGACGCCTACGACGCGGCCAACCCCGACGCCCCGATGGAGTACGATTACACCGCCCTGCGGGAGTCGGTGCCCTGGATGGAAATTTTCTTCTATCTGGCCATGCTGGGCTGCACCGGGTTCATCCTGTTCTCGATGCTCCGGGGCGGCGCCGGCGGCGGCAACGTGATGAATGTGGGCCGCGCCCGGGTCAAGGACGAGTCCACCAACCAGAAGACCGCCACCTTTGCCGATGTGGCCGGTGAGGACGAGGAAAAGGAAGAATTGAAAGAAGTGGTGGAGTTCCTCAAAAGCCCCGAGAAGTTCAACTCTCTGGGCGCCCGGATTCCCCACGGCGTTCTGCTGGTAGGCCCTCCGGGCACCGGCAAGACCCTGCTGGCCCGTGCCTGCGCCGGCGAGGCAGGGGTGCCC
This sequence comes from uncultured Faecalibacterium sp., assembly GCA_944386015.1. GTDB lineage: Bacteria > Bacillota > Clostridia > Oscillospirales > Ruminococcaceae > Faecalibacterium. The sequence goes on from CALWZK010000001.1 coordinate 45,987, forward strand.
TTCTACTCCATCTCGGGCTCTGACTTTGTGGAAATGTATGTGGGCGTGGGCGCATCCCGTGTCCGCGACCTGTTCGACAAGGCTAAAAAGACCATGCCCTGCATCATCTTCATCGATGAGATCGATGCCGTGGGCCGCCAGCGCGGCGCCGGCCTGGGCGGCGGCCACGACGAGCGGGAGCAGACCCTGAACCAGCTGCTGGTGGAGATGGACGGCTTCGAGGCCAACGACGGCATCATTGTGATGGCCGCCACCAACCGCGCCGACATCCTGGATAAGGCCCTGCTGCGTCCCGGCCGTTTTGACCGCCAGGTCTATGTGGGCCTGCCCGATGTCAAGGGCCGCGAGGAGATCCTCAAGGTCCACACCCGCAAGAAGCCGCTGGCCCCCGATGTGTCCCTGCGGGTGATTGCCCAGCGGACCGCCGGTTTTGCCGGCGCCGACCTGGAAAACCTGGTCAACGAGGCAGCCCTGCTGGCTGCCCGCCGCAACCGCAAGGCCATCACCATGGAGGACATCGAGGAAGCATCCATGAAGGTGATGGCCGGCCCCGAGAAGAAGAGCCGTGTGGTCACCCCTGAAGAAAAGAAACTCACCGCCTACCACGAGGCGGGCCACGCGGTGGCGGGCTTCTACTGCAAGCACCACCCCCGTGTCCACGAGATCACCATCATTCCCCGGGGCCAGGCAGGCGGCTACACCATGTACCTGCCCGAAAAGGATCGCTCTTATGTGACCCGCCGGGAAATGTTTGAGGATATCGTCTCCAGCCTGGGCGGCCGTGTGGCTGAACAGCTGATCCTGGAGGATATCTCCACCGGTGCCTCCAATGACCTGCAGCAGGCCACTAACATTGCCCGCCAGATGATCACCCGGTACGGCTTCTCGGAGCGGCTGGGCCCTGTTGTCTACGGCACCTCCCAGGAGGAGACCTTCCTGGGCCGCGACTTCGGCCAGGGCAAGGGCTACAGCGAGACCACCGCTGCCGAGATCGACAGCGAGATCCGGGATATCATCGACGAGGCCTATGAGACCTGCCGCCGGACCCTGACCGAGCACATGGATCAGCTCCATGCCCTGGCCCAGGCCCTGATCGAGCGTGAGAAGCTGAACGAGTCCGAGTTCAACGCCATCATGCGGGGCGAAAAGCTGGCCCCCCGGAAGGATGAGGACGGCAGCGCCCAGCCTGCAGCCCCGGCTGCACCGGCAGCGCCTGCTGCCCCCGAGGCTTCTGCACAGCCCGCACCGGCTGCGCCCCAGGCGGAGGATGAAGCCCCCGCCGCCGGCGTGGATGTGCCCGCCCAGCCCGCTCAGGATGAGCCGGCTGCCCCTGCAGAAGATCCTGCATCGGATGACCAGAAGCCCGACCAGCCCCAGGCATAACAGCACACAGGGAAGGAGTGAGTGTTGTGGAGGAAAGTTTTGACCCGATTGCCCAAACCCGAGCCAACTATTATACCCCGGGCAGCCCGGTGCAGTTTGTCCGCGTCGAGCTGCTGAAGGGCAGCGTCAGCGGGGACCGGGCAGTCTGCCTGACCTTCAAAAATATTTCCCGGGTGAATCTGACCGCCCTGGAGATTCGCTTCAAATGCAAGACCACCGGCGGCGAGATCCTCTGCGAGGACGAGTTTGCCTACCGTGACCTGGACATCAAGCCCGGGGAGCTGTTCGGCATGGACGACGCCGTGTTCATCACCCAGAAGCCCATCGTCAGCGTGGATGTGGTGCTGGAAAACGTCTACAACGGCAAGCGCGTGGTCCGGCTGGACAACATCAAGCGGGTCCGCCTGCCTGCCCCCAGGGCCCTGCCCGAGGACCTGGCAGCCGCTCTGGAAGAGCGGATGGGCCGCAAGGGGATGCGCTATGCACCCCAGGTGCTGGACTGCGGGTGGTACTGCGCCTGCGGCGCCTTCCATCCCAAAGAGGAGGACACCGTCTACTGCAGCGAGTGCGGGTCGGACCGGATTCTGCTGCAGAACGCGCTGAACACCCTGATGCAGCCCGAGCAGGACGCCGAGCCGGAAGAGCTCCCGGGCCAGGAAACGGTGATGGCCCCGGCTTCTGCCCCGGCCGAGGACGCAGAGCCCACCCGGATTGCCGGCGCCCCTGCTGAGAGCGGCGGGGAAACCCGCGCCTTTGATCCTGTGCAGCCGTCCCGGCGGGAGTCTGCCGCCCGGGTCAGCCAGGAGACGCGGCTGTTTACCCAGCCCAGCCAGCCGGCAGCAGCGTCCCGCCGCCGGGAATCCGAGCCGGAGGATGAGGAAGAAGCCACCCGCCCGGTGCGGGCTTCCGACCGCTGGAAAGAGCAGCCCATCCGCCACGCCGCCGTCCCGGCCGACGAGGAGGAAGAGGACGACCGGGACCCTGTGGCGGAGAACATTGTCCGCTGGGTGCCGCCCATCACCGCGCTGATCTGCGCAGGCATTGCCCTGTATGGCTTCTTGTACTATCAGTTCTTTTTGTGAGAAAATCCGCATGGGGGGAGCGCGTTTTGGCCGCTCCCCCTGTTTTGGGTTGAAGGGAAGGGAGGAAAAGCATGCCCGAAGAATACCTGCAGGCCGCCTTTGAGATCAAGGCTTCCTGCGATGAGATCAGCCGGCGCATTCTCCGCTGGCACTGGGAGAACAAGCCCGGATCCCACAGCTTTGAATCCCTGATCGAGCACCTGGAGCGCCGCCAGGAGGAGAGCCCCACCTATTACGGCCACATGCCGGATATCGGCCGCAAGACCAGCTGGCAGCAGCTGGACACCACCCTGTGCATGCGGGTGCTGCTGGACCCGGAAAACGACGCCGCCAAGCCCCTGGATCTGCTGGGGAATACCCCCCACCCCGGGGCGGCCCGCCGGGCCTGCAACGCGGTGCGGATGGCCCGCAACGAGGGGGCCCACGCCGCTGACCGGTCCAGCGGCGGCCGGGCGGCCATCCTGTTTGATGAGGCCGTCCAGTGCCTGGAGGAGGCCTACGCCGGGACAGCCTTCAGCGAGAAGGAGCTGTCCAAATACTATGAGCTGGCCGACGGCTACCTCCGCCGCTGCGGCGTGGGGAGCAAAGAGTCTGCTGCCCCTGCCAAAGAGGCCCCGGAGCAGCGGGAAAGCCAGCCCGAAGTACATGTCTATCCCACCGGCGCCGCCCGCCAGAAAGCCGCGGCGGCCCGGGAAAAAGAGAGCGCAGGCCGGTCGGGCCGCAGCACGGGCAAGGGCCGCAGCTCTGACCGCCGGGCAGAGCCCAGGCCATCCCGGAGCACCCCCAAAAAGCGGGGGCGTCCGCCCAAAAAGCAGCGGAATGCCGGCAGCCAGGCAGCCCTGATCCTGGCGCTGGCAGCTTTGATCATCGGCCTGGTGCTGCGGGCCGCCGGCATGGGACTGTGGATTTTCTGAGAGAGGTTGAGGAGAAAGGTATGGAAAAGCGTCTGATTTTTCTGGATATCGACGGTACCCTGATCGAGCCGGGGAAGATGGAGCCCCCGGCCAGCGCCGTGGACGCGGTGCAGAAGGCCCGGGCCAACGGCCACAAGGTGTTTCTGTGCACCGGCCGGAACTATAAAATGACGGCGCCGGTGCTCCACTATGGCTTTGACGGCTATGTGTCCAGCGCCGGCGGCTATGTGGTCTGCGGGGATCAGGTCATCTTTGACTGCCCCATGGAAAAGGCCCAGAGCGACGGCCTGCGGGCCATCCTGGAGGCCCATGGGGTGGAGTGCACCCTGGAAGCCCGGGACGCCACCTTTGGCGGCGGCAGGATGATGGAGCGGCTGTCCGCCTACCAGGCCAAGCGGCCCGGCGCCGTCAACAGCGAGCTGGAGCGCTGGCGCAAGGCCTTTGCGGATGGGATGCTGGTGCGGCCCCTGTCGGAATACCAGGGCCAGCCGGTGTACAAGATCTGCTACATCGCTGAAAAGGAAGAGGACCTGGCCCCGGCCCGGGCCGCCTATGAGGACCAGTTTGCGTTCTGCCAGCAGACCACCTTCAAGGATGGGGGCGGCGTGGTCAGCGGCGAGCTGATCAACCGCAAGTTCAACAAGGGGGATGGCATCCGCCGGATCTGTGACCATCTGGGGATGCCCCTGTCCTCGGTGATCGCCTTCGGCGACAGCCCCAACGACCTGGAAATGACCAATGTGGCTGCCATCAGCTACTGCATGGCCAACGGCTCGGACGACCTGAAAGCCCGGTGCGACCGGGTCTGCCCTGCGGTGACCGAGGACGGCATCGCCATTGCCTTCCGGGATCTGGGTTTGATCTGAATCACAACCGATATGAAAAAAGCGCAGCCAAACGGCTGCGCTTTTTTGTTTGGGTCTGTGTTGTAACCGGCGGGTCAGTCCCGGGCCCGGAGCTGCCAGAAGGCCACGGCGCTGGCGGCGGCCACATTCAGGGAGTCCACCCCGTGGGACATGGGGATTTTGACGGTGTAGTCGCACTGGGCAATGGTGGCGGGGGAGAGGCCGTCCCCTTCGGTGCCCAGAATCAGGGCCAGCTTGTCCTCCGCCATCAGTTGGGGGTCATCGATGGAGACCGAGCGGTCGCTGAGGGCCAGGGCGGCGGTTTTGAATCCCAGGCTGTTGAGCCGGGCCAGCCCTGCCTCGGGCCAGTCGGCGGGCACAGCGCCGATCTGGGTCCAGGGCACCTGGAACACCGTCCCCATGCTCACCCGCACTGCCCGGCGGCAGAGAGGGTCGCAGCAGGAGGGGGTCACCAGCACCGCGTCGATGTGGAGGGCCGCCGCCGAGCGGAAGATGGCCCCCACGTTGGTGGAGTCCACAATGTTTTCCAGCACCGCCACCCGGCGGGCGCCCTGGCAGAGGGTTTCCACAGCGGGCAGGGCAGGCCGGTGAAAGGCGGCCAGCACCCCGCGGGTCAGCTGGTAGCCGGTGAGAGCGGTGAGCACCTCCCGGTCGGCGGTGTAGACGGGGGCGTCGCCGCTGCGGGCCAGCACATCCTGGGCGGGGCCATCGATTTTCCGCCGCTCCATCAGGAAGGACAGGGGCTTGTATCCGGCATCCAGGGCCCGGTCGATGACCTTGGGGCTCTCGGCGATAAAAATGCCTTTTTCGGGTTCCAGACGGCTGCGAAGCTGGTTCTCGGTCAGCCGGGCAAAGACGTCCAGGGCCGGGTCCTGCAGATCGGTGATTTCAATGATATGGGACATGGTTTCTCCTTTGGGGCGGCCCTGTCACGGCTGGGGCGAAAAATCGCTCTCTCCCGACAGGCCGTCCAGATTCAGCATTCCTTCCAGCGCGGCGATGTCTGCCGACACATCCAGCGCGTCAGACTGGAACAGCTTGTCCAGCTGGTTTTCAAAGGCGGTGTTCAGCAGGTCCAGGGACCGCTCAATGCTCTGTTTGGTTTTGGTGATGTTTTCCCCGTCCACCCCCTGGCGGTCCAGCTGGGCGTAGGTGCGGAGCAGTTTGAGGGCGGTGGGCAGGTAATAGCCCACAAATTTCCGCAGCTGCTCCTGCTTGGACGGGTCTTTCTCGGCCAGGGCGAAGATCCGGCCGGCAATCTGTTCCAGCCGCTCCACCTTGTCCTGGAGGGCGGGGTCAGACAGGTCTGTCCCTGCCTGGTGGAGCTGCCGCAGCAGCTTCTGGTACTGGGTTTCGTCGGCGGGGTCGGGTTCCGGCTGGGGCTCGGGCTGGGCCGGCTGGGCGGGAATGGGGGCCGGGCCCCGGACGACCAGAAAGTCGGTGCGGTTGTCGATGTAGGCGTCAGCGCCGAAGTAGCCGTGGTCGATGGCGTGCTCCAGGACTTTGCGGCCTTTTTCGGCGGGGATGCCGGCGGCGGCAAACAGCTCCTCCAGAGGGATGTTGTCCCGGTCGCCCACCACCTTGTCCAGCTCCCGCTCCAGGCGGCTGGCCCGCTTGAGGTTGAGGCTGAACAGCAGCGCCCCGCCGCCGCCCACAATCTGAGCTGCCGCCATGAAAAGATCCTTCAGGTAGCTGGCACTCAGCTCGTGATAGAAAGACTGGCTGAACATGAGATTGGATACGGCATAGGGCAGATCCATCACTCCAATGTAAAGGAGGACCACCCCGGCGATGATGCACAGCCGGGTCAGGCGCTGCTGGTTGAGCTTGGATTTCTGCTGCTCGGCGGTGGGAGTGTCATGGCCTGCATAGTGGACGCTGTAATCGTATCCCCCCTGGGGGGCGGCCCCGCGGGTGTCCCGGGGCCGGAAGTCAGCGGTGTAATCCTGACGGTCCCGGGCGGCCTGGAGCTCTTTCTTTTCGCTGTCCCGGTCGATGGCCCGGACAATGAACAGAATCACTGCCAGCCAGGGGGCCAGACCCAGCAGAATCAACAGGGCAATGGTGGGAATATGTGCAAAATAGTGTCTCCGTTGCGGTTGCATAAGGTGATGACCTCCCAAACTGAAACGACAAAACGAGCCGTGCTCCTTTTATTATACTGGAACACGGCTCGTTTGTTAAGGTTTATTTTTGAGGCGGGAACCCGCTGGCTTACTTCATCAGGGCGCAGACGGCGTCAGCGTAGGCCACAGGATCGTCCACCGGCAGGCCCTCAATCAGCTGGGCCTGTGCGTACAGGATCTGGCTGTACTGGTTCACCTTGTCGGTGTCGCCGGCCTCCTGGGCGGCCTTCAGGACGGCAAAGACGGGGTGGGAGGCGTTGATCTCCAGCACCTTCTCGCTCTTGACGTTCTCACTGCCCGGCTGGTGGGACAGAACCTTCTCCATCTCGATGGACAGGGGGCCGTCCGAGGACAGGCAGACGGGGTGATCCTTCAGGCGGGTGGAAACCCGGACCTCCTTGATCTTGCCCTCCAGGGCGGTCTTCATGGCCTCAAACAGGGACTTGTTCTCGGCGGTTGCCTCCTCGGCAGCCTTCTTCTCCTCGTCGGATTCCAGGCCCAGGTCGTTGCTGTTGATGTTCTTGAACTCCACGGTGCCGTCCTTGCCCTCGGCGTCCTTGCGGGGGAAGGAATGCATGATCTGGAAGCAGAACTCATCCACGTCCTCGGTCAGCAGAAGCAGGTCATAGCCCTTGTCCAGCACCAGGGCTGCGGTGGGCAACTTGGCCAGACGGTCGGCGGAGTCGCCGGCGGCGAAGTAGATGTACTTCTGGTCGGCGGGCATCTTTTCGACGTACTCCTCCAGGGTCACCATCTTCTTCTCCTTGGCGGAGTAGAACAGCAGCAGGCCCCGCAGCAGCTCGGCATGCATGCCATAGTCGGAGTAGGCGCCGAACTTGATCTGACGGCCGAACTCCTTCCAGAAGGCCTCGTACTTCTCCCGGTCGTTGACCAGCATGGCGTTCAGCTCGTTTTTGATCTTCTTCTCCAGGGCGTTGTGGATCAGCTTGAGCTGGCTGTCCTTCTGGAGGGTCTCACGGCTGATGTTCAGGCTCAGGTCCTGGCTGTCCACAATGCCCTTCACAAAGCTGAAGTAGTCGGGCAGCAGGTCGGCGCACTTGTCCATGATCAGCACGCCGGAAGCATAGAGGGCCAGGCCCTTCTCGTACTCCTTGGTGTAGTAGTCGTAGGGGCGGTGAGAGGGGATGAACAGCAGGGCATTGTAGTTGGCAGTGCCCTCGGTCCGGCTGACAATCACCCGGGCGGGGTCGGCGTAATCGCCGAAGTGGTTCTTGTAGAAGGTGTTGTACTCCTCGTCGGTGACCTCACTCTTCTGCTTCTTCCAGATGGGGACCATGCTGTTCAGGGTCTCCAGCTCGGTGTATTCCTCCCACTCGGGGGTGTAGTTCTCGGGCTTGGGGTCGGGTTCGGGTTTCTGGCGGCTCTTGGTCCGCTCCATCTGGATGGGGTAGCGGATGTAGTCGCTGTACTTCTTGACGATGGCGGCCACGCCGTACTCCGAGACGTAGTTGTCGTAGTTCTCGGTGTCGGTGTTGTCCTTGATGTGAAGGATGATGTCGGTGCCGGCGGTGTCCTTGTCGGCGGGGGTGATTTCATAGCCCTCCACGCCGCTGGACTCCCACTTCCAGGCCTGGTCGCTGCTGAAGGCCTTGGAAATGACGGTGACATGATCGGCCACCATGAAGGCGGAGTAGAAGCCCACACCGAACTGGCCGATGATGTCGATGTTCTCATCGGTGTTCTGGGCCTTGAAGTCCTGGCTGCCGGAATGGGCGATGGTGCCCAGGTTCTGCTCCAGTTCCTCGCGGGTCATGCCGATGCCGTTATCCGACACGGTGAGCATCCGGTTGTCCTTGTCCAGGGTCAGCAGAATCCGGAAGTCCTCCCGGTTCATCCCCACCGAGGTATCGGTCAGGCTCTTGAAATAGAGCTTGTCGATGGCATCGGATGCGTTGGAGATCAGCTCCCGCAGGAAGATCTCCTTATTGGTATAGATCGAATTGATCATCAGGTCCATCAGCTTTTTGCTTTCGGCCTGGAACGGCTGCATTGCCATAGCAAAAACCTCTTTTCTTTCCAAAGAGCAGCTAAGAACTTCTTAGCACTCATATATTCCGAGTGCTAATATACACCGAATCGGACTGAAAATCAAGCCCCTGCACCCTTCCTTCATAAAAAGTTTAAAATTCCTCTTTCCAGCGGGGAGGCTCTGCGGTACAATAGGATGCGGGCGGCGGCGCAAAGCGCCCCGAATCTCCGCCCCGGGAGGAAACAGACATGAAGATTGAAACCCTGAACGCTGCCGGCGCAGAGCTCACCGTCTATTTGCGGGAGCCCTCGGCATCCATGCCCCAGACCCAGGCCCGGCCCCTGGTGCTGGTGCTGCCCGGCGGCGGGTATGAACATGTGAGCCAGCGGGAGGCAGACCCGGTGGCGGTCCGGTTTCTGGCGGCGGGATACCATGCGGCAATCCTGTGGTACGGCGTGGGGGAGCAGGCCCGGGATTACCGCCCCCTGGCCCAGCTGAATGAAGCCCTGGCCCTGCTGCGGGCCCATGCAGAAGAGTGGGGCATCCGGCCCCGGCAGATTGCCCTGTGCGGATTTTCGGCGGGGGCCCACCTGGCCCTGTCGGGGGCTGTGCTGGATCTGCCCGGCTGTGCCGGCGCCCAGCAGCGCCCTGACGCCCTGATCCTCAGTTATCCGGTGGTGACGGCGGGGCCCTTTGCCCATCGGGGCAGCTTTGTCCAGCTTGCCGGCACAGAGGACACCGCCGCCCACCTGGCCTTTGGCCTGGAGGACAAGATTACCCCGGCGGTGCCGCCGGTCTTTGTGTGGCACACTATGGAGGACGCCACTGTCCCGGTGGAGAACACCCTGCTGCTGGTGTCGGCTTTGCACAAAGCCAAGGTGCCCTGTGAGGCCCACCTGTTCCCCCGCGGCAAGCACGGCCTCAGCGTCTGCACCGCCGAGGTGGGCAACGAAATGCCCCACCAGGGCCGGTGGTTCGGCCTGGCGGCCGAGTGGCTGGGCGAAGAATTTGACTTCCATCCCTAAATGTAATTTTTGCGTTTATACGAAGAAATCTTTGTGAAAAGCGGTTGACATAGACTAACCGATTTTGTATACTATGGAGCGGACGGCATCCGCTCAAAAAAGGAGAGCAATGATTATGCCATTCCATGACAATCAGCCCAGAATTTCGGTGCAGGGCCTGCTGCTGCAGGCATTCCTCACCGGGTGGGAACATTCCGACAAGCAGATTTCCCAGGATGAATACGTGGACAGTTCCATCCGCGTCATCGAGAAGATGCAGGTGGAGCCCGAGAGCGTCTACGCAGAAGAGGGCCTGGGCCTGCTGGACGGTGACCATGTGGATCACCTGGAGGATCTGCTGCGGGCCGACGGCGTCTGGATCTACTACGGGGTGGAGGCAGAAAATTTCTTCCTGCTCCAGTGGTACCCGGACGAGGCTTCCGCCAAGGCCAAGCTGGCCGACCTGGAAGCCCTGGGGGACGGGGTCCAGTACATTGTGGACCTGACTCTCAAGCGGTCCAAATCTTCCGACGCCGAATATTTTGGGGATTCTTCCCCGGTGCAGCTGCACTCCTGAGGGCAGGGCAGCGGGGGTATCCCATCACAGCAATCAGGAGGAACTCTATGGGTCTGTCTGAAACAGAACGCGAACGCCTGGCGGGCATCCTGCAAAAGTACGAGGAAGATCCCCGGGTGCAGGAAATGAACAATTACATTCAGCATGGCTGCGTCACTACATACGAGCACTGCCGGAATGTTGCCCGGGTGAGCTTCTGGATCAACCGGCGTTTCCATCTGGGGGCGGACGAAACCGCTCTGGCGGTGGGGGCGCTGCTCCACGATTTTTACCTCTATGACTGGCACCACACCGTGCCCTTTGCAGAGTGCAAGGGCTTGCGGAACATCTTCAAGATGCACGGCTTTGTCCACCCGCTGCTGGCCCGGGACAACGCCGACCGGTGCTTTGGCCTGACCCCCAAGGAAAAGAACATCATCCGCAGCCACATGTGGCCTCTGACTTTGCTCCACGTGCCCGCCTGCCGGGAGGCTGTGATCGTCTGCATTGCAGACAAATACTGCGCTGTGCTGGAAGCCCTTTACCGCAACAGCCAGAAGCCCATCGGGGTCTGACCAAGCCTTACAACCAAAACAAAACCCGCTGCCGACCCAGGACAGCGGGTTTTTCGTTTACAGTTTCTTGTAGCCGGGGGGCTCGTCGGCGGGGCAGCGGCGCTCCATCAGCCAGGTGTCCAGCCAGCGGCCGTGGCAGTCCCGGGCAATCCGTTCCCGGCGGCCCACTTCCCGGAAGCCGCATTTTTTGTGGAGCCGGTGGCTGGCCTCGTTGTCCTGCAGGACGGTGGACTGCAAAGTCCAGTAGCCGGCCTGTTCCGCCGCCTGGCACAGGGCGGTCAGCAGGTGATAGCCGTAGCCGTGGCCCCGGTACTTTTCTCCCACATAGATGCTCACCTCGGCCACACCCCGGTAGCACCAGCGCATATTCACCCGGGAGAGCACCGCCCAGCCTGCAATGGCCCCGTCAGGGGCCAGGATCACCAGGCGGCACTCCTTGATGTGGGAGGCGTCCCAGGCCCGGTAGGGCGGGCAGGCTGTCTGAAAGGTGGCGTGTTCGGTTGCGATTCCTTCTTTGTAAATCTCGGCGACCGCAGGCCAGTCGTCGGGCCGCATGGGCCGGATTGACATTGATTCATCCATCAAAATTGATCGTTCTTTCCTTTTTAAAATGTCTCGCCAGACAGTTCGGCTTCGCTGACAATGCCGGCGGCCAGCGCCTTGGCCCGCATGGCGGCGTACAGCTCGGCCTGGGTTGCAGAGTAGTAGGGGGTGACAAACAGAGTGCCGATCCCAAACAGCAGGGAACCCAGGATGTTCCATCCCAGGAAGGACAGGTCCAGCACAAAGATGTTCCACTTTTCTCCGTCGGTCATCAGGGTGCTGATCTCGGCGGCCCGGGCCGGTTCCATATCAGGGTTCTCAGCCAGCAGGTAGGGGACAAAGGTGTACTGGTACGCCTTGATGATGCCGGGGATCACCAGCAGCAGGGTAAACAGGAAAATCCGCAGGTTGGCGTAGAACATCCCGCTGACGGTGTTCCAGTAGCTGCTGGTAAAACCCGAGAACAGGGTGCCCAGGCCCACCTCTCCGGCCCGGTTCTGGATCATGTAGCGGCACTGCCCCACCCGGACCACCGGGCTGAACAGGATGCCCCAGCATAGGCTCGCCACCAGCACCACCACCAGGGCCAGCACCCCCACCATGGCAAAGGCGGTGCCCAGCAAAACGGGCAGCAGGTTGCCGCCCACCAGCCGGGAAGCCTGTTCCACCGTGGTCTGGTAATTGATCTGGGTGTTGACAAGGTTGAAGTTCAGATCAATGTCCCCGGCCAGCAGCGAAGCGATCAGGCACATCAGAAAGACGCGCCAGTAGCTGCGGCGAAGAACCGTTTTGGCGTTGGCTTTCAACAGCGCGCGTGTCCACATAGAGATAACCTCCTCCGAATCAAAAAAACAGGCGAGAAGTATCCACAGTATAGCAGATTTTGGCGGAAAGCACAATGCCGCCGGCCCCGCAAAGGTTTTGACAAGAAAGCCCGGGGGGATTACAATAGAGGCAGCGCAGCTGCTGGTTCCCGGAACGGCAGGAGCCAGAACCAGACGCTGTGGGAAAGATGGGGTGAACCCGATGAAACGAACAAAGATGGGCCGGTGGCTGGCCGATACAGCCGCGATGCTGGCTGTTATGCTGGCGACTCTTCCGGTGCAGGCTGCTGCGTCGTTTTTGACGCCGGATTCCACCGTGGAAGATATGTACACAAACCCTGCCCTGGTAGCGCTGGGGCTGGAAACCCTGGAAGATGGAACACTCTGGCCCGAGCAGCCCTGGCAAAACGCCGACAGCTCCCTCCAGGATTACCTGAAAGCCGCAACGCCGGATTCGGTGGCCGGCCTGAATCTGCTGATCGACAACGATAACCACGGGGTCCAGGTAAGCTTTCCCCTCTATTCCGAGGAGGAGATCGCCGCCGACCCCACTCGGGCAGAGGCCCGGCTGTTTTACTTCCCGGCGGAGCAGCCCGGGGGCAAATATGCCCTGGTGGTGTCGGGAAACTTTCTGGAGTGCACCGGCAGGGTGGGGGAAGGCTGCGGTTCGGCCTTTCAGCTCCATGAGATGGGTTACGCCGCCTTTGTGCTGCAATACCGGGCAGGCAGCCGGATAAAAGACAACAGCAACTACCAGGATCTGGTGCGGGCGGTGCAGTTCATCACCCAGAACGCCCAGGAACTGGGGGTTCAGCCGGAGGACTATGCCCTGGTGGGCTATTCCGCTGGCGGCCAGCTGTGCGGCCTCTTCGGCACCGACCGGATGGGCTACAGCAACTATGGCCTGCCCAAGCCCGGCGCCTTGCTGCTGGGCTATCCCATTGTGGATTATATGTACAGCAAGCCCTGCTATTTCTATGTGTATGACGGGGCTGTGCCGGGAGATCACCTGGCGCCGGGAGACTACTATTATAATATCGACCTGCCGGCAGAGATATCGCCCCAGTTCCCGGCCACCTATCACTGGTTCGGCAAAAATGATCTGACCATAGGAATCCTGATCCCGCCTTTGCAGGGACCGCTTCTGGACAAGGCCCTGGAAAAGAACGGTGTGATGCACCAGATGACGGTGTATGACAACGCGCCCCACGGCGTAGGGGTGGGCAACGGTACCGATGCGGAGGGCTGGCTGAAAGATGCAGTGGCCTTCTGGGAGGTAGCCGTCGCCGCAGAACAATAAAAAGAGGGAATGAACCATGGCTTTTGATTGGAATGAGACTTTCCGCAGCCTGAACACAGGCCTGCCGGACGATATTGCCCGGCTGAAGGCCGCAGGCTATTACACCGAGGCCATTGCCCGGATTGACGCCCGGCTGGCGGAGGACTGGACGGTCACCCAGAACGGCCCCAACCGGGAGGCCAACCCCGCCCCCCAGGGGGTCAAGGCCCAGCGGATGGCCCTGCTGGCCCAGCGGGAGATGATGCGCCGGATGCCGGCGGAGTATCCCTATACCGAGGCCGAAGCGGTGGCCCGGATGCAGTCCCTGGTGCGGGATTTCACCCCCAAGGAATTCCGGGCGCTGGATCTGGCCGGCCGGGTGGACTGGCGGTTTGTGGAAGGGGAAAAGCACTACCAGGCCCGCTTTGCCGAGACCCTGCTGGACACCGACCCCGCCTATGGGGTCCGGCGTCTGGCGCCGGAACCGGACGGCAGCGCAGCCCGGGCCCGCCGCCGGGCGGTCCATCAGAAAATGGTGGAAACAGGCAGTGCCTCGGCCCGGATCACGGTGGAGGCCGGCATCGGGATGACCGACGCCGCCTTTGCCCAGGCCCTGGCCAAGGCCAAAGCAGAGGGACGGGACACCGTCCATGTCCGGGCCTGGCTGCCCCTGGCGGCGGCCTGCGATGCCCAGAGCGATATTGTGGTGGATCAGCTGTCTGAGCCGCCGGCCCATATTGCCCCCGAGGACGCCCCCCAGCGGACGGTGTTCTGGGAGGCAGACCTGGCGGAAAACCACCGCTTCACCCTGCGGTACAGCTACACCCAGACTGCCCGCTATGCCGACCCGCTGGGGTTTGTGCCCGACCCGGTCCAGCCCGACTTTGACACCGCCGAGGAGGCGCCCCACATTGTCTTCACCCCCTATCTGCGGGCGCTGGCGGCCCAGCTGACCCGGGGGGTGACCAACCCCGCCGAAAAGGCCAAGCGCATTTACGATTACATCACCCTGAACGTCCACTATCACTACCAGCCCGCCTACTTTGTGCTGGAAGACATCCCCACCCGCTGCGCCGCCGACCGCCGGGGGGACTGCGGCATTATGGCCCTTACCTTTATAACCCTCTGCCGCATCGCCGGGATTCCGGCCCGGTGGCAGAGCGGCCTGTCGGTGGGCCCCGGCAAGTGCGGCTGCCACGACTGGGCCATGTTCTACATCGCCCCCAGGGGCTGGATGTACGCTGACTGCTCCTATGGCGGGTCGATGGCCCGGGCAGGGGAGGAGGAGCTCCGCCGGCACTATTTTGGCAGCCTGGACCCCGGCCGGATGGTGGCCAACCGGGCCTTTGAGGCCCCCTTTGACCCGCCCATGGCCGGTTTCCGGGCCGACCCCTACGACAACCAGACCGGTGAAATCGAGGCCGACGGGGTGGGGCTGTACCGGGGCCAGGTGGAGACCACCAAAGAAACCCTTCGCTACGAGGAACAATAAGGAGACAACATGGAAGCAATGATCGCTGCGCTCTGCCTGCTGCTGTTGCTGGCAGGGGATATTTTGCTGGTGGTGGTGCTGCTGCGCAGCCGCCGGCCCGACGACGACACCCAGATGCAGGATCTGGAGGACTGGCTGGAACAGCGGCTGGCCGCCCAGGAGGAGGCCTTCAGCAAGCGGCTGCGGGACAGCCAGGCCGCCCTGGCCGATCAGAACTATGCCGCCATCCGGGGCGTTCAGAACGCCGTGGAGGGGATGGGGGCCCAGCTGACCAACGGCCAGACCGCCCAGCAGAAGAACCTGGAAAACCGGTTCCAGACCATGGAGCGGACGGTGGAAAGCCGGCTGCGGACCCTGGAACTGTCCAATGAGCAGAAGCTGGGAGAGATGCGCCGCACCCTCACCGAGGGGATGGACGCCGTTCGGGCCGAGAACAACAAAAAGCTGGATGAAATCCGCCACACCGTGGACGAACAGCTCCAGGAAAACCTGCAGAAGCGGGTGAGCGAGAGCTTCAAGACGGTGAGCGACCAGCTGGAACAGGTGTACAAGGGCCTGGGCGAGATGCAGACCCTGGCCGCCGATGTGGGCGGCCTCAAGCAGGTGCTGTCGGGGGTCAAGACCCGGGGCATCCTGGGCGAGATCCAGCTGGGGGCCATCCTGGAGGAGATCCTGGCCCCCGAGCAGTACGCCACCAATGTGGCTACCATTCCCGGCTCCACCCAGCGGGTGGAGTTCGCGGTCAAGCTGCCGGGCACCGACGGCCAGAACGTCTGGCTGCCCATCGACTCCAAGTTCCCCGGCGACACTTACGCCCATCTGCAGGACGCCCTGGCTTCGGGGGACGCCCAGGCGGTGGACGCTGCCCGCAAGGCTCTGGAACAGGTGATCCGGGCCGAGGCCAAGGACATCCGCACCAAGTATGTGGAGCCCCCCTACACCACCAACTTCGGCATCCTGTTCCTGCCCTTTGAGGGGCTGTACGCCGAGGTGGTGAACCAGGGGATGGTGGAGAGCCTCCAGCGGGACTATCAGGTCAACGTGGCGGGCCCCAGCACCATGGCGGCCCTGCTGAACAGCCTGCAGATGGGCTTCAAGACCCTGGCCATCCAGAAGCGCTCCAACGAGGTCTGGCAGGTGCTGGGCGCCGTCAAGACCGAATTTGAAAAATTCCACAAGGGCCTGTCCAAACTTCAGGAGCGGCTGCGCCAGTCCGACCGGGAGCTGGACGATTTGATCGGCACCCGCACCCGGGCCATCAACCGCAAGCTGCGGTCGGTCCAGTCCCTGGACGACACCAGCGCGGCGGCCCTTTTGGAGCTGGACGCCGCCCCCGGCCAGCCGCCCCGTGCCAGCCTCACCGGCGGCGACGTGGATTGAACAATTTTTTCACAGAATCCGCCGTATAAGCATTGCTTTTCCCCTATGAGTATGGTATGATAAGTCGGCCCGGTTGGAGACTGGGCATTAAGAAAGTTTCGGGGCCGCTGTTTAAGGACAGTCCCCCTTAAGCATTGTTGTGAAAAAACCAATGGAAAGGACGACCTGCGATGAATGTACATAAGACAAAAATCACCGACTCTGTCCTGGGCATCAGCCTCAACGACACGACCCTGGACCTGTTTGAAAGCCAGTACCCTGTGCCCAATGGGGTGAGCTACAACACCTACCTGATCCGGGACGAAAAGACCGCCGTGCTGGACACGGTGGACGCCCGCGCCACCGACCTGTGGCTGGAGACCCTGGAGTCTGAGCTGGCCGGCACCACCCCCGATTACCTGGTGGTTTCCCACATGGAGCCCGACCACTCGGCCAACGTGGCCCGCCTGGCTGCCAAGTACCCCGAGATGAAGGTGGTGGGCAACGCCAAGACCTTCGCTTTCCTGACCAACTTCTTCCCCGGCGCTATTTCCGCTGACCGTCAGGTGATGGTCAAGGAGGGCGATGAGCTGAGCCTGGGCAGCCACACCTTGCACTTTGTCATGGCTCCCATGGTCCACTGGCCCGAGGTCATGTTCACCTATGAGTCCAGCGAGAAGCTGCTGTTCTCGGCCGATGCCTTCGGCCGGTTCGGCGCTGTGGCTGACGGCGACAGCATCGACAACTGGGTGGAGGAGTCCCGCCGGTACTACCTGAACATCGTGGGCAAGTACGGCGCCCAGGTCCAGGCTGTCCTCAAGAAGGCTGCCGCCCTGGAGATCGCTCAGATCTGCCCCCTGCACGGCCCCGTCCTCAACGGCGACCTGGCCCCCTACCTGAGCCTGTACGACACCTGGTCCAAGTACCTGCCTGAGGCTCCCCAGGAGATCCTGGTGGCTTCTGCCTCCATCCACGGCCACACCCGTGAGGCTGCCCACACCATGTCTGAGAAGCTCCGCGCTGCCGGCGCCCAGGTCACCGAAATCGACCTGACCCGCACCGATGTCTCCTACGCTGTGGCCCAGGCTTTCCGCTGCGGCAAGATGGTGCTGGCTGCCGCCACCTATGACGCCAGCCTGTTCCCCGCCATGGAGTCCTTCCTGACCCACCTGAAGTCCAAGAACTTCCAGGGCCGCACCGTTGGCCTGATGGAGAACGGCATGTGGGCACCCATGGCCGCCAAGCTGATGACCGCCGCCCTGACCACCCTGAAGGGGGTCACTGTCTGCGAGCAGGTGGTGACCATCCGCGGCGCTGCCCATGCAGCTGAGGAAGCCCAGATGGACACCCTGGTCAGCCAGCTGATGGCCCAGTAACCTGTCAATCCCACAAAACCAGAACTGCCCCGGCGCCATGCCGGGGCAGTTTTTTTGTATGCCGGTCTTTTATACGCCGGGGCGCCGGTTCCCGTCCTTGTCAAAGGTGCGCTTCAGGGCGGCCTCGGTGGGGAAGATGGACCCCACCAGCGGGACCGTCTGCACCAGGCAGAAAACGCCGCCCAGAGAACCCACCGTATCTTCAGACCGGCCCAGCAGCAACAGCATCACCACCAGGGTCGCCGGCAGCAGCACCAGCCCCCACCGCAGCCACAGCCGTCCGCAGTACTGGTGGGCAAAGAGCCAGGTGTCCTGGTTCTTCATGGACCGGGTGGTGCGGTAGCCATAGATGTAGTTGACCCGCTTGGGGGGATGCTTGAGGAAGGCGAAACCAAAGCCGATCATCATCAAGGGAATGGCCAGATTGCTTATCAGCATGTAAAACCAGAATCCCATGGCAGCCTCCTTTCACAGGGCGGCACAGCGCAAAATAAAAACAGGCAACAGATATACACTCTGCTGCCTGTTCAGTTCAGATCGTCCAGGATATCGGGCCAGAGGGCTTGTTCCTGGCGCAGGGCGTCGAAGCAGCAGTCCAGATACAGCTTGTGGGCAGCCGGAATGATGGTCCGCCGGAGCAGATACTGCTCATCGTTCAGCTCGCTGTCGGGGGGGCGGTCAAAGCCGCGCAGCCCGAATACAGAGCCTACCGCTGCCTCCAACTCGGCGCAGAAGGTATTATAGGCCGTCTCGGCGGAACAATACTCCTGCTGGATCGAGAAAAGCAGCTGGATGTTCTCCATGGACAGAACATTCTTGACTGCGACGATATAGATCAGATATCCAATTTGGTCCCGGGTGTACTTTTTGCGCACCGGATGGGAGATCAGCCCTTTTTTGACATAGTTGCTGACCATCGAGCCGGTCAGTTCCACCCCGGGGAAAGCCCGGAAGTGGAGGTTCACATACTGCACGGTCTGGTCAAGATACAGCCCCATGCCGGGAAGTTCATCATACCGGGGCAGGGCAAAACCCGCGGCACAAGCCGCAATGCGGCGTTTCGTTTCTGTATTCATAATTTTAGTATACATCGAAACACCGAAAAGTCAACAGAATTTGAAAATAAAAACCTTTTGTTAAGATTCTGAGATGTTGTTGACAAGTTATCGAAAAACTGCTATGATGGGGACAGATAAGCGCAGCTTGTTCAATCAAAGAACAGTGCGGAACGCTCAGGTTGGCTCTGGCCGGCTGCAGAATGGAGAGATGTATTGTATGAAACGGAAAATTGTTGTGGATTCCTCATCGAATCTGTGCCAGCTGCCGGGGGTTGACTTTGCCAGTGTGCCGCTGAAGATCATCACCGACGAGCAGGAATATGTGGATACCCCGGATATCGACGCTTTCGGGATGGCGGCTGCCATGCGCAGCTATAAGGGCAAAAGCTCTACCTCCTGCCCCAACGTGGGGGACTTCCTGTCCGCCTACCAGGGGGCAGACGAGGTCTTTGTGGTGACCCTCACCGGCGCGCTGTCGGGCTGCAACAATGCCGCCCGGATGGCGGCGGAGGAGTACCAGGATATGAACCCCGGCACCAAGGTGTATGTGCTGGACAGCCTGTCCACCGGCCCCGAGATGTCTCTGCTGGCAGAGCGCCTGGCGGCCCTGGTGCCCACCGAGGCCAGCTTTGAGGAGATCTGTGAGGCCATCAACGCCTACAGCCAGCACACCCATCTGCTGTTCTCCCTGGAATCGCTGAACAACCTGGCCCGGAACGGCCGGGTCAAGCTGACGGCGGCTGTGGTGGCCCGGGCCCTGGGCATCCGGGTGGTGGGCCAGGCCAGCGCCGAAGGCGAGCTGGATGTGATCTGCAAGACCCGCGGGGAGCACGGCGTGCTGGAGCGCCTGATCCTGGAGATGAAGGACAAGGGCTTCGCCGGGGGCCATGTGGAGATTGCCCACTGCGACAACGACAAGGCAGCCCGCCGGCTGAAACTGATGATCGAAGCCATCTGGCCCGCTTCCAGTGTGAAGATTGTGGGCTGCGGCGCCCTGTGCAGCTTTTATGCCGAGCTGGGGGGCCTGCTGGTGGGCTACGAAGACGGCGGCGCCCCTGCCCTTTGAGCAAAATACAAACGGCCTGTCCTGGGAGGCGGGACCGTCCTGCGGGACGGCCCCGCCTCCTTTTTGTCTGCCCGGCTTGCAAAAAAGGAGAGGGGGCGGTATACTGACGGAAGAAAGCCCGCAGCCGGAATCAGGACAGACAGGGTGGTCCAGACCTGCTGCCAGAGAGGGGAGAAGCTATGTTTCGACTGCCAATCGTAAAATTTTTCAGCCGCTTTATCAATCGGATCACCATTACCCTTGCGCTGATTCTGGTGCAGGTGGTGTGGATGGCTTCGCTGTACCTGCGGCTGATTGAATATGCGGCCTGGCTGAACGTGGTGATGGTGGTCCTGAGCGTGCTGATCATCCTGTTCCTGGTGCGCAAGGATGAAAACCCCGCCTATACCATCGCCTGGATGGCCCTGATCGGCATCACCCCGGTGTTCGGGGCTTTGATGTACCTGTTCTGGGGCAACAAGCGGCCCTCCCGCCGGATGCGGCGCCGGATGGAGTCGGTGGACCGGCGGCACCGGGGGCTGGTGGCCCAGCACCCCGACCAGGTGATGGGGCTGGAACCCCGGCTGGGAGAACTGTCCGGCTATATCGCCAAATACGGGCCCTGGCCTGCCTGGCGGGATACCTCGGTCCAGTATTTTTCCAGCGGGGAAGCCATGTTTCCCCATCTGCTGGAGGACTTGAAAAAGGCTGAGCGGTTTATCTTCCTGGAGACTTTCATCATCCGCCCCGGCCGGATGTGGAACGCCGTGGAGGAGATCCTGCGGGAAAAAGCTGCCGCCGGGGTGGATGTCCGGGTGATCTATGACGACATGGGCTGCCTGACCACCGTTCCCTCCGGGTTTGTGATCCAGCTGGAGCGGGCCCATATCCGCTGCATCCCCTTCAACCCGGTGGTGCCCCTGGTGTCCCTGGTGATGAACCACCGGGACCACCGCAAAATTGTCTCCATCGACGGCAACATCGCCTACAACGGCGGCACCAACTTTGCCGATGAGTATATCAACGAGGAAGAGCGCTTTGGCTACTGGAAGGACGCCGCCGTCCGGCTGGAAGGCAGCGCCGTGTGGAACTTTACCGTTATGTTCCTCAACTTCTGGAATGCCTTCCGCCCCATGGAGGAGGACTACAGCGCCTTCCGTCCCACCATCAAGGGCCGGGAGGACGGGGTGGTCCAGCCCTATGCCGACAGCCCCCTGGACGAGGAGCGGCTGGCCGAGAGCGTCTACCGGGATATCATCGACCAGTCCCGGAACTATGTCTATATCTTCACCCCCTATCTGGCCATCGGGGAGGATCTGATGAATTCCCTCCGGCTGGCGGCCAAGCGGGGGGTGGATGTGCGGCTGGTGCTGCCCGCCATCCCGGACAAAAAGATAGTGTTCCGGCTCAGCCGGTCCTACTATCTGCCCCTGCTGCGGGCCGGGGTCAAAATCTATGAGTTCACCCCCGGCTTCATCCACTCCAAGTGCTATGTCAGCGACGACCGGGTGGCCGTGGTGGGCAGCATCAACATGGATTACCGCAGCCTCTACCTCCACTTCGAGTGCGGCACCCTGCTGATGAACTGCAGCCAGGTGATGGCGGTGCGGGCCGACGCCGAAAAGACATTTGCCCAGAGCCGCCGCATCACCATCGACGACTGCCGCACCAGCCTGCCCGGCACCCTGCTGGACGATGTGCTGCGGCTTGTCAGCCCCATGATGTAAACAGATCCAAACCGGCGCCCCTCCTGCGAGGGGCGCTTTTGCTGTGTATAAAGGCGGCCCCGGCCGGGCAGACTACCCCCAAAAGCCCCAGCCGGGGCGTTCAGCAATAGCAAAGGGGAGCGAAAAAATGAGAGCAAAACGATATCTGGCAGTGCTGGCCGCGGCGGCTCTGCTGCTGACCGCCTGCGGGAAGATGGATTCCAGTTCCTCAGGCAGTTCATCCTCCGGCGCATCGGGGTCGGGTTCGGGCCAGAAGGATGAGGCCTGGAAAACCGGCCTTGCCATCCAGACCGAGACCAAAGCCGGGGACAAAGCCGGCGAGATCCATTCCATCGCAGCCGCCGTCCTGCTGGATGAGGACGGCCGGATTGTCCAGGTGGTGGTGGATGAGCTGGAAGGCAAGATCACCACCCAAGACGATGGCGCCGTGACGGTGGCCGAGGACCTGCGGACCAAACGGCAGAAGACGGATGAGGAATACCCCATGTCGGCGGTGTCCTCCATCGGCAAGAGCTGGATCGAGCAGGCCGACGCCTTTGGGGAGTACCTGATGGGAAAGACCGCCGAGGAGGTCCGCAAGGTGGAAACCGACTCTGACGGCTACGCCAAGGATGCAGACCTGCTGTCGGGCTGCACCATCAAGGTGGACGGCTACCGGGAGGCGGTGGCTGCGGCCTGCGCCCAGGCCAAAGCCATGGGCGCCGCTGAAGGGGACAGCCTGGCCCTGGGGATGGAGACGGCAGACATCAGCAAGACCCTCCAGGCCACAGCGGACAAAGACGCCGTGCCCCGGCTGAATGTGACCGCCGCAGCCCTGACGGTGAATGAATCGGGCCGGGTCACCAGTGCCATCTGTGATGTGGCCGAGCCCTCCCTGACGGTGAACAGCAAGGGCATGGTGGCCGGGGACGGCGAGGTCAAGAGCAATCACGTCCTGGGGGATGACTACGGGATGCGGGAGGCCTCGGCCCTGGGCAAGGAGTGGTATGAGCAGAGCGACGGCTACGCCAGCTACCTGAAGGGCAAGACCGCCGAGGAGATCGAAAAGATCCCCTCCGACGGCAGCGACGCCGATCTGGCCTCGATGTGCACCATCAACACCGCCAAGATGCAGAAAGCGGTTCTGCGGGCCCTGGATACCCTGCGGGCCTGAAACCCCGGGGCGGCCCAGAGGGTAAAATAGCCACATTTTCTGTCAAAAGAAAACCGCAGATTGTAAAAAAATACGATTGCCAATTTGGGCAGTCTGCACTATAATAAACTTCAATCCAAAAGCGTCCTGTTCTGGTTCAGAACAGGGCGTTTTTCACGGGTTTTGCACCAAGCCAATGGGGAAGGACAGAAGGAGGACAACCCTATGACAAAAGATATGACCCAGGGCCAGCCCCTGCGGCTGATTCTGCTCTTTGCGGTGCCCATGATGCTGGGCAGCCTGTTCCAGCAGTTCTACAACCTGGCCGACACCATCATTGTGGGCCGGTTTGTGGGTGTGGATGCCCTGGCTGCGGTGGGCAGCGTGGGCGGTTTGAGCTATCTGGTGCTGGGCTTTGTGAACGGTATTGCCTGCGGCTTTGCCATCCCCCTGGCCCGGTGTTTCGGCGCCAAGGATGATGTGGAGCTGCGGCGCTACACCGCCAACTCGGTGTGGCTGTCCCTGATTTTTGCGGCGGTGCTGACGGTGGTGACGGTGGCCCTGACCCGGCCCATCCTGGTTCTCACCAACACCCCCTCGGACATCATCGACCTGGCCGACGTGTACATCCGCACCATCTTTGCGGGCATCCCCTTCACCCTGCTTTATAATGTGACCAGCGCCTTCATGCGGGCCCTGGGGGACAGCCGCCGGCCCCTGTATTTCCTGCTGGTGGCCAGCGTGCTGAACGTCGGCCTGGATATCTTCTTTGTGCTGGTGTTCCACGCCGGGGTCTTCGGCGCCGCCATCGCCACCGTCATCAGCCAGGCAGTGGCCGGCCTGTGGAGCCTGGCCTATATGGTGAAGAATTTCCGGATGCTGGGCTGGTCCCGGGAAGAAGGCCGGTTCAGCACCGCCCACTGTGCCAAGCTGTGCATGATGGGCCTGCCCATGGGCCTCCAGTGCAGCATCACGGCGGTGGGCAATATTGTGCTGCAGACCGCTGTCAACGGCCTGGGCAGCGCCATTGTGGCCGCCATGACTGCCGGCGGCAAGGCCGGCCAGATTCTGTCGGTGCCCCTGGAGAGCATCGGCACCGCCATGACCACCTATACCAGCCAGAACCTGGGGGCAGGCAGCCTGCCCCGGGTCCGGCAGGGAGTGCGGACGGCCCTGGGCATCGGCATCCTGTACAGCATTGTCTCCTTCATCATCTTCCACTTCTCGGATGTGCTGGTGATCGGTCTGTTCCTGGACAGCAGCGAGGACGCCACCGGCGCCATCATGGCCAACGCCCGGGAGTTTTTGTTCTGGAACAGCGTCTTTTACATCCCCCTGGCGGTGCTGATTGTCTACCGCTACTCCATCCAGGGCCTGGGCTATTCGGGGCTGGCCATGTTTGCCGGGGTGTTTGAGATGTTCGCCCGGGCACTGGTGGGCTTCTGGATGGTGCCCGTCTTCGGGTACTGGGCCGGCTGCATTGCCAGCCCGGTGGCCTGGTTTGCGGCCTGCTTCTTCCTGATCCCCGCCTATCAGGTGGTGATGCACCGGCTGGAAGGTTCCCGCCACGGCCCGGCGGCAGCCCGGCAGGAGGAAATGCAGCTGAAAAAAGCCTGAACCAAAACCATAGGACCCAGCCGCTCCGGGGAGATCCGGGGCGGCTTTTTTGTTCCAAAACCACAATTTACAAACTTCCGCCGAAAGGGTATACTTATATATCATCAGTAACTTGCAGGGGAAAGGAGGGCGCCGCCCATGGAAGAACAGCAGCTGGACCAGCTGGAAGGCACCATTGAGGACATTATTTTTGAGAACAGCGACAGCGGCTATGTGGTGTTTGAGCTGTCGGGCGGCGGCACCCTGACGGTGGTCTGCGGCACCCTGGGGGAGCTGCATGTGGGCCAGAGCGTGGTGTGCCGGGGCCGGTATGAGACCCACGCCACCTATGGCCGCCAGTTTCACGCCACCGAATGCATCACCGATATGCCCAGGGACCTGGACGCAGTCTACGCCTTTCTGGCCAGCCGGTCCCTGCCCTATGTGGGCCCCGCCACTGCCCAGAAGATCATCGAAAAGTTTGGCGCTGCCTCCCTGGATGTGATTGCCAACGAGCCGGCCCGGCTCACCGAGATCAAGGGCATCTCGGCGGACAAGGCCGACCGCATCCAGCAGGAGTTCAAGCGGATGTTCGGGATGCGGGAACTGATCGCCTACCTGGCCCAGTTTGAGATCGGCCCCCGGCGGGCCATGGAGGTGTTCCAGACCTTTGGCCCGGGGGCAGCCCAGGCCATTGCCGCCAACCCCTATCTGCTGTGCGGCGAGCCTCTTCAGCTGGATTTCCGCCACGCCGACAGCATCGCCCAGTATTACCAGATGGAAGGGGACTGCGCCCAGCGGCTGGAGGCCGCCCTGCTGCGGACCCTGCGCCACAACGCCGGCAACGGCCACACCTGCCTGCCCCGGGAGCGGCTGGTGGCCACGGCCTCGGCCTTCATCCACCAGCCCCCCGAAAAACTCACCACCGCCCTGGAAAGCTGCCTGTCCAGCGGGGAGCTGGCTTCCTGCAGCTGGAACGGCGGGGAGTATATCTATCTGCCCGACCTGCTGGCCGCAGAACAGGCCATTGCGGCCCGGCTGGCTTTTTTGGTCCGGCGGGAGCAGCAGACGGCCCGCCACATCGACCGGGACATCCAGGTGCTGGAACTGACCCAGGGCTTTGCCTATGCCCCCGAACAGCGGGAGGCCATCCGCCGGGCGGTCACCGAGAACTGCCTGGTGCTGACCGGCGGCCCCGGCACCGGCAAGACCACCACCGTCAACGCCATTTTGAACATCCTGGAAAGCCAGGCCGAGCGGGTGGCCCTCTGCGCCCCCACCGGCCGGGCCGCCAAGCGGCTCAGTGAGCTCACCGGCCGCAAGGCCTCCACCATCCACCGCCTGCTGGAAGTGGACTACTCGGGGGGCCGGGTCAGCTTCATCCACAACGAAAAGAACCTGCTGAAATGCGACGTGGTGATTCTGGACGAGATGAGTATGGTGGATGTCCAGCTGTTCCAGAGCCTGCTGGCCGCCCTCCGGCCCAACTGCCGGATCATCATGGTGGGGGATGCAGACCAGCTGCCCAGCGTGGGCCCCGGCAACATCCTGGGAGAGGTGATCCGCTCGGGCAAGGTGCCCACCGTCTGCCTTAAGCGGATTTTCCGCCAGGCCAAACGGAGCCTCATCGTGGAAAACGCCCACAACATTGTCAGCGGCCGCCCCCTTCAGAAGGGGGGCCGGGAGGACGATTTCTTCTTCCTGGAAGCGGACGGCGAGGCCTGCCAGAAACTGATCTGCGACCTGGTGACCACCCGGCTGCCCCGGAGCTACGGCTTTGACCCCATCCGGGATATCCAGGTCCTTTGCCCCACCAAGATGGGCCCCTGCGGCACCCAGGCCCTCAACAGCCTGCTGCAGGATCTGCTGAACCCGCCCGCCCCGGGCAAGCCCCAGCTCCAGAGCGCCTCCCGGGTGTTCCGGGTGGGGGATAAAGTAATGCAGGTGCGGAACAACTATGAGATCCTCTGGCACCGGGATGGCGGCGAACAGGGGGTGGGGGCCTACAACGGCGACATTGGCATTGTGGAATCCATCAACACCCGGGACCGCTCCATGGTGGTGCAGATGGACGACCGGAAGCTGGTCTACCCCGCCGAAAACCTGGGCGAGCTGGAGACGGCCTACGCCATCACCATCCACAAGAGCCAGGGCAGCGAGTTCGCGGCGGTGGTGCTGCCGGCGGCCCAGGTGCCGCCCCGGCTGTGCTACCGGAACCTCTTTTACACCGGGGTTACCCGGGCCCGGAAACTCTGCGTGGTGACCGGCCGGCGGGATACGGTGGCCGCCATGATGGCCAACGTCCGCCAGAACCTGCGGTATTCGGGCCTGGCGGCCCTGCTGCAGGAAGCGCTGCCCCCGCAGCAGCAGTCCCTGCCCGGGGAAGAATAAGGGGCCTGGTTTCGGGAAAATCGCTATACTTTTGGGACCGGATATGGTATACTGAAATCTGGATTTTTACAGCTCATCCAGAGCTTTCATCGAGATAGACAGCTTGTGGACACAGAAAGGAACGTTTGGATTATGGCACAGAATGATATCGGGATCGATCTGGGCACAACCACCATCATCATTGCCCAGGAGGGCAAGGGCGTGGTGCTGAACCAGCCCAGCGTCGTGGCCGTTGACACCCGCAAAAAGACGGTTTTGGAGGTGGGCGACAAGGCCCTGGCCATGGTGGGCCGCACCCCCAACTACATTTCCGCCACCTTCCCCCTGAAGGATGGCGTCATCAGCGACCACACCATGACCCGGGAGCTGATCTGCCGCTTTGTGAACCAGGTGTACAGCTCCCACATGGTCAAGCCCCGGGTGGCGGTCTGCGTGCCTGCGGCCATCACCGGCATCGAGAGCGACGCCGTGGTGGAGGCTGTGGTGGCGGCCGGCGCCCGCCAGGTCTACCTGATCGACGAGCCCATCGCCGCGGCCCTGGGCTCGGGCATTGACATCACGGTGCCCGACGGCCGGATGATCATCGACATCGGCGGCGGCACCACCGATATCGCGGTGCTGTCCCTGGGCGGCAAGGTCAAGGCCACCAGCGTCCGTGTGGCAGGCAACCACTACGACGATGAAATCCTCAAGCATGTGCGGACCAAGTTTAACATTGCCATCGGCCAGCGCACCGCCGAGGAGCTGAAAAAGCGGGTGGCCTGCTGCCCCCAGAAGGCCGACTTTGACGAGACCATGGAGATCAAGGGCCGCAGCCTGCTGACCGGCCTGCCGGTGCGGGTCAACGTCTCCACCAGCGATCTGTACGATCCGGTCATGATGCTCAGCGAGCAGATCGGCACCGCAGCCCACCAGGTGCTGGAAAAGACCCCTCCCGAGCTGGCCGGCGATATCTACAAGAACGGCGTCATGCTGACCGGCGGCGGCGCCCAGCTCCACGGCCTGCCCGAGTACCTGAGCCAGGAGCTGAAGGTGGACGTCTACGTCTCCCCCGATCCTGTCAACTGCGTGGCCCTGGGCACTGCCATGAGCCTCAGCATGGGGGATAAGCTGGAAGTGGGCTTCACCGACGCCACCCCCCGGATCGGCCGCCGCTGAAGCCCTTTGTCCGGGATTGCAAAAGGAACGGTAAATCAATGAAAAGACAAGTTGCCGCAGCCATGCTGGCTTTGACCATGACCACCCTGGCTGCCCTGCCTGCCTGCCTCCGCCTCCGCCTGGTTTGACTGGTCGGTGTTCCAGCAGGTGGAAGGGATCAGCCTCACCGGGGAAGATGCGGCGGGGGGAAGCCTATGCCGTGGTGGACGCCCTGGCCAGCGGGCCGGACGGCCTGATCAGCGCAGGGGAGGGCACCGTCCGGGTGATGCCGGCGGTGGGCTCCAATGAGGAGATGGACCTCTTTGGCCTGGTGCTGGATTACCGGGACAGTGTGGCAAGAGGGTTTGACCAGGTGATCGTGATCGTTGGGTCAAACCAGTATTTCTTCTCCTCCGGGGCATACCCCATCTGCCAGCAACCCAGCTGTCCGACGGCACCTTCTGCGAGACGTTGACCCTCCTGCTGGACAGCAGTTCCATCCAGCTGATGGAGGACCTGAAAGCCCACTAGGACGAGACCGTTCAGATTGTGCTGACCGGCACCGGCGGCATCGTGCACTTTGAGCTGACCGGGGCCATGAAGGACGGCATCCTGAAACTGTACAACCTGTATGCGGCAGCCGGCGGGACCAGCCAGACCAACCTGGACAAGATCACCAGCGTGCAGTACACCGCCATTGAAACCAACCAGCTGCAGACCGAATAAAACCGTACTTTGATTTTGTGCATTCTGCCCAGCCTCCCTGCAGGGGGCTGGGCATTTTGAATGGAAAGGGCTGTCCACAGCGGTGGGTTTGTGGTATACTGGTAACAATTATGAGCAAGGAGCAGAAACACGGAATGGCAACCGATTTACAGACAGAATTTTGTACCCTTCGGGATACTTACATTGAAAAACAGTTTGGCCGCCTGAACGAAATGCAGCGCCGGGCGGTGTTCACCACCAGCGGCCCCCTGCTGATCCTGGCCGGCGCCGGCAGCGGCAAGACCACCGTGCTGGTCAACCGGATCGCCAACCTGATCCGGTTCGGCAGCGCCCACGGCAGCCGCTGGACCCCCCGTCCCGCCGCCGATGAGGACCTGCGGGCCCTCCGCACCGCCATCATGACCGGCACCGATGTGCCGGCCTGGCTGGACGATATGATGCGCTGCGACCCGGTGCGCAGCTGGAACGTGATGGCCATCACCTTCACCAACAAAGCTGCCGGGGAGCTGAAAGCCCGCCTTGGCGCCATGCTGGGGGAAGAGGAGGGCAAGGAGGTCTTTGCCTCCACTTTCCACTCGGCCTGCGTGCGGATTCTCCGCCGCTATGCCGAGGAGATCGGCTGGCCCCGCAGCTTCACCATCTATGATACCGACGACGCCCAGCGGGTGATGAAGGCCATCTACAAGGAACAGAACGTGGATGACAAGTTCTTCCCGGTGAAGGCTGCCCTGAACCAGCTGGGCCGCTGGAAGGACCAGCTGGTGGACCCGGCTGCCGCCGCCAGGGATTCCATCGGCAAGACCAAGCTGGAGCTGGCTGCCAAGATCTACGGCATCTACGAAAAGCGGCTCCACGAGGCCGGCGCCTTTGACTTTGACGGCCTGATCTATTACACCGTCCGCCTGCTGCAGGACAGCCAGGAAGTCCGGGATTACTACCAGAACCGGTACCGCTACCTGCTGGTGGATGAGTACCAGGACACCAGCGTGGCCCAGTTCCGCCTGGTGAGCCTGCTGACCGGCCCCGAGAAAAACATCTGCGTGGTGGGCGATGACGACCAGAGCATCTACCGCTTCCGGGGCGCCACCATCGAGAACATCCTGAACTTTGAGCGGTATTACCCCGGCGCCAAGGTGATCCGGCTGGAGCAGAATTACCGCTCCACCTCCAACATCCTGAACGCCGCCAACTGCGTCATCAGCCACAACACCGAGCGCAAGGGCAAGACCCTCTGGACCAAAAACAGCGAGGGCGCCCCGGTCCACGTCTACCAGGCGGAGGACGAGCGGGATGAGGCCAGCCACATTGCCGAGATCATCGGCCAGCATCTGCGGGAGGGGGGCCATCTGGCCGACCACGCCATCCTCTACCGGATGAATGCCCAGTCCAACCCCATCGAAAACTACTTCACCCGGGCCGGCATCCCCCACAAGATTGTGGGCGGCCAGCGGTTCAATGACCGCAAGGAAGTGAAGGATATCCACTCCTATATGTCCATTGTGGCCAACCCCAGGGACGACGTCCGGCTGCGGCGGATCATCAACGAGCCCGCCCGCAAGATCGGCGCCTCCACGGTGGATGCCATCGCCGACCTGGCCAGCCAGGAAGGGGTCAGCATGCTGGATATCATCAGCCGGGCCGATGAATACGCCCGGCTGTCCCGGGCCATCGGGCCCCTGCTCAAGTTCTGGCAGATGTACCGCCAGCTGCAGGAAGCCCTGGACACCTGCCCCCTGGACCTGTTTGCCCAGAAGGTGATCGACCTGACCGGCTACCGGGCCATGCTGGAACAGCAGGCCAATCAGGGCCATGAGGACGCCCAGGACCGGCTGCAGAACCTGGGCCAGCTGGTCAACAACGTCAAGAGCTACTGCGACACCCGCGGGGTGGACGCCAGCCTGGAGGGCTACCTGGAAGAAATCGCCCTGATCAGCGACATTGACAGCTACAATGAGGACGCTGACCAGGTGGTGCTGATGACCATCCACTCGGCCAAGGGCCTGGAGTTCCCCTATGTGTTCCTGGTGGGCATGGAGGAAGGGATCTTCCCCAGCGAAATGAGCCGCTTCTCCCCGGAAGATTTGGAAGAGGAGCGCCGCCTGGCCTACGTGGGCATCACCCGGGCCAAGAAGGAACTGTATATTTCCCACAGCGTCACCCGGATGCTCTACGGCCGCACCTGCCGCAATGAGCCCAGCCGCTTTTTGAACGAGATCGACCCGGAATATGTGGAGACCACCCGCAGCCCCGCCCTGGATCGCCCCGCCCGCAGCTGGAACAGCTTCGGGGACGGCGTGCCCGGCGGCGCATCGGGCTATTCCGGGCCCTCGGGCCGGGGCCGTGCGGCTTCGGGCCGCAGCAGCGGCTACCTCAACCGGGAATACAACGCCGGCTCCCGCCCGGTGTCTTTCCCGGGTGCGCCGGCGGCGGGCTTTGCCCGGCCTGCGGCCCCCCGCCCCTCGGCGCCCCCCAAGCACTATGCGCCGGGTGAGACGGTGTTCCACAAGGTCTTTGGCCGCGGCACCGTCACCCGTGTGACCCCGGCGGCAGGGGACAGCATTGTGGAGATTCATTTCGACAAGGTGGGCACCAAAAAGATGATGGCCAACCTTGCCCCGCTGACCAAAGGAACGGAGGAGTAAACGCCCATGATGACGGTTCGACTGATTGCCCATACCCCCGACCCCGAAAAGGTGGTGGCAGCTGCCGCCAAGCTCTGCTATTCGGACAGCCACATCACCGACCTGCTGGACGGCCTGGATGAGGAAAAGACCGCCCGATTCCTGAATATGCTCAGCGACCTGGGCCACGCCAGCCCCATTGAGCACGCCAGCTTCACCTTCGGCATCGAAGGGGTGAGCCGGTCCCTGCTGGCCCAGATCACCCGCCACCGGATCGCTTCCTTCAGCGTTCAGAGCCAGCGGTATGTCCGGCTGGATGATTTCCGCTATGTGGTGCCCCCCGCCATCGAGGCGGTGCCCGAGGCCAAGGCGGCCTTCCTGGCCAGCATGGAGGAGGACGCCAGCCGCTACCTGGATCTGGCCCACAAGCTGGAGGAGGGCCACACCGCCAAACTGATGGCCGAAGGGGTGCCCGAAAAGGAGGCCCGCCGCAAGGCCGAGAAGATGGCCAACGAGGACGCCCGTTTTGTGCTGCCCAACGCCTGCGAAACCAAGATGGTGGTGACCATGAACGCCCGCAGCCTGCTGAATTTCTTCCGGCTGCGGTGCTGCGAGCGGGCCCAGTGGGAGATCCGCCAGCTGGCGGATGAGATGCTGCGTCTGGTTTACCCGGTGGCGCCCCATCTGTTCCGCACCGCCGGCCCCGGCTGCCTGGAGGGCCCCTGCCCCGAGGGCAAGATGTGCTGCGGCTATCCCGCCCAGGTGCGGGACAAATACAGCGCCCTCCGCGAAAGCTGTGGGCAGGCATGACGGGGGAAGGGCAGCGGGGCTGCCTGCTGGTGATTGACGGCCTGGACGGCAGCGGCAAGGCCACCCAGGCCAGGCTGCTGGCCGAGACTCTGGCTGCCCAGGGGCGGCCGGTGCGTCAGATCAGCTTCCCCAACTATGCCAGCGAATCCTCGGCCCTGGTGAAAATGTACCTGGCCGGCCAGTTCGGGGACAAGCCCGACGACGTCAACGCCTATGCGGCCTCCAGCTTTTTCGCGGTGGACCGCTATGCCAGCTACAAGACCGACTGGGGTGATTTTTACCGGAAGGGCGGCATTGTGATCGCCGACCGGTACACCACTTCCAATGGCGCCCATCAGTGCTCCAAGCTGCCGCCCGAGGCCTGGGACGGTTATCTGGACTGGCTGTTTACATACGAATACCAGCTGCTGGGCCTGCCGGCACCGGATGCGGTGATCTACCTCCGGGTGGACCCGGCGGTGAGCCAGCAGCTGATGACCGCCCGCTACCACGGGGATGAGAGCAAAAAGGACATCCAGGAGCGGGATCTGGAATATCTGGAGCGGAGCCGCCGGGCCGCCGAATACTGCGCCCAAAAGCTGGGCTGGCAGACGGTGGAGTGCACCCGGGCAGGCACCATGCGGACGGTGGAGGACATCGGCCGGGAAGTGCTGGCCCTGGCAGAGGCTGTGCTGCAAAAGAGCGAAAAATTGTAAAAAATGCGATAATAGAGAGAACAAGGGGGTATCTTAAAGATGTTTCGGCTGATGGAGCCGTCAGACCTGACGGCTGTGGAGGAACTTTGGGCTGCCCAGTGGGATGATCCCGCCGACCTGGCCGAAAAGGCAGTCCGGCGGTTTGCCGGGGAGGAGAACACCTATCTGGCAGAGGAAAACGGCGCGGTGCAGGCTTTGGTGCTGGCGGTGCCGGTGACCCTGCAGGGCCGCCGGGGCTGTTACCTCTATGGCCTGTGCAGCCGGGATGACAACGCTGCCGCCGGCCTGGTGGACTATGCCTGTGACCAGCAGATCAAAAAGGGGGCCGCCTTTATGGTGGCTGTCCCTGCGGGAGCTCAGCAGGCGGCCTTTTATGGGTCCCGGGGCTTTGCCCGGGCCTTTGAGCTCCGGTGCCTCACCCGGGAGGTGCGGCGCAACCTCTGGAGCCAGGCAGATTTCGATGCTGTCACCGCCAAGAAACTCTGTGAGCTGCGGAAAAAATACTGCCCTGACTGCGTGGAGCTGGATGCGGGCCGGATGGCGGTGGTGCTGGGGGATCTGTATGCCCGGGGCATCACCATCGTGTCCAACGACCACGGCTATGGCCTCTACTTCCGCAAGGAGGACACCCTCTTTTTCGTGGAACTGATGGCCGACGATGACCGGGCCGCCGAAGTCCTGATGGAGGCCGCCCGCCAGAAGCAGGGCGTGGTGGAAAAAGCCGTCATCACGGTGGGGTCCGCCCAGCCCCTGTTTCTGGGGGAGGGCACCCGGCAGGAATACGGCATGATCCGGTTTGCCGGCGCGCCCTTTGATGTCAGCGGCAGCTACATGCGGCTGATGATGGAAAAATAAGTCGGGTCCCGGGCCTGTTTTGGGCGCCCGCCGGACCTGCGCAAGGAAGGAAAACATGGTATGAAGGATGCGAAAACCAGCAAGCACGCTGCCCCTCCTGCGAAAAAGCACATCCTGCGGTGGGTGATTCTGGCCCTTCTGCTGGTGGTGGTGCTGGCAGCGGGAACCCTGGCCCTGCTGTTCCGCCGCGAAATCAAGGGCGGCGGCGCCTCGGGCCAGACCGTCACGGTGGAAGTGGCCCAGGGCAGCGGCGTGGCCGCCATTGCCCGGCAGCTGCAGGAGGCCGGAGTGATCCACTTCCCCCGGCTGTTCCGCTGGTATGTGGGCCAGCAGGGCGCTGCCTCCAAATTGCAGTACGGCACCTTTGAACTGGAACAGGGAGCCTCCTATGACGACCTGATCGCCTCCCTGTCGGTGTATGCGGCGGCGGATTCGGTCCGGCTCACCTTCCCCGAGGGCACCACCGCCATTGCCATTGCCAACCAGATGGAGCAGGCGGGGCTGTGCTCCGCCAAGGAGTTCCTGGAGGAAGCCAATCAGGGGGATTTCAGCGAGTTTGCCTTCTGGCAGTATGTCCCCACCGATGAAGAGGCCCCCGGCCGCTTCCTGAAGTGCGAGGGCTACCTGTTCCCCGACACCTACGAATTCCTGGAGGACGGCACCGTCCACGACTATGTGGCCACCTTCTATGCCCGGTTTGACCAGATGATCACCGATGACATCTACCAGGCCCTGGAGCAGCAGGGGATGACCCTCCATCAGCTCATCACCCTGGCATCCTTCGTCCAGGAGGAGGCCGGCAACGACCAGGACAGCAATGTGGCCCAGGTGTTCCGCAACCGTCTGGCCGAGGGCTCGCCCTATCCCCGGCTGGAAAGCAACGTTTCCAGCCACGTCAAGAGCGACGAGGACAACAACTATCTGTGGAACTGGGTGGCCCCCTGGTTCGACGGCTGGGATGAGATCCCCCAGGAGATCATCGACGCCTACGACACCTACCAGCGCAATGGCCTGCCCGCCGGCCCGGTGTCCAACCCCGGCATCGACGCCATCCGCGCTGCCCTGGACCCCCAGCCCGACGACGAGGCCAAAGACGCCTACTTCTTTGTCACCGACAAGACCGGCCACTATTACTACGCCCAAACCCTGGCCCAGCACCAGGCCAATATCCAGACGGCCCGGCAGGTGAATGCCGGCCTGGAACAATAAAAACAATCAGAGAGGAACCATTGGTATGTTAGAGATTCCCGAACTGCTGGCCCCGGCGGGGGACCTGGAGCGGCTGCGGTACGCAGTCTGCTACGGCGCCGACGCCGTCTACTGCGGCCTGCCCGAATTTGGCATGCGGTCTGCCCCCGCCAACTTTACCCCCGAGCAGCTGGCCGAGGGTGTGATCTATGCCCACGCCCGGGGCCGCAAGGTCTACCTGACCCTGAACACCCTGCCCACCAACCAGGAGGCTGACCGGCTGCCCGACGCAGTCCGGGAAGCCGCCGCCGCTGGGGTGGACGCCTTCATCGTGGCCGACCTGGGGGTGCTGGATGCCTGCAAGACCTACGCCCCCGACGTGGATGTCCACATGTCCACCCAGACCGGCATCGCCAACTACGCCGCCGCCACCGCCTGCTACAAGATGGGGGCCAAGCGGGTGGTGCTGGCCCGGGAGCTGAGCCTCACCGACATCGCCGTCATCCGGGACAAAACCCCGCCCGAACTGGAGCTGGAAGCCTTTGTCCACGGCGCCATGTGCATGAGCGTGTCGGGCCGGTGCCTGCTGTCCAACTATCTGGCCGGCCGGGATGCCAACCGGGGCCAGTGCGCCCAGCCCTGCCGCTGGAAGTATTACCTCACCGAGGAGACCCGACCCGGCCAGCTGTACGAGATCGGGGAAGGGGAGGGCGGCAGCTACATCCTGAACGCCAACGACCTGTGCACCGCCCCCTTCCTGGACCTGATCTGCAAGGCCGGCGTGGACAGCCTCAAGATTGAGGGCCGGGCCAAGACCTTCTACTATGTGGCCAGCGTCACCGCCGCCTACCGGAAGGCCCTGGACCAGTACCTGGCCAGCCCCCTGGCCGATGACTTTGACCTGCCCGAGAGCGTGCTGGCTGAGCTGACCCGCACCAGCCACAGGCCCTATTCCCCGGGGTTCTACTTTGGCCCCGACAAGGCGCGGCAGAACACATCCAGCGCCTCTTACATCCGGGAATGGGAGTTTGTGGGCACGGTGGACAGCTGGGAAAACGGCGTTGCCTCCTGCCAGCAGCGGGGCAAGTGGTCCCTGGGGGACACCCTGGAGGCCCTGACCCCCGATGGCACCAGCATTCCCCTGACCCCGGCCTGGATCAAAAACGAGGCAGGGGAGGAGGTTGCCTCCACCCCCCACGCCATGGAGAAGTACACCATCCCCACCCCCGAGCTGCCGCCCATGAGCCTGCTGCGCCGCCGGCTGGCAGAGGGCTGAGGCCATCATTCTATCATACAAAAACAAGCTGCCCCGCTTTCCCGGTGTGTACCGGAAAGGCGGGGCAGCTTGCTGTATAAGGAGACGATGATGGTGTATTAAAGGCTGTCCAGGGCCTGGCGGGCCCGGCGGACTGCCTCGGGGTCGGTCTGCCACAGCTCAAACTCTGCAAAGCCCGGCAGACCCATGGGCACCCCCGGTCGCCGGAAGATCATCCGGCTGGGGATGGTGCACTTGCCCGACAGGTGGAAGGAGCGGATGCCGGTTTCCCTGGCCAGCAGGGGGATGTTCTCTGCATTCACCCCCGACCCGGCCAGGATCTCGATCCGTCCCGCCGCCTGCTGCTGCATCCGGGCCAGCAGGGCCCGGCCTGTATAGGCATCGGCGACCTGCCCGCTGGTGAGGATGGTGTCCAGCCCCAGGCTGCAGGCAGCTTCCAGGCAGGCCCCGGCGTCCCGGCAGACATCAAAGGCCCGGTGCAGGGCCAGGGCCACCGGCCTGCCCTGGGCAGCCCCGCGGGCTGCCTGGCAGATCCGCTCCATGGCGGGCAGATCCAGATCCCCTTCCGGGGTCAGGACGCCGGTGACAATGCCGTCGGCGCCGGCACCCACCAGGGCGGCGGCCAGCTCTTCCATCTGGGCCAGCTCCCACCGGTCATAACAGAAATCCCCCGCCCGGGGCCGCAGCAGCACCCGCACCGGCAGACCGGTCTCGGCCTTTACCTGCCGGACCAGGGCCAGGGAAGGGGTGGTGCCCCCAATGGACAGGTCAGCGCACAGTTCCAGCCGGTCGGCACCGCCGGCCTGGGCTGCCAGGGCGCTGGCAGTGCTGTCTACACAGATTTCCAGAATGCTGCGGGACATGAACAAGTCCTCCTTGATGTGGTTTTGTGCCTGGAATCAGCGGATGCTCTCCAGGAAGCGGACAAAGCCCGCCTGGCCTGCCTCGTCCCGCTTGTAGACGCCGGCATCTTCCAGCACCTGGGCAAAGACATGGCCAATTTCTTCCTGCACAATGCCCTGCACGTTGCCGGCGTTGATGTCAGGATACTTGGCCAGCAGCTGGCCTGCCCACTCGGCGTGCTTCTGGATGGATTCGCTGTACTGGTCCAGAGGCGTCCGGTTGACCAGAGCAGTTTCCAGCTCGGCAATCTCGTTCTTCAGACGGCTGGGCAGAACGGCCAGGCCCATCACTTCGATCAGGCCGATGTTCTCTTTCTTGATGTGGTGGAGCTTGGCGTGGGGATGGAACACACCCAGCGGATGCTCGGGGGTGGTGATGTTGTTCCGCAGCACCAGGTCCAGCTGGAACTTGCCGTCCCGCATCCGGGCGATGGGGGTGATGGTGTTGTGGGGCTCACCGTTGGTCTCGGCAAAGATGAAGCAGCTCTCGTCCGAGTAGCCGCGCCATGCGGTGAGGATCTTGTCAGCCAGCTCCACCAGACGCTCGTCATCGGCGCAGGTCAGGCGGATGCAGCTCATGGGCCAGCGGACAATGCCGGCCTCCACGTCTTCATAGCCGGGGAAGGTCCAGGGCTTCTCGATGGGAGCCTTGGCCATGGCGAATTCATAGTGGCCGCCCTGGAAGTGGTCGTGGCTCAGGATGCTGCCGCCCACGATGGGCAGGTCGGCATTGCTGCCCACAAAGTAGTGGGGGAACTGAGCCACAAAGTCCAGCAGCTTGCGGAAGGTGGCCCGCTCGATCTTCATGGGGGTGTGGACGCTGTTGAAGACGATGCAGTGCTCGTTGTAGTAGACGTAGGGGCTGTACTGCAGGTTCCAGTCGCTGTCGTTGATGGTGACGGGGATGATCCGGTGGTTCTCCCGGGCGGGATGGTTCATCCGGCCGGCGTAGCCCTCATTCTCCCGGCAGAGCTGGCACTTGGGGTAAGCGCTCTGGGGGGCCAGCTTGGCGGCGGCGATGGCCTTGGGGTCCTTCTCGGGCTTGGACAGGTTGATGGTAATATCCAGGTCGCCGTAGGGGGTCTTGGTGACCCACTTCAGATCCTTCTTGATCCGGTAGCGGCGGATGTAGTCGGTGTCCTGGCTGAACTGATAGAACCAGTCGGTGGCAGCCTTGGGGCCCTCCTCGTCGTACTTCTCCCAGAAGTTGGCCCGGACAATGCTGGGTCGCGGGGTCAGAACGCCCATCAGCTTGGTGTCAAACAGGTCCCGGGCCACCGAGTTGTCTTCGCAGATGCCCCGGGCCACTGCGTCGTCCACCAGGGCCTTGAGGATGGATTCCAGGTCGATGTAATAGCAGTCGCCCTCGGGCTCCTCGAAGTTGTCCAGCTGCATGGTCATCAGAAGCTGGTTGCGGATATAGATTTCGTCGTCAGGCTGGATCAGCCCGGTGTCCAGCCCGTAGTTGACGAGCTGCTGAATGGCATTGTAAATCACAGTACTGCGCCTCCTTCAGGACGGATGGAAAGAACATGGCAGCGGCCCTCGCCGATGATGGACTCGATGCCGGCCTTGAATGTATCCAGCTGGTCCAGGGGGACAAAGGCCTGGACCGTGCCTGCAAATCCGCCGCCGTGGACCCGGACGGCTCCCTTGCCGGCCAGCAGATGCTTGGCAGCGGCGATGGTGACGGCCACTTCCTGGTGGGTGGTGTAGCCGGCGGGGATCACATTCTGCAGGTATTCCCAGCTGCTGCGGCCCGACTCGTTGACCAGGGCCAGGAAGGTGTCGAAGTCCCCGGCCCGGAGGGCGGCCACCTGGCGGGCCACCCGGTCATTGTCGGCGTAGACGTGGAAGGCCCGGAGCACAGCCCGGTCCCCGCAGGCCTGGCGGCAGGCGGGAATGTTGGCCAGGAAGGTCTCGAAGGGCACTTCCCGCAGCACTTCGCCGCCGCAGACCTTGGCCACAGCCCGGCAGTCGGCGGGGATGGCGGCGTACTCGTCGGTGAGGTCAGCGTGGTCGGCGCCGGAATCCAGGATGCACAGGGCCAGGCCGGCCTTGGAGAAGTCCACATCCACCGGTTCCACCACCGGGTTGGCGGGGTCGGCAAAGTCGATGGTGATGATGTTGCCCACGCTGGAAGCCATCTGGTCCATCAGGCCGCAGGGCTTGCCAAAGTAAACGTTCTCAGCCCACTGGCCGATCTGGGCGATGGCGATGGGGGAGACCTTCTGGTCCATGAACAGCTCGTTGAGGATGGTGCCGATCAGCACCTCAAAGGCGGCGCTGGAGGAAACGCCGCTGCCCTTGGGCACGTTGGAGGTGACATAGACATCCAGGCCCGAGAGCTTTGCGCCCCGCTGGGCAAAGGCAGCGCACTCGCCCCGCAGGATGGCGGTGCTGGTGTTCTCCTCTTCCTTGCGGGCGGTCAGGTCATCCAGGGAGATGACGCACAGGGGATAGCCCTCGCTCTGCACCCGCAGCTGGCCCTTGTCGTTGGGGCCGGCGGCTGCAATCATGTCGATGTTGACGCTGCCTGCCAGCACCCGGCCATGCTGGTGGTCGGTGTGGTTGCCGCCAATTTCGGTGCGGCCCGGCGCGCTGAACAGGGCGGCGCCGCTGTGGGGGCCGAAGGCGGATTCCAGGCCATCCAGTGCGGCCGCATACCGCTGAGCCTGGGGCCCTGTCTGGCTGGGTGCACAGCAATAGAGGGAGGCCAGCCGGGCGGCGTGGACACCGTCCGCCAGCTCCTGCTTCCAAATACGGACATCCTTCATTCTCGTTTCCTCCTTATACACTGCATGGGGTCCTTCATCACGGCCCCGGCGGTTTGGGTACAATTTAATAATAAAGAATTTCGTCTCAAAATAACATGTATTATTGTTGCCCGTTGATGAAAAGTTGCAGAAAAATTTCATTTTGGCCCCAAAGGAAGAATTCACAAAAAAATTCCTGATTTCAAATTGGTTTTGGATCCTTCGTCGGTATTTGCCAGAGCACAGCCAAACCTTTTTGGTCTGGGGGATCCGACAGGCCCGAATGGCCCCGAGGGGCAGATATGGAGAAATCCAGCGAAAACAAAAATCGCCGCAGCGCCGGAAGGCATTGCAGCGATTTTCAGGCAAAGGATCAAAGGAATTCCTCTGCTGCTAGGCAGCAGAGGGGACGTGGGGCATCAGAACTGCATAAACATGTCCAGGATGCCGCCGGCCAGCTCCTGGCTCAGGCCGATCACCGCACGAACGGCGGTAAACAGCAGGGCAGGAACAAAGGTGAAGGAAATGGCGATGACCGAAGAGCCGCGGTAAATATCCGTCAGATGCAGATTGTCCATAAAGTCAACAAGTGCATCACTGACAGGGCCGCCGCCCTGGATCACACGCTGTTCCGATGTGCCGATGGCTGCATAGTGTGCAGGCATGCGAAGATTCTGCATAAGAAAGCTCCTTTCTATAGAATGATGCGGCAGGCGTACCTGCCAAAACAGCTGCCAGGATCAGGCTGCTGCGGGAGCGGGTGTAGCCGTGGCCTCAGCGTAGGCCTGCTGGAACGCCTTGACCAGCGGGTCAATCAGTGCGTTGTAGTAGTAGACGGCCTGGACAACGCCATAGGCGGTGCCCAGCACAGTAGCTGCGCCAAAAGCCACCCACTGATAGGGGTTCAGGGAAGAGAAGAAGTCGTTCAGCAGCTTGCGTCCGCTGGTGGAGGTGGTGCCAATCAGAGCGTAGGTCAGCATGGAAACGCCGGCAGAAAAGCAGACTCCGCCAAGGAAGGTCAAACCGTTCACCACGACGTTGACGCCAAACTGGAGGATCTGCTCCTTGGAGATGTCAAAGAATGCGCCGCCTTCCAGGTAGACCATTTCCTCCTGTGGGACAAGTGCATAGTACGCAGGCATGGCGATTGTGCCAGATGAGGTTATGTATTCCATAAGTAGGGCTCCTTTCAGGTTGGCCCCCGCACAGCTGGCGGGAACTGAATTACCTGAATTATAGCATATTACACAAAAAACAACAAGACATCGCGCAGCTTGGTTAGGACAGGCTTTGTGAGGTTGTTGTGAAAAATACAAGATAAAACAATCGATGCTGCGTTGAAAGACAAAAAGGCTCAGCTTTTTGAACTGTGAAAAAAAGTTCCGGTGCAATCTTTTTGAGGCAGACAGAATCCCAAGGCCCGGAGCGCTTTTTCCCGCCTGGCCCGGAACAGGCAAAAGCCGCTGTACTGCCCAAAGGGCGGTACAGCGGCTTTCGCTGCGCAAAATAAGGAGAAAGGGTAAAATGGGAGGTATCAGGTTTGGGCGGGGGCCCGGTCATAGAGACTGGTGAGCCCCGCGATAGTTTGGGCCAGCTCCCCGGTGAGGAGCTGGGGGTCTAGCCGCCACTGCCAGTTTTTGCCCAGGGTGCTGGGGGTGTTGATGCGGGCTTCCGGGCCCAGGTGGAGCCAGTCTGCCATGGGGATCACCGCCATGGCAGATACGCTGGACAGGCAGGCACAGATCATGGCATCGGTGAGCCCCTCAGGGGTGCAGCGCAGATAGCGGCAGGCGTACTGGATATCCTCGGGGCTGGCCGTCTGCTGCCAGCCCTGGGTGGTGATGTTGTCGTGGGTGCCGGTGTAGACCACACTGTTGGCGGTGTAGGTGTAGGGCAGGTAATTGCCCGGCTCCCGGCTGTCAAAGGCGAACTGCATGATCTTCATGCCGGGGCAGCCGCTGGCGGCCAGCAGGGCCTTGACCTCATCGGTCAGATAGCCCAGGTCCTCGGCGATGACAGAATTATGCCCCACAGCCTGGTGCATGGCCTCGATGAAGGCCATGCCCGGCCCTTTGACCCATTCGCCGCCGTGGGCGGTGGTGTCGCCGGCGGGGATGGAAAAGTAGCTTTCAAACCCGCGGAAATGGTCGATCCGCACCAGGTCGTAGATGGAGGTGGCGTGGCGGAGCCGCTGCTTCCACCAGGCGAAATCCTCGGCGGCGTGGCGGGGCCAGTCGTAGAGGGGGTTGCCCCACAGCTGGCCGTCGGCTGCAAAGGAATCGGGGGGGCACCCGGCCACCCGGGTCAGGTGGACCTGGCCGTCGGTCTGGAACAGCTCGGGCCGGGTCCACAGATCGCTGGAGTCAGGACTGACATAGATGGGGATGTCCCCGATCAGCTGGATGCCTTTGCGGTTGGCGTAGGCCTTCAGGTCCTGCCACTGCTGGTAGAAGAAGAACTGCACCGCCTTGTAATAGCCGCAGCGGCCGGCCAGACGGGCCCGGGCGTCGGCGATGGCGTCAGGCTGACGGCACCGCAGCGGGTCGGGCCACTGGGCCAGGCCTGCCTGCCCCTGCTCTTCCTTGATGGCCATAAAGAGGGCGTAATCCTCCAGCCAGAAGGCCTGGGCTTCACAGAAACGCTGGTAGTCTTCGGTGGGGGCCTCCAGCAGCCGCCGGGCGGCCTGGCCCAGGATCAGGGGGCGCTGGGTGTACAGTTCGCTGTACTGGATGGGTCCTGCCGGCTGGGGCGGGGGCAGCTGGGATTCCTCCAGATACCCCTGCTGGGCCAGCAGGCCGAAGTCGATGAAATAGGGATTTCCTGCAAAGGCGGAAAAACTCTGATAAGGGCTGTCTCCGTAGCCGGTGGGACCGATGGGAAGAATCTGCCAGAAGGTCTGCCTGGCCTGGGAGAGAAAGTCCACAAAGCGGTAGGCCTCACGGCCCAGCGTGCCGATGCCGTAGGGGCCCGGCAGGCTGAATACAGGCATCAGGATGCCGCTTGCGCGCATGAAAACCCCTCCTTCTTATCCCTTGACGGCGCCGGCGATGACGCCCTCAATGATGTATTTCTGGCAGGCGACATACAGGATAATGATGGGGACGATGGCGATGATGATGCAGGCCATCATGGGGGCCAGCTCCACCCGGCCGTAGCCGCCGCGGAAATACTGGATGGCCATGGGGATGGTGCGGTATTTCTTGATGTCCAGCACCAGGGTGGGCAGCAGGTAGTCGTTCCAGACCCACATGGTCTCGAGGATGGCGGTGGAGATCATGGTGGGCTTGAGGATGGGGAACACGATGCGGAAGAACAGCTGCACCGGGTTGCACCCGTCGATCATGGCCGATTCCTCGATCTCGATGGGGACGCTCTTCATAAAGCCGGTGAACATGAACACCGCCAGACCCGCGCCGAAGCCGAGGTAGATGATGCAGATGTTCCAGGGGGTGTTCAGCTTGAGGGTGTCGGCGGTCTTGGACAGGGTGAACATGACCATCTGGAAGGGGACCACCATCGAAAAGACGATCAGCAGGTTCATCCCCTTGGACAGCAGGTTGTTGACGCGGGTCAGGTACCAGCCGCACATCGAGCAGCACAGCAAGATCAGGAACACGCTGGAGACGGTGATGACCAGGCTGTAGAAAAAGCTGGACAGGAAGTCCATCTTGACGATGCCGTAGATGTAGTTGGCCGCGCCGGCAAAATTCTCGGCGGTGGGCAGGGCAAAGACGGTGGAGGTGGTGAAGCTGCCCTCCACCTTCAGGCTGTTCAGGAAGATCAGCACCACCGGGTAGACCCACAGCAGGCAGAGAACAGCCATCACGACGGTGAGGATGTTATCGTACAGACGTTTTGCTTTAGCCATCAGGACTGCACCTCCTTGGAGCGGGTGAAGCGGAGCTGCACCAGCGAGATCACAACGACGATCAGGAAGAAGACCACGGCCTTGGCCTGGCCGATGCCCTTCCACTGGGCGCCGCTGCGGCCGTAGAAGGTGGAGTAGATGTTGAGGGCCAGCATCTCGCTCAGGTTGGAGGGCTCGCCGCCGGTCAAAGCCACGTTCTGGTCAAACAGCTTGAAGCTGTTGGTCAAAGTCAGGAAGGTGCAGATGGTAATGCTGGGCATCACCAGGGGCACCTTGATCTTGAACAGGATTTCCCGGCTGGTGGCGCCGTCAATCTTGGCGGCCTCGATCAGGTCGTTGGGGACGCTCTGAAGCCCGGCGATGTAGATGATCATCATGTAGCCGATCTGCTGCCAGCACATCAGGATCACCAGGCCGATGAAGCCGTAGTGCTCATCCAGGGCCAGCAGGGGCTTGCCCAGGTTGGCCAAAACGCCGTTGAGCAGGATCTGCCAGATGTAGCCCAGCAGAATGCCGCCGATCAGGTTGGGCATGAAGTAGACGGTGCGGAACAGGTTGGTGCCCCGGATGCCCCGGGTCAGAACCAGGGCGATGGCAAAGGCAAACACGTTGATCAGGATGGTGGATACCACCGTAAAGGCAGCGGTGAACCAGAAGGCGTGGGTGAAGGTCTCATCCTGGAACACCCGGATGTAGTTGTCCAGGCCCACGAAGGTGGTCTTGGAGACGGTGGTGAACCGCTGGAAGGACAGATAAACGCCCCAGATAAAGGGCCAGATGAAGCCGATGATGAATGCCAGCAGGGTGGGCAGCACAAACACCGGCCAGTATTTGCTGATGGTTTTTTGCATGAGAAGTACCTCCTGAGATCCTTTCAGGTTTGGGGGACAATAAAAGCAGGGGCGGGCCGTTGCTGCCCGCCCCTGCCGGATGTCCCATGCTGTCACAGCGGGCAGCGGCCGGAGGCTCAGCCGTTGGCCAGCTGATACTCGGTGGCCCAGTTGTCCACGAAGGCGCTGACCACATCATCCCAGGTGCCGGTGCCGGCTGCGTAGGCAGTCAGGGCGCTGCCCAGCATGTTCTTCCACTCCTCGGAAGGCATGGTGGAGAAGCACCAGTCCACAGGGGTCTTGCCCTCGGCGACATACTCATCCGCGATGGCGTTCAGGGGGTTGGTGGGGGCCTTGGCCTTCTTGAAGGGGATCAC
This sequence comes from uncultured Faecalibacterium sp., assembly GCA_944386015.1. Classification (GTDB taxonomy): domain Bacteria; phylum Bacillota; class Clostridia; order Oscillospirales; family Ruminococcaceae; genus Faecalibacterium. The sequence goes on from CALWZK010000001.1 coordinate 90,346, forward strand.
GAAGCCCATGTCGTCGGCCATGGCAGCGGTGCCTTCCTCACTGGAAACGCACCAGTAGATGAAGTCCAGGGTGGCCTGGATGTCTTCCTCAGAGGAATTGTTGTTGACGCACCAGTAGTTCTCGGAGCCGGTGCACAGGCCCTGGTTCTCCTCGCCGTCCACACCGATGTAGATGGGCAGCATGCCCAGGTTGTCGTCGCCCAGATCCTTGATGTCGGTGTAGGCCCAGGTGCCGTTCTGATAGAAGACAGCCTGCTTGTTCACAAACTCAGACACGGCGTCGTTGCCGGTCTTGCTGGCCAGAACGGTGGGGTCGCAGGTGGAGTCGGTGATGTACAGATCAAAGATCTGCTTGTAGTTGTCCAGATAGGTACCCTTGATGGCGGGAGTGGAGCTGATGCCGTCGGCCTTGTACTCGTAGTAGATGGGCAGGTTGGCCAGGTGGGTCTTGAACCGCCAGTCAGAGGAGGAATCCATGCCGGCGGAGGTGAAGGCGCCCTGGATGCCCAGCTCGTCCTTGCGGGCCTGGATATCATCGGCGGCGGCCTTCAGGGTGGCGAAGCTGTTGATGTCCTCCTGGGCGTAGCCGGCGGCGGTCAGCAGCTCTTTGTTGTAGATGATGCCGTAGGTCTCGATGACGTAGGCAATGGCGGGGACGGCGTCGCCGTCCTTCAGGGCGAAGGAATCGCTGGTCAGTTCGCCGTACAGGGCGGAACCGGACAGGTCATAGCAGTAATCCTTCCAGTTGGCCAGGCCCACAGGACCGTTGACCTGGAACAGGGTGGGAGCTTCGCTCTTTTCCATCTCGCTCATCAGGGTGGTCTCGTACTGGTTGGCGGCGGCGGTCACCACGGTGACAGGTACGCCGGTGGACTCAGTATAAGCAGCGGCCAGGTTCTGCCAGGCCTCGTCCTGCTCGGGCTTGAAGTTCAGGTAATAGACCTTGCCGCCCGATGCAGAAGCGGTGGTGGAACCAGCAGTGCTGGAACCGGTGGAAGCGGCGGTGGAATTGCTGGAAGAACCACAGGCAGCCAGAACGCCGGCAGCGGACACTGCGCCGGCGGCCTTCAGGAAGTTGCGGCGGGAAATCATCTTTTTCATAGTTCTTCTCCTTCATTATCGTGTCATAAGGTGTGTATTTCATTCTGTCCCAGGCGGGGCAGAAGAGAGACGAATCAGTCGGCGGAGCCGCCCCGGGGCGGGCGGACGCTTTCCCCCTCCTGAATGGTGGGGGCGAGGATGACGGTCTGGGCCGGGGTGCCGTGCTCGATCTGGCGGATCAGCAGCTCAACGCAGCGCAGTGCCAGTTCCCCGGTGGGCTGGACCATGGATGCCAGGGCTGGCACGCAGTACCGGGACATCGAGATGCCGTCAAAGCCGATCACCGACACATCCTCCGGCACCTTGTACCCGGCGCTGGCCAGGGCCCGGATGGCCCCGATGGCGATCACATCGCTCATGGCAAAGAGGGCGGTGAACTGGGCCCGGCGGGCCAGCAGCCCGTTCATGGTGTTGTAGGCGGCCTCGAAACTGTAGTTGGACAGGCCGTAGAGCTGGGGGTCAAAGATGAGGCCGTTGTCCTCCATGGCCTGCTGGGCGCCCAGGCGGCGCATTTTGCTGGGGTAGCTGGTGGTTGGCCCGCCGATGACGCAGATCTTCCGGTGGCCCTTGGCGATCAGATAGGTGACAGCCTGGTAGGCCGCCGCCTTGTCATCCACCCCCACCATGGACAGGTTGGGGAAGCTCAGCTCCTCTGACACCACGGTGGCCAGGACGGCCGGGATGGTGATGGAGTCGAAACTCTGGCGAAAGTTCTCCACGTTGCCCCCCAGGAAGATGATTCCCTTGGGCTTGATTTCCCGGAGAATCTTTTCGGCGGCCTCCATCTCGTTGGCGTTTTCATCCAGGTAGGAGACGATGCCGCTGTAGCCGTACAGCCCCACCACATGCTGCAGGTGGACCAGGAAATCCGCGAAGAACATATTCTGGGTGCCCTTCACCACAAAGACCACGCTGCGGGACTGCTGGATTTTCAGCTGGCGGGCGTTGGTGTTGGGCACAAAGCCCACCTCCCGCATGATCCGCAGCACATGCTCCTTGGTTTCGGGTCGGACATCGGGCCGGTCATTGATGACCCGTGAAATGGTGCTGACCGAGCAGCCGCTGATGCGGGCGATGTCTTTGATCGTCATCTGGCAGCAGCTCCTTTCTCTGTCAGGCCGGTGTAAACAACCGGCTTGTTCGGTACCGTTTGCGGAAACGTTCCCGACGAGTTTATTATGGCACAGATGCCCAAAAAAAGCAATAACATTTCACAAAATTTGGAAATATCATCTTAGGACAGAATGCCTTTTTGTGCAGGTTGGGGTGACGCAGAAGCGGAAATGCCGGAACTACCGGTTATTTCCGGTAATTATGTGAAAATACCGATGCACTCCGGCTGAAAACGCCAGGATTCGGCGCAGACAGGACGATTTTCAGAGCGGTTTTCTGAAAGCAGGGCAAGGGTGCTTGTCCCGAAAAAAGGTTGGTGCTATACTGTCCCCGAGGACAGCCCGGAAGGCTGCCCGCGAAAGAGAGGGATGGACGATGTCAAAGAAACCTGTCGTTGGCCTTGTGCCCATGGTAAATGAGGAAAAAAGCCGCTGTGAGATGCCCTGGAGCTACTGCCGGGCGCTGGAAGGGGCCGGGGCCCTGCCGGTGATCCTGCCCCTGCTGACCGACCCGGCCGACCTAGCCCAGGCCGTGTCTGTGTGCAGCGGGATACTGCTGACCGGCGGGCCGGATGTGGACCCTGCCCGCTATGGGGAGGAGACGCTGCCGGCCTGCGGCCAGATCATCCCCCAGCGGGACGAGATGGAAGATCTGCTGTTTCAGGCAGCCCTGGCGGCGGACAAACCGGTGCTGGGGATCTGCCGGGGCGTCCAGGCCATGAATGTGGCCCTGGGGGGCACCCTCTGGCAGGATCTGCCCACCCAGGTGGGCGGGCCTCTGATCCACAGCCAGTCCAGGCCCTATGACAAGACCTGGCACAAAGTCTCGGTGACGCCGGGCACCCCTCTGGCCGAGCTGCTGGGGGTGGAGGAGCTGGCTGTGACCAGCCGGCACCACCAGGCGGTCAAGGATGTAGCCCCCGCTCTGAAAACCATGGCCTATGCGCCGGACGGCGTGGTGGAAGCGGTCTGGATGCCGGGCAAACGGTTTGTCTGGGGAGTCCAGTGGCACCCGGAAAGCGTATACCAGACCAGCCAGGCCAGCCAGAAACTGTTTGCCGCCTTTGTGAACCAGTGCCGGTAAGGGAGGCGCTATGGAAGTACGTTCTCTGAGCCAGCAGGATGGATGCACCATTTGCAGCTGGCAATACCCGGAGCCTTACGGGGTCTACAATTTGCCTGCCTGGGAGGAGATGCAGCGGCAGGGCATCGGCTTTGCCAACCCGCTGAAAGCCCGGAATTTTTACGGCTTTTGGGAAGATCATGCCCTGATCGGGTTTGTCAACTTGATGGAAGAGGATGCCGGTGTGTTTGTGGGCATCGGGGTGGAACCGTCCCGATGCGGACAACACAAAGGCAGCGCCATCCTTCGGCAGGCGGTACAGATGGCCGGCCGCCTTTACCCGGGCAAGAGGCCCTATTTGGAGGTGCGCACCTGGAACCAGCGGGCCATCCGCTGCTATCAAAGGGCGGGATTCCAGATCGACGGTGAGCCCTTTCAGCAGACAACCGGGGCCGGAAAAGGAACCTTTTACCGGATGGTTTATACAGGAATGCCGGAATGAAAAAAGCGCCCGTGCAGCGTGAGGCTGCACGGGCGCTTTGTGGTGTTGAAGGTCAGTGTTCCAGATAGATGGCGGACAGCAGGGCTTTGCCGGCGGCGGTGCGGAACAGATGATCCCGGGCCGCCTCGATGGCAGCGCGGGGATAGCTGCTCTCGTCGGCGTTCACCAGATAGTCCGCCTCCAGCAGGATGCGGAAGTCGGGGTCCTCCCCGGCGGAGGGGGTATGGTGATGGCTCACCAGCCACACCACCCGGTCGATGGCCTCGGGGGACAGGCCGCTGTCCTGAAGGAAGGCCCGGGCCAGGGGCCCGCCTTCCTGTTCCTGATAGGTGCCGTCGGTGCTGCCGTATTTGATGCGGCAGAGGGGACAGGCGATGTCGTGGAGCAGGGCCGCAGCTTCCAGAATGGTCTCGGCCTCAGCGGGCAGGCCCTCGGCAACGCCGATGGTTCGGGCATAGCTGTACACCTTCAGCAGATGGTTGATGTCGTGCAGATTGCCGTCTGATTCACGGATGATCTTCTGGGCAATGCGGGAAATCAGCATAAAAGAAAGCCTCCTTGTTCAAGAACGCGGGCCCTGGGGCGAGAACAGATATCCCTGCATCAAAGAACAGTGGAGCCCGTTAAGAACATTCAGCTCTTCGATGGTTTCCACCCCTTCGCAGCAGGTGCGGACCTGGTTGCCGCCGGCCAGCTCCAGAATGTTGTTCAGCAGACGGTAGTTGTAGGCGCTGTTCTGGATGCCGGTGACAAAGCAGCGGTCGATTTTGATCTCATCCACCGCCATCTCCTTCAGCCGGCTGAGGCTGGAATAGCCGGTGCCGAAATCGTCCACCGAGATTTCGATGCCGTGTTTGCGCCACCGGTGGAACAGCCGGTTGAGATAAGGGTGCAGACGGTTTTGGATATGGCAAAAAGATCGTCTGCCGTCTCAAAGTTTTGGGACAGATAAAAAAGATGATCTGAAAAACTGTAATAAAAATAATAGCCCCTGGTACTCTCGCTGAGTTGGTTGAGAATCAATGCAGCTTCGGCCGGGTTGGCAAAGGGACTTTCCATGGATTTAGCCTCACTTTTCCCCAAAACACGTTTCTTTTATTATAGCACTCTGAAACGGACAGTGCTATCTTTTTTCTGCTTTTGTCGAAAAAAGAAACACCCCAGCGTGATGCCTTCAGGGCGTCACACTGGAGTGTTGATTGATAAGGGCAGGGGTGAAAGGCAGGCATCAGAGCTGCCTCTTAAAGAGCGGCTGCTCTGCCGGGGCAGAGGAAGGAATTACCGGCCCAGGTTGTCCCAGTCGATCTTCCGGTCCCGGTAGAAATATTCCCGGTCGTGTTCACTGATGGGGCGGAGCACCCGGCAGGGGTTGCCCACTGCCACCACATTGGCGGGAATGTCTTTGGTGACCACGCTGCCGGCGCCGATGACCGAGTTGTCCCCGATGGTCACCCCCGGCACCACGATCACCCCCGACCCCAGCCAGCAGTTGCGGCCGATGCGGATGGGCAGGTTGTACTGGTAACCCTTTTCCCGCAGCTCGGGGAGGATGGGATGGTTGGGGGTGGCCAGCGTGCAGTGGGGGCCAAACATGGTGCAGTCCCCCACATAGATGTGGGTGTCATCCACGCAGGTCAGGCCGAAGTTGGCGTAGACGTTGTTGCCGAAATGGACAAACCTGCCGCCCCAGTTGGCGTAGAAGGGGGGCTCAATCCAGCAGTTCTCCCCGCACTCTGCCAGCATCTCGTGGAGCATCTGGGCCCGCTTGGCCCGCTGGGTGGGGCGGGTCTGGTTGTAGTCGTAGAGCCGTTCCAGGCACTGGTCCTGGACAGAGAGCAGTTCGCCGGCATTGGGGTCATAAATCTGCTGGCTGTGCAGCGCTTCCTCAAAACCCATGGTGGGCCTCCTTTACCGTGTCTTGCGAATCAGAATCTGGACGCTGGGGTAGTCGCCATAGAGCTGGGCCAGGGTCTGGCCGGCGTACATCAGCTGGGCGCCGGTGAATTTCTGCCCGGCGATCTCCTTGGCCCAGTCATGGGCGGGCAGGCCGGGGTATACCCCCTGGAGCTCGGACCGCACCACTTTGTACAGGCTGTTGGGGTCCAGGCCCTTCCAGAAAATGTGGAGGGGACGGGGGTTGCCCTGGGGATGGACCACCACCACATTCATCAGTGCCTCCGAGGCGTCGGGGGCGGCGAACTGCCAGCCGTGCCAGAAATCAGCCTGGGCAGGGTTGGTGAGGCGGTAGTAGTCGCCGGTGCGGATTAGGTCGGCATAGCTCTGGTAGCGGGCGATCTGCCGCTTGACCAGGGAGGTCTCTTTCCGGGAAAGCTTGTTCAGGTCCAGCTCATAGCCGAAGGTGCCGGACATGGCCACCACCCCGCGGGTGCCCAGGGGAACGGTGCGGCCGGTCTGGTGGTTGGGGCAGGCCGAGACGTGGGCGCCCATGGAGGACACCGGATAGCCGAAGGAGGTGCCGTACTGGATGGACAGCCGCTCGATGGCGTCGGTGTTGTCGCTGCACCAGATCTGGGGCACATAGGCCAGCATGCCGGCGTCAAACCGGCCGCCGCCGCCGGCGCAGCCCTCAAACAGGACATGGGGGAACCGGCTGGTCAGCCGGTCCAGCAGGGCATAAACCCCCAGGATGTACCGGTGGAACACCTCGCCCTGGCGCTCAGGAGGCAGGGCATGGCTGTAAACATCGGTCATATTGCGGTTCATGTCCCACTTGATGTACTCGATGTGGTTTTCGCTCAGCAGCTTGGTGAAGCACTCGGTGAGGTAGTCCACCACCTCGGGCCGGCTCATATCCAGCACCAGCTGGCTGCGGCTCAGGATGGGCTTGCGGTCGGGCAGGGTCAGTGCCCAGTCGGGGTGGGCCCGGTAAAGGTCGGAATCCTCGCTGATCATCTCGGGCTCAATCCAGATGCCGAACTTCATCCCCAGAGCATTGATCTTTTCGATCAGGGGCGCCAGGCCTCCCTTGAGCTTCTGGGTGTTGACAAACCAGTCGCCCAGGCCGGAGGTGTCGCTGTCCCGCTTGCCGAACCAGCCGTCGTCCAGCACCATCAGGCCCACGCCCAGGCTGGCTGCCTTTTTGGCGATGTCGTAGATCTTGTCCTGGTCAAAGTGGAAGTAGGTGGCCTCCCAGTTGTTGATCAGGACCTGGCTGGTCTGGCTGGCGGTGCTGCGGCAGAGGGACTGCCGGATGAACCGGTGGTAATGGCGGGACAGCTCCCCCAGACCCTCGTGGGTGTAGCACAGCAGCACCTGGGGGGTGGTGAAGGTTTCGCCGGGGGCCAGCAGCCACCGGAATCCATCGGGGTGGATGCCGGTGACCAGGCGGGTGGAGCCGTTGAAGTCCACTTCAATGTCGGTGCAGTGGTTGCCCGAATAGACCGGCATCACACCATAGCAGCTGCCGTATTCCTCGGTGGCCGCAGGCTCGCAGAGGATCACAAAGGGGTTGTGGTGATGGCTGGAAGCCCCCCGCAGGCTGCCCACCCGGCGGATATCCTGGCCCAGATGGGTCCGCTCCATCTGGCGCTCCATGGCGTGGCGGCCATGGAACTGGATCAGATCCCACTGGCCGAAGGGCAGGTCCAGACAGGCCGAAGCAGCCTTTTCCAGGGTCAGCGGCTGGCCGCTCTGATTGGTGAGGCGGACGGCCCGGGTGATCATATCCTGCTGCTCATAGACGCCGTACAGCAGCTGCACTTCCAGACCCAGGGCAGGGTCCTGCATCTGGATGGTCAAAGTCTCGCAGTCCTCGCCGAAGGAGGCGGGCAGGCCTTCCAGGGTATAGGCGCCGGGCTGGATGGTGTGGCTCTTGTAAATCAGTTCAAGGCCCCGGGCCCCCTGGCTGCTGACGGCATCAGCAGCCGGCACCCGGAAATCGCCCCGGTTGGCGCCGGGGTATTCCTGGCACAGAACGTCGGGGGAGAAGGAACCCCGGACATCCTGCAGCTCGTGATAATCCGGCGAGAAGCCGTGGTCAGCTGCGGGGTACAGATAAAAGTTGGAGGCATCGCCGACTTTGCGGCCGTAATACAGATGAAGCAGATGGCCCATGGGGTCCAGCTGCATCTGGTAGGTGGTATGCTGGGTGTGCAGGGTAAAGCTTGAGGTTTTTTCTTCAAATCGAATGCTCATGGTCGATTCTATCCTCCGGGTGTGTGGTGTGTTAAATTGTTCTTATTATAGCGAGATGGAACGCAACAGTAAATACAGATTTGTTGACCGAAACCGAAAGTTTTTGCTCAGAGCGGGCAGAAAACCTGGGCATTGCGCCGGCAGGCAGATCCGTTTATAATAAGAAGAGAGCAGCCGGGCCCCGGTGCAACCGGGGAGCGGCGGAAGGGAAAACGGTATGGAGAAAAAGAACAGCCGCAAAAAAGAAACGATCCAGCTGTGTTATTATGAGCTCCCGGAGCAGGAGCCGGCTTTGGCTTCGAGCTGTACCACGATAAGGGCAAGGACCGCCTGTTCGGCATCCTGCTGCTGGCCATGATGGTTCCCCAGGTGGCAACCATGGTCCCTCTGTTCAAGATGATGTCCCAGCTGGGCTTCCTGAATACGGTCTGGGGCTTCATCCTGCCCAGCCTGGCCACGCCCTTCCTGATCATGATGTTCCGCCAGAACTCCCGCAACTTCCCGCTGGATCTGATGCAGGCGGCCCGCATTGACGGCCTGAGCGAGGTGGGCATCTTCTTCCGGATGTACGTTCCCATCATGAAGTCCACCTACGCAGCAGCGGCGGTCATCACCTTCATGAATGCCTGGAACGCCTACCTGTGGCCCAAGGTTGTCCTGAACAAGGCAGAAGCCCAGACCATGCCCATGCTGATCGCCAACCTGTCGGCCGGCTACAGCATCGACTACGGTGTCCTGATGATGGGCGTTCTGTTCTGCTCCATCCCCACCATGATCGTCTTCTTTGTCCTGCAGAAGCAGTTCGCAGAAGGCATCACCGGCGCAGTGAAGTAATTCCTGCCCGTTCCGTCTGTTCTGAATCTTAAAAACCAAACAACAACTCTCCTTCATCATCCCGCATCATAGATGATCGGGTCTTGCCCGGGGGCGCGCAGCCACTCGGGCGGGAGGAGAGTTTTTTGAAAATGAGGTGCCAATCATGGCTGGATTTGACTATGCAAAGGTAAAAGACCCCACTTTTTTCCAGGAAAATGTCCTGCCGCCCCATGCCAGCGGCAAGAGCTATCCCACCCGGGCCGAGATGCTGGCAGGGGAGAGCTCTCTTGCCATGAAGCTGGACGGGCTGTGGAAATTCTCCTACGCGAAAAACTATGCCAGCGCCATCCCCGGCTTTGAAAAAGAAGACTACGACTGCACGCTGTGGGATGAAATCCGCGTGCCGGCCCACATCCAGATGGAGGGCTATGACCTGCCTCAGTATGCCAACACCCAGTATCCCTGGGATGGCCGGGAGGATGTCCGCCCGGGGGAGATCCCCCAGCGGTTCAATCCGGTGGCAAGCTACGTCAAGTACTTTGAACTGCCCCAGGCCATGCAGAACAAGCCCCTGCGGGTGGAGTTTGAGGGCGTGGAGAGCGGTATGGCCCTCTGGCTCAACGGCAGCTATGTGGGCTACACCGAGGACAGCTTCTCGGCCCACGCCTTTGACCTGACCCCCTATGTCAAGCCCGGCGTCAACAAGCTGGCGGCCCAGGTGTTCAAGTGGACTGCTTCCAGCTGGTGCGAGGACCAGGACTTCTACCGTTTCTCGGGCATCTTCCGCAGCGTCTGGCTCTACGCCATCCCGGAGGTTCATCTGGAAGACCTGTCGGTCCGCACCCTGTTTGAGGGGGACGACTTCTCCCATGCAGACCTGGATGTCAAGCTCACTGCTTCCGGCGCAGGCACCGCCGTCCTGACCCTGAAGGACGGGGCGCAGACGGTGTTCACCGAAACGGTGGAGCTGAAAGAAGGCGCCGGCCTGCGCCGTCGGGTGGAGCAGCCCAAGCTGTGGAGCGCCGAGGAGCCGGTGCTCTATGACCTGGAGATCGTTCTCAACAATCCCGCAGGCCAGCCGGTGGAATACCGGACCCAGAAGGTGGGCTTCCGCAAATTTGAGATGAAGAACAACCGGATGCTGATCAACGGCAAACGGGTGGTGTTCAAGGGGGTCAACCGCCACGAGTTCAGCGCTGTCACCGGCCGGGCCTGCTCCTATGCGGAAATCGAGCAGGACATCCGCACCATGAAGCAGAACAACATCAACGCGGTGCGCACCAGCCACTACCAGAACCAGGATGCCCTGTACGATCTGTGCGACCGGTACGGCCTGTACATGATCGCCGAGAACAACCAGGAAACCCATGGCACCTGGGACGCCTACGGCTCGGGTGTCCGGGGAGAGGATTTCCTGCTGCCCAATGACCGCCCCGAGTGGAAAGAAATGCTGCTGAACCGGATGCGGGCAACCTATCAGCGGGACAAAAACCACCCCGCCGTGGTGATCTGGTCCCTGGGCAACGAGTCCTTTGGCGGCAAGACCATGTATGAGATGTCCAACATGGTGCGCCAGCTGGATGACACCCGCCTGGTCCACTACGAAGGCGTCTTCTGGGATCCCCGCTATCCCCAGACCACCGATATGGAGAGCCGGATGTACGCCAAAGTCACCGACATCGAGGCCTATCTGGCCCAGGGTGATGTGCGGCCCTTCATCAACTGCGAGTACAGCCACGCCATGGGCAACTCCTGCGGCGCCCTCCACAAATACACCCAGCTGGCCGACCAGGAGAATTCCGGCTACCAGGGCGGCTTCATCTGGGACTACATCGACCAGTCCATCTTCAAAAAGGACCGGTATGGCAAATGGTTCCAGGCCTTCGGCGGCGACTTCGGCGAGCGCCCCACCGACTACAACTTCAGCGGCAACGGCATCGCCTATGCCGGGGACCGCAGCCCCTCCCCCAAAATGCAGGAGGTCAAGTTCTGCTACCAGAACATTGAGGTGACGGTGGATGCCGCAGCTTTCCGGGTCTGGAACAAGAACCTCTTTGTCTCCACCAGCCGGTACGACTGCTTCGCCCTGCTGCACAAGGACGGCGATCTGGTGCGGGAGTGGAAGCTGGAGGGCATCGATGTGGCGCCCGAGAGCAAGAGGGATTTCCCGCTGCCGGTGGAACAGCCCGCCGCCCCCGGTGAGTATGCCCTGACCATCAGCTTCCGGCTGAAGGCCGACACCATCTGGGCCAAAGCCGGTCACGAAGTGGCCTTTGGGCAGGGGATCATCGCCAACATTCCCGCAGGAACCAAACCCAAGGCAGAGCCCTTTGTGGTGATCTGCGGCACCCATAACATCGGGGTGCGGGGCGATCACTTCGACGCCCTGTTCTCGGATCTGAACGGCGGCCTGACCTCCTACCGCTACGCCGGCAAGGAACTGATTCAGGAGATCCCCCGGCCCAACTTCTGGCGTGCTCCCATCGACAACGACATGGGCAACAACATGGCCGGCCTGCGGGGCCAGTGGAAGCTGGCCAGCCTCTATGCCACCACCAAGGGCCTGGGCGGCAAAGAGATTCCCACCCCCCAAGGCACCACCACCCTGGTCAACCCGGTGCATGAGGTGCTGGAGGACAGCGTGGTCATCACCTACCTGTACAACCTCCAGACCACCCCGGCTGCCCGGTGCAGCCTGACCTATCGTGTGTACGGTGATGGCCGCATCCAGGCCACCCTGCACTATGACCCGGTGGAGGGCCTGCCCGGCATGCCGGAGTTCGGCGTCATGTTCAAGATCGATGCCGACTACGACCATCTGGAGTGGTACGGCAACGGCCCTGCCGAGACCTACTGGGACCGCCAGCACGGCGCCAAGCTGGGCAAGTACCACAATCTGGTGGCCGACAACATGGCCCAGTATCTGGTTCCCCAGGAGTGCGGCGCCAAGACCGGCGTCCGTTGGGCCAAGGTGACCGACCGCAAGGGCCGGGGCCTGCTGTTCACCGCTGAGACCCCCATGATGTTCTCGGCCCTGCCCTACACCCCCCACGAGCTGGAAAACGCCCGCCATCCCTATGAGCTGCCCCCGGTCCACTACACGGTGATCCGGGCCATCGGCGTCCAGATGGGTGTGGGCGGCGACGACAGCTGGGGCGCTCCGGTTCACCCCGAGTACATCCCCGATCCCACCAAGCCCATGGACTTCACCTTTACCTTCCAGGGCATCTGATTCTGTATACCCGCCGAGAGGCTGGCTTTCCCGTCAGGGAGGGCCAGCCTCTCTTTTTTGACAAGGATTGACAAGGCGGCTGCAAGGGAGTAGTATTACGGTTGGTTGACTTCATTGCTTTAGCAGGAAAATGCAGGCCTGGCGCAGGCCGGGCAAAGCATGGAAAAGAGAGCGAGGTACATGACCATGAAACATGCAAGACCCATTACCCCCGAGATGATTGCCTCTTTCAAGGCAAGCTATGATGCAGACAAGGCGGCCCATGTGCTGACCGCAGCTGCTTCCCATAACCCCCTGAGCAAACTGGCCCTGGACCCCATGGCCGCCGCCAAGCTGGACAGCACCTTCTCCATCGAGGTGAAGACCCGCGGCATCACCGCCCAGCAGAAGAGCGGCCGCTGCTGGCTGTTTGCCTCCATGAACGTGATGCGGGAAGTGGTGGCCGAAAAGTGCAACCTGGAAAAGTTTGAGCTGTCGGGCAACTGGCTGGGCTTCTGGGACAAGTTCGAGAAGATCAACTTCTTCCTGGAGAGCGTGCTGGACTGCGCCGATCTGCCGGTGGCAGACCGGACCCTGGACTGGGTGCTGAATGGCATCAACGACGGCGGCCAGTGGGATATGATGGTCAGCATCGTGAAAAAGTACGGCATCGTCCCGGCCAGCGTCATGCCCGAGACCGAGCAGTCCTGCGGCACCGCCGAGCTGATGCGTCTGCTGAACACCAAGCTGCGCAAGGACGCCGTGGAGCTGCGGGCCCTGGCTGCTGCCGGCGGCGACACCGCTGCCCGCAAGGACGAGATGCTGGCAGAGATGTTCAAGACCCTGTGCATCTGCTTCGGCCGCCCGGTGGACCGCTTCGACTTTGAGTATACCGACAAGGACGGCGTCTACCATGTGGACCGCGGCCTGACCCCTGTGTCCTTCTATGAAAAGTACATCGGCCTGGCCCTGGAGGATTACGTCAGCATCATCCACGCCCCCACCCAGGACAAGCCCTTTGGCAAGACCTACACCGTCAAGTACCTGGGCAACGTGGTGGAGGGCTCTGTCCGCCACCTGAACCTGCCCATGGATCAGGTGAAGGCCCTGGTCATCGCCCAGCTGAAGGCCGGCGAGCCGGTGTGGTTCGGCAGCGACTGCGGCAAGTTCGGCAGCCGCGACAACGGCATCTGGGACCCCGACTGCTTCCTCTACGGGGAAGTGCTGGGCGGCATGGACCTGGATATGACCAAGGCCGAGCGCCTGGATTACCGGGACAGCGCCATGAACCACGCCATGGTTCTGTGCGGCGTCAACCTGGACGAGAACGGCAAGCCCAACCGCTGGAAGATCGAGAACAGCTGGGGCGAGAACGCCGGCCGCAAGGGTTACTTTGTGGCCAGCGACGCCTGGTTTGACCAGTTCGTCTATCAGGCAGTGGTGAACAAAAAGTTCCTGAACCAGGACCAGCAGCAGGCCCTGGCCGCCGAGCCGGTGGAGCTGGCTCCCTGGGACCCCATGGGTTCTCTGGCCTGATCTGCGGCTTATGAAATGAAAAAAGTGCTCCCCGGGCCCAGTGGTCCGGGGGGCACTTTTGCTATCGAGGCTTTGATCCGGCGGGGTCAGTCCTCGGCGGCGGCGCACTTTTTGCAGTCAGCACAGCCGTTGCAGATGGGGCGGCTGCCGCAGGCGGCGCAGTGGGAACGGTAGTGGGGGCGGTAGAGCTCCTCTTCCGGCACCGGCTGGCCGAAGGGGTCGGTGAGGTGAAACTGAATGGGTTTGCCCTGGAAATACATCCCGGACTTGCAGGCCATTTCGCTCTGGAGCCGCTTGCCCGGCAGCCGGTAGCACCGGCCCTCCTTGACAAACAGGGTGCCGGTCTCGATGAAGCAGAAGGTGACGTTGTGGCGGACGCATTCGGCCCGCAGCTGCTGGACCCACTCAAAATGGCAGGGCCGCCGGCCGCCGTAATTCTCCCCGCCGCAGATCACCTGCTCGATCTGTCCGGTGGCCAGATAGGGCTCCAGGCTGACAGGGCTGATGAAGGGGGCGCACATGACCCCCTTGTGCTTGGCGGGGGTGTCCAGCAGGATGGGGAGCCGCTGGTCTGCCCGGCGCTGGTTTTCACAGGTGACGTTCAGCATGACGTTTTCCCACCCGCTGCCCCAGTCTCGGGGCAGGCAGGCGGCCATCCGCTGGGGCCGCTTGGTCAGCAGGAAAAACTTCACGTCGGGCCGCTGGCTGATGATGTCCCAGACATCCTCCCGCCAGGGGTCGGCCTCTTCCAGGAAAAAGTCGGAGGTCATGCATACCCGGATCAGCTCACCGCTCTGGATCTTGTAGCTGCCCTTCCGGTCCCGCTGGAGGGGGTAATCAAAGCCTGCCTGGGTCCGGTAGATCCGGGCACCGTCCTGGTCCCGCAGCTGGTCCAGAAAATACATATAGCAGTTCTGGCAGCCTTCGCTGCACTTGATGCAGCCATGCCAGGGGTTCCAGATATCGTGCATCTCCGGCATCCTCCTTTCGGTTTCTTTCAGTATACCAGAGGAATGTGACGGGAAGGCGAACGCAGGGGAGAGCGGGGCCCCATGAAAAATCCTTCGGTTCCTTGACTTTCCGCCAGGCTGCGGTATTATTTTTAAGGAAAAACGGAAACAAGGGCTGCTGCCCGGCGGGGCAGGAGGGAGGAAACACAGTGAAACTGATTTTGCGGTACATGAAGCGGTACACAGCCCGCATTGTCCAGTCCATGGGGATCAAGCTGCTGGGTGCCATGACCGAGCTGATGATCCCTTATATATTGGAATATCTGATCGACGAGGTGGTCCCCCTGGGCCAGCTGAGCCAGGCGGTGCTGTGGGGCTGCCTGATGATTCTCACGGCGCTGGTCACCCGCCAGCTGAACATTGCAGCCAATCGGCTGGCGGTGGACAACGCCCACAACGTCTCCTATGACATCCGGCAGGATCTGTTCACCCGGACCGCCAACCTCTCGGGAACCCAGTTTGACCGCTTCGGCCTGCCCAGCCTCATCAGCCGGATGACCAGTGACAGCTACAACGTCCAGTCCTGCGTCCAGTCCCTGCAGACCATGTGCATCCGAATGCCCATCTTCCTGCTGGGGGGCATTGGGGTGACCATGGTGATGGACCCGGTGCTGTCGGGCATCCTCTGCGTCATTGTGCCGGTGCTGATTGCGGTGATCCTCACCGTTTCACGGTACGGCATCCCCCTCTACCGCAAGGTGCAGGAAAAGCTGGACGATGTGGTGCGGATCATGCGGGAGGACATCACCGGCATCCGGGTGGTGAAGGCCCTGTCCAAGACCGAGTACGAAAAGGGCCGCTTCGGCGGTGCCAACGACGCCATGACCCGGGCCGACATCAAGGCCAGCATCATCATGGCCATCCCCGGGCCCCTGATGCAGATGTGCCTCAACACCGGCCTGACCCTGGTGGTCTGGATCGGCGCTGCCCGGGTCAACAACGGCCAGATTAAGCCGGGGGTGATCCTGGCCTTCCTGACCTATTTCAATATGGTGATGCAGGGGGTCATGGGGATTAACCGCATTTTCATGATGGTCAGCAAGGCCTCTGCCTCGGCCAACCGCATTGGCCAGGTGCTGGCCGCCCCGGTGGACCAGAAGGTGCTGCCCCTGGACCAGGCCAAACAGCCCTCCGGCGACGAATTCATCCGCTTTGAGCATGTCACCTTCAGCTACCACGAGGGCACCAAGGGTGCCCTGGCCGAGAGCGAGCGGGAACAGTGTCTCTATGACATCAGCTTTGCCCTCAAGAAAGGGGAGAGCCTGGGCATCATCGGCCCCACCGGCTGCGGCAAGACCACCATCATCAACCTGCTGATGCGGTTTTATGATGTGGAAAAGGGCGGCGTTTTTGTGGACGGCCGGGACGTGCGCACCTATCCCAAGGATGAACTGCGGCGGAAATTCGGCGTGGTGTTCCAGAACGACATGGTGTTCTTCAACACCCTGCGGGAGAACATCCGCTTTGGCCGGCCCCTGGATGATGCTGACCTGATGCGGGCGGTGGAGGACGCGGTGGCCGCCGAATATGTGGACTCCCTGGAGGAGGGCCTGGACTACCAGGCAGACATCAAGGGGGCCAACCTGTCGGGCGGCCAGAAGCAGCGCCTGCTGATCTCCCGGGCTCTGGCGGGCCGCCCCGAGATTCTGGTGCTGGACGATTCCTCTTCGGCCCTGGACTACAAGACCGACGCAGCCCTGCGCAAAGCCATTTTTGAGCACTACAAGGAATCCACCACCATCATGGTGGCCCAGCGGGTCAGCTCGATCCAGAACATGACCCATATCCTGGTGCTGGACAACGGCCGCTGCATCGGCTACGGCACCCATCAGCAGCTGCTGGAAACCTGTCCGGCATACCGTGAGATCTACCAGGCCCAGATGGGCGCTCTGGCTTGAGGAAAGGAGGAATTGCGATGCCGTCGAGAGGACCCCGCGTCAAAGCGGAAAAACCCCGGGACGCCCGGGGCACCCTGATTCGCACCCTGCGGTATATGGTGAACTACCGGTTTCTGGTGCTGTTTCTTCTGGCCTGTACCTTTGCCAGCAACATCGGCAACCTGCTGGGCCCCTCCTTTGCGGGCAAGGCCATCGGCGCCGCCGTCGGGCCGGGCCAGGTGGATTTTGCCACTGTGGCCCACTACGCCAAATACATGCTGGCGGCCTATCTGATCAGCAACATCATGTCCTTCCTGGTCAACCAGGGGATGATGCTCACCGGCCGCCGTGTGGCCAACCAGATGCGGCGGGACGTGTTCAACAAGCTGATGGTGCTGCCGGTGAGCTACTTTGACCGCAACCAGGCCGGCGATATCATCAGCCGTGTGTCCTATGACATCGACGTGGTGACTACCAGCCTTTCCTCGGATCTGGTGCAGATCATGACCAGCATTGTGACGGTGGTGGGCTCTTTTTTGATGATGTGCATCATCTCCCCGCCCATGACGGTGATCCTGTTTGTCACGGTGCCCCTGGCGGTCTGCTTCACCCGGTATATGGGCAAGCGGACCCGGCCCCTGTATTCCCGGCGCAGCGCCGCCTACGGCGAGATGAACGGCTATGTGGAGGAGATGTTCTCGGGCCAGAAGACCATCCTGGCCTACGCCTACGAAAACGATGTCTGCGAGGAGTTCAGCGGCATCAACCACAAGGCCGCCGACGCCTACTGCGCCGCCGATACGGTGGGCATGACCACCGGCCCCACCGTCAACCTGATCAACAACCTGGGCCTGTCCCTGATTGGTCTGCTGGGGGCTGTGCTGTATATGTTCGGCCTCACCGGCATGGAGCAGATCTCGGCCTTTGTGCTCTACTCCCGGAAATTCAGCGGCCCCATCAATGAGATTGCCAACATCATCAACGAGATCTATTCGGCCCTGGCGGCGGCCGAGCGGGTGTTCACCCTGCTGGATCAGCCCGAGGAACCCGCCGACCTCCCCGACGCCGAAGTGCTGTCGGATGTGAAGGGCAAGGTGGAGGCCGAGCACGTCAGCTTCGGCTATCTGCCGGGGCGGACCATCCTCCACGACCTCAGCCTCAGGGCCGAGCCGGGCCAGACGGTGGCCATTGTGGGCCACACCGGCGCCGGCAAAACCACCATCATCAATCTGCTGATGCGGTTTTACGATGTGGATTCCGGCGAGATCCGGGTGGACGACAAGGAGCTGCACCACCTGACCCGCAGCTCCCTGCGCCGGGCTTATGCCATGGTGCTGCAGGACACCTGGGTGTTCCAGGGCACCATCTTTGACAACATCGCTTACGGCAAAGAGGGCGCCACCCGGGAGGAAGTGGTGGCAGCGGCCAAGGCGGCCCGGATTCACGAGTACATCATGCGGCTGCCCGACGGCTATGACACCGTCATCAGCGAGGACGGCGGCAACATCAGCAAGGGCCAGAAGCAGCTGCTGACCATCGCCCGGGCCATGCTCTACGACACCCAGATGCTGATCCTGGACGAAGCCACCAGCAACGTGGACACCAACACCGAGCAGAAAGTCCAGAAAGCCATGCAGGAACTGATGCGGGGCAAGACCTCCTTTGTGATTGCCCACCGCCTGTCCACCATCCAGAACGCCGACAAGATCCTGGTGATGGAGCACGGAGACGTGATGGAGCAGGGAACCCACCAGGAGCTGATGGCCAAAAAGGGCCTCTACTACAAGCTGTACGCCTCCCAGTTTGAATGACAGCGCCAAAGGCCTGCCGGGCGCTTTCCGGCAGGTAAGTGGGTGTGCCCCGGGATAGTACCCCACCTGCATGTGCGTACTTGTTTTCTGCCGGCAGCATGGTACAATCAAACCAGAGCAAATCCATCTCAGACCGGAAGGAGACAAAACCATGATGAAAGATTTTGGTGTAAAACCCTATTTGTTCCCCATGCCCACCTACATGATCGGCACATACAATGAGGACGATTCTGTGGATGTGATGATGATGGCCTGGGGCGGCATCTGCGCGGAAGACATGGTGGCCCTCAACCTGGAGGCCGAGCACAAGACGGTGGCCAACCTGGAGGCCCGAAAGGCCTTCACCCTGGCTGTCCCCGGCCTGGATACCCTGAAGGAGTCGGATTACCTGGGCATCGTCAGCGCCGGCAAGGTGGCAGACAAGTTTGCCAAGACCGGCCTCCACGCCGTCAGGAGCAGCCGGGTGGATGCACCGGTGATCCAGGAGTACCCCCTGACCCTGGAGTGCGAAGTGGTGGAAATGCAGAATCAGCCCTACGGCCTGCGGGTGCTGGGCAGGATCGTGAATGTGATGGCCAACGAGAAGGTGCTGGACGCCGCCGGCAGGATTGACCCCGCCAAGCTCCAGGCCTTCGCCTTTGACCAGATGCAGAACGGCTACTATGCCGTCGGCGAAAAGGTGGGCCAGGCCTGGCACAGCGGCGCCGGCCTGCTGAAGTAAACCGGATACCATGACTGTACAGGAGCTCCCGGCGGGGGCTCCTGTTTTTTTGCGGGAAATGAACCAAACGTTTTCCCGCCCCCAATTTTGGATTGCGTTTTGGCATTCATTGATTTAAAGCTTCTGCGATAGAGCGAAGGAAACAAATTTGAAAGGCAGCGCAGGGAAAAGCTCCGCTGACAGGCAGCCGGATCTCCCGGAAAAAATCTTCAAAAACCTGTTGACATTCTCCCGGCCCTCTGCTATAATGACTAGCGTCGCCGGTCAAGACTGCGGTACACAAGAGAATATGGGGGTATAGCTCAGCTGGGAGAGCGCTTGAATGGCATTCAAGAGGTCAGCGGTTCGATCCCGCTTATCTCCACCAAATCAAACGGCACCACTGCAATCAGGCAGCGGTGCTGTTTTTGTTTTGCTGGTTGTTTTCGCATGAGAAAAGGCCGGGAACCCTTTGCGGGGTTCCCGGCCTTTGTGCGTTATTTGTCCTGAATGGAAAGAGCGATCTGTTCCGGGGTGATGGGAATCTCCCGGTGCCATACGCCGGTGGCCCGGTAGATGGCGTGGGTCAGGGCCGGAGCAGGGGTGTTGATGACGATCTCACCGATGGACTTGGCGCCGAAGGGGCCGGTGGGCTCGTAGCTGTTCTCAAATTCCACCCGCAGGCGACCCATATCCAACCGGGTAGGGATCTTGTACTGCAGGAAGGAAGATTCGATGGGCTTGCCCCACTGGTCGTACTGGATATCCTCCATCAAAGTGTGGCCGATGCCCTGGACGATGCCGCCCTCGGTCTGGATCCGGGCCAGGGCAGGGTTGATGGCGATGCCGCAGTCCACCACCGCCATATAGTCCAGGATGGTGACGTGGCCGGTTTCCTTGTCCAGCTCGATCTCCACCATGCCAACCATGAAGGGCGGGGGAGAGACAGGGGAGGAACAGGACACAGTGACCTCGGCAGCCTGGTTGTTGAAGACCTGGGATTTATAGCCGATCTCCTCCAGGGTCAGGGTCTGGCCGGTGGAAATCCGGCGCACCTGACGGCCCCCAAAGACAATCTCCTCGGTGCCGCAGCCCATCATCTCGGCGGCAATGGAGCAGATCTTTTCCTTCAGCTGGCTGCAGGCCTTCTCCACGGCTTTGCCGGTGATGTAGGTGGTGGAAGAGGCGTAGGAGCCCGAATCATAGGGAGAGGCGTCGGTGTCGGCGCCAAAGACTGCGATGTCATCCACGCTGCAATCCATGCACTCGGCGGCCATCTGGGCCAGAATGGTGTCACAGCCGGTGCCCATGTCGGCGGCGCCGATGATCAGGTTGTAGGTGCCGTCCTCGCTGAGCTTGAGGGTGGCAGAGCCCACGTCCACATTGGAGATGCTGGAGCCCTGCATGGCCATGGCCACACCGGCGGCCCGGACCTTGCCGTTGCCCATATCCCGCACCGGGTACTTTTCGTCCCAGTGGAAGATCTGGCGGCAGTGCTCCATGCAGCGGTCCAGGGCGCAGGCGTTGGCGGTCTCGTTGTAGTAGGCGGGCATCTGCATCCCTTCCCGGACCATGTTCTTGTCCCGGATCACGGTGGGGTCAATGCCCAGCCGCTCGGCCAGCTCGTTGACGGTGGTCTCCACCGCAAAGATGCCCTGGGTGGCGCCGTACCCGCGGTAGGCGCCTGCCGCCTGCACATTGGTGTACACCACATCGTAGCTGAAGCGGTAGGCTTCCAGGTTGCCGGTGTAGAGGGGGATGGACTTGTGGCCCGACAGGCCCACCGTGGTGGGACCGTGCTCGCCGTAGGCGCCCGAGTTGGACAGGGTGTACAGGTCGATGCCCCGGATGCGGCCATCCTTGTCGGCGCCCAGACGCACGTGAATTTCCATCTCGTGGCGGGGGCTGCCGGCAATCTGGGATTCCTCCCGGGTGTAGATCAGCTTGGAGGGCCGGCCGGTCTTCAGGGTGACAAAGGCGGGGTACACCTCAGAGACCGAGGTCTGCTTGGCGCCGAAACCGCCGCCGATCCGGGGCTTTTCCACCCGGATGCGGCTCTTGGGGATTCCCAGTGCCCGGGAAAGAATCCGGCGGACGTGGAAAACGATCTGGGTGGAGGACACAATGTGGAGCCGCCCGTAGGCGTCCATCTCGGCATAGGTGCGGAAAGTCTCCATCATGGCCTGGTTGTAGGCCTTGGTGTGATAGGTCCGATCCAGCACAATGTCGCAGCTGTTCAGCACAGCCTCAATGTCTCCGTCGCTGTTGGTTTCACTGGCCACCAGGTTGCGGTGGTTGTCGCCGCCCACCGGGCAGGGGGGATACCAGTCTTCCTCGGGATGGACCAGGACCGGGTTGTCCTTGGCGGTGTGGGGGTCCAGCACGGCCTCCAGCACCTGGTATTTGACCTTGATCACCTTCATGGCCCGCAGGGCGGCCTTCTCGGTTTCAGCTGCGATGATGGCCACCGCGTCCCCTGCAAAGCGGACGTGCCGGTCCAGGATCAGACGGTCATAGGGGGAGGGCTCGGGATAGGTCTGGCCCGCATTGGTATAGCGGTTCTGGGGCACATCCTTCCAGGTGTAGATGGCCACCACCCCGGGGATTTTCAGGGCGCCCGCCGTCTCGATTTCCTCCACCATGGCGTTGGCATGGGGGGAACGGAGTATTTTCACCACCAGCGCGTCCCGGGGAGTAACGTCGTCGGTGTAAACCGGCTTGCCCAGCAGGAGCTGCATGGCGTCCTTTTTGCGGACGGGCTTGTTGATGGAATGGTATTCTTTATGCTCCATGGCGGCTGTCTCCTTTTTCCCTGCGGCTTTCCAGATAGCTGCGGATGCCCCGCAGCTGCCCCTCATAGCCGGAGCAGCGGCAGAGGTTGCCGGCCAGGAAGGACCGGATCTCGTCATCGGTGGGGTCGGGAATTTCCCGCAGCAGGGCGATGGTGTTCATCACGAACCCGGGGTTGCAGAAGCCGCACTGGTCGGCGCCCTGGTCGGCGATGAAGCCCACAAAATCGGCGGCTTCCTCCTGCAGGCCCTCCAGGGTCTGGACGCTGTGGCCTGCGGCCCGTGCGGCCAGCATGGAGCAGGAGAGGATGGGCTTGCCGTCCATCAGGACGGTGCACAGCCCGCAGTTGGCGGTGTCGCACCCCCGCTTGACGCTCAGGCAGCCGTGATCCCGCAGAAAGTCGATCAGCAGGCAGTCGGGCTCAATCTGGCCGGTGACAGGCCGGCCGTTCAAAGTCAGTTTGATTTCCATACATTACCTCCTGCCTTCCAGTTCCAGAGCTGCCCGCCGCACCAGGACGCTGACCAGATGGGTCCGGTAGGCGGCGCTGCCCCGGGCGTTGCTGCCGGTGGGAACCTGCCCGGCAGCCCAGTCGGCAAAAGCCCGTGCGCTGTCCTCGGTGATGCCGCCGGCCAGCAGGCCGGTGTCATCCCGCACCACCACGGCTTTGCCGGGGCGGGCGCCCACCACGGCGCGGTAAGCGCCGTCCACCTGAGAGAAGGCGCAGTTCAGCACCGGCAGATCGGTGCGCTGAATCCGCATGGCCTGGTAGGCGAAGGCTGCGGGGGCCTTGCGGATGATGACCCGCACCAGCAGGTCCTTGTCATAGGGCATGGCGGCAAAGGTCTCCAGAGGGACGATGCCCTCCTTGTACAGTTCCACCGAGGTGTCCATGGACAGCAGCAGGGTCAGCACGTCCGAAAAGCCGAACCGGCCCCAGACGCTGCCGCCCACCGTGGCCATGTTCCGGAACTGAACCCCCACAATGTCCTGGACCGCCCGGGCGGCCATTCCGTTGGTGTAGGCGTTGAGGCCGGGATGCTGTTCGATCTGGCGCAGGGTCACCATGGCGCCGATGGAGAACTGATCCTCGGTCTCCTCGATGGTGTCCAGCCCCAGACGGCACAGGTCGATGGCGGTGCTGACATTGCCGTTTTCCATCTTCATCCAGAGCATGCCGCCCAGGATGCGGGCGCTGCGCTTCTGGTTGAGCTGGTAGGCCTCCTCCAGACTTTGGGCCTGGACATAGTTTTGAATGTTGATCATGATGCAGTTTCCTTTATCATTGCCCGCTGGCAGCTGCCCGGAAAAAGCGGCCCAGACAGGCCGCTTTTTTCGACAAAACAACTGCTTTTCAGATATCATACTCTTTTATTATAGCAATACAGCTTGCTTTTGAAAAGGGAAATTGCTATAATTTCGCTGTAGTTTTCAAACGACAACGGCGGCGGGAAAGACCAGCCATGCATCTGAAAAAGTCCTGCCCGCCGCCCACAGCGGCAAGCCCCGGCCGGGGGTGCGGAAAGAGCTTGAAAGGGGAGGGAAAACCGGTATGAAAGTCATCACGCGCATTTTGTTCCTGGATGAGGACGGGGAAAAGTTCTTCGGGGAAGGCCCCTGCCGCCTGCTCCACGGAGTGGAGGAGACCGGCTCCCTGCGGAAGGCGGCTCAGTCCATGGGAATGGCCTATACCAAGGCCCTGAAGCTGATCCAGCACGCGGAAAAAGCCCTGGGGTTCGCCCTGACGGCCCGCTCGGCGGGGGGAAAGGACGGCGGCGGCAGCTGCCTGACCCCGGAAGGAAAGGAGTGGCTGGCGCGCTATGAAGCCTACCGAGATGCCTGTGTCCGGGCTAACCGTGAGCTGTATGCTGCGTTCTTTCCGCAGCAGCGGTAAACGCCACCTGATCCTCACCGGGGACAGGGGCAGCGGCAAGAGCACCCTGCTCCGGGCTCTGGCCCGCTCGCTGGGCCCGGCGGGTCTGCCGGGGGTCACCACCCGGGCCGAGAAACAAAAAGGGGTCTGGCTGAAAGAAAACCTCACCGGCCTGTCGGTTCAGATCGGCCGGTTTGACCCCGACCTGCCCGGCCCCGAAGACCGGATGCGCCCCGACCCGGATGCCCTTGCCGGCTTTGGAGCGGCAGCTTTGGAGCGGGCGGGCCGGGCGCCGGGGGCATGGGCCGCGGTGGATGAGATCGGCTGCCTGGAAACAAGTTCCCCGGCATACTGCGGCACCATCCGGGCTTTGCTGGACCGCAAACAGGTGCTGGCAGCGGTGCGCCGGCAGGACCAGCCCTTTCTGCAGGAGATCTGCCGCCGCCCCGATGCCTTCTGCATCGACCTGGGTGAGCCCTTTGGGCGGCAGGGCTGCGTCATCATGGCGTCAGGCCTGGGGGTGCGGTTTGGGGGCAACAAGCTGCTGGCAGACCTGGGGGACAAACCCCTGATCCAGTACATCCTGGAGGCCACCGGGGGCACTTTTGCCCGGCGGGTGGTGGTGACCCGCCACCCGGAGGTGGCGGCCCTGTGCCGGGCCCAGGGGATTGAGGTGGTCCTCCACAGCCAGCCCTGGCGCAGCGACACCGTCCGGCTGGGGATGGAGGCCCTGCAGGCAGACGATCTGCAGGGGGTGATGTTCTGCCCTGCAGACCAGCCCCTGTTGGAACAGGACACCGTCAAGGCCCTGGCCCTCTGGGGGGCCTGTGTCCCGGGGGACATCCGCCGGACCGTCTGGCAGGGAAAACCGGGGGCGCCGGTTTTGTTCCCCGCCTGGACCTTTGGGGAACTGCTGCACCTGCCCCAGGGCAAAGGGGGCGGCGTGGTGGCAAAAGCTCATTCCGACCGGGTGGACTTTCTGGAGGCGGGCTCTGCCGCAGAGCTGGCAGACGTGGACCGCCCGGAGGATCTGGAAGCCATCCGGCAGCTGCTGAACCGATCAAAATGAATTTGGCCCGGGTACCCCCGGGCTTTTTGTTTTCCATGGGGACAGCCGGTTTTGGATGACGGCCATTCCTTTGGGCTGGGCGGCGGGCTAAAAACTCCCTTGCGGTAAAATGCCCTTCTGATTCGTATTAGAAATAGGAGGGCGGTCCATCCTTCCGGCAGGGCCCGGCCCCCGCATTTTACCCATCGAAAGGAATACCCTTATGATTCGCACTGCTTCCGGCGGTCCCGCCGTTTTTGTTGTCCTCACCCAGACCGGCACCATCCTGTCCCAGATTCTCCGGGTGGTGACAGGGGATGCCTACAACCACGCCTCCATCAGCGTGGATGATTCCCTCCAGACCCTCTACTCCTTCGGCCGCCGCCACCCCTATAACCCGGTCTGGGGCGGCTTTGTGCAGGAGAGCCCCGCCTCGGGCACCTTCGGCCGCTTTTCGGGCACCAGGGCCAAAGTGCTGCGGGTGCCGGTGACCCAGCGGCAGTATGAGCAGATCAAGGACCACCTGGAACAGATGTACCAGGACCGCCGGCGCTACCACTACAACTATCTGGGGCTGCTGCTGGCCTTCTTCCACCTGGCCTACCAGAAGGAGGACTGCTACTACTGCTCGGAATTTGTCAAGGACGTGCTGGTCCGCTACGACGTCACCGGGGAGGACGCCTTCGGGAAGATCGTCAAGCCCATGGAACTGATGGAACTTTCGGGCAGCCGGGAGATTTACACCGGCGTTCTGGCCGAGTATGCAGCCTCCGCCTGCCCCTGACCGATGGTTCGGTGCACCTGGAGCAGGTGCTGGTGACCAACCCTGAAAAGGACAAGCCCCTGGCCCTCTATCAGGATCTGACCATCCCCGGTGGCAAAAAGGTGGCCCTCCAGGGGGTGTCGGGCTGCGGCAAAACCACCACGGTCCGCTGCCTCAACCGCTATTATCCCTACACCCGGGGCAGGGTGACCCTCTTTGGCCGGGACCTGGAGTCCTACAGCCAGCGGGAACTCACCAGCCTGCTCTACTATGTGCCCCAGAGCACCTTCTTCTTTGCCGGCACCGTGCGGGACAATCTGGTCTACGGTCTGGATGAAGAGTTCACCGACGGCCAGCTGCTGGATGCCCTGCGCCAGGCCTGCCTGACAGGGGATTATCAGGGGGTCCTCTGCCGGGAGCCGGAACGTGCCCTGGGCTACACCATCAGCGAGGGGGCGGCCAACCTGTCGGGAGGCCAGCGCCAGCGGCTTTCCCTGGCCCGGGCCTTCCTCCGCCGCCCCAAACTCTATATCTTCAATGAGAGCACAGCCAACCTGGACGAGCAGACGGCGGCCGCCGTGCTGACCAACCTGGAACGCCACGCCGCTGCCGATGGGGCGGGCATCCTGTATATTTCCCACGACCAGAATGTGGTGGACCGCTGCGACCAGGTGATCGTCCTGGCCAACAGCATTGCCTCCCACAGCCCCGGGCCGGAGAAGGCCGCCCCCGGCTGTGCCTGCACCATGCCTTCCTGAACAGCATCCCCGTTCCCTCCCGGAACGGGGATTTTTGACGTTTTGGTGAAAGAAAGGTGAAGCGCTTGACAAAGCCCCTGCCGCTCTGTATATTGGAACTAGAATAATTCTAATTTAGGTGAACAGCGATGCGATATGGAGAAAAAATTCTGGAGATCATCTGCACATCCAGTGCATCCGGCGTCCACATGACAGCCGAACAGATCTTTCTGGCCCTGAAAAAAGAGTGCCCCTCGGTGGTGCTGGCCACCGTGTACAACAACCTGAACAGCCTGTACCAGCAGGGGAAAATCCGCAAAATCAGCCTGGAAGGCTGGCCCGACCGGTACGACCGGAACACCCGCCACGACCATCTGGTCTGCCGCTGCTGCGGCAAGCTGTCGGATCTCTACCTTTCGGACATCACGGCCCAGCTGGAGCAGCAGGTGGGGTTCCCCATCGAGGGCTATGACCTGAAGCTCCAGTATCTCTGCCCCGAGTGCCGCGCAAAGCAGGCGGCAGAAGAAGCTCTGAGCGAGCCCGACGGCTCGTGACGGCTCGTAAAGATAAAATTAGGATAGGAGGTTTTACCCACATGAGAAGCATCACGAAATTGAAACTGCAATACGCCCACAGGTTTTATGGATTCAAAGGTGAGGCCCAGTATCTCCACGGCCACACCGGTGTCCTGACTTTGGAGGTGGAAGACACCGTGGAATCCGGCGTCAACATGGTGTTTCCCTGCAACGAAATTCAAAAGACAGCCTGGTCGGTGCTGCAGAACTTCGACCATGCCCTGATCCTGCGGGAGGATGACCCTCTCCTGCCCGCCATCCTCAAGGTGTATGAGGAACAGGGCATCCGCAACGGTGCCCCCCACAACCGGATGAAGGGCCCCGCTTTCAAGACCGAGCTGGCCACCGCTTACCCCGAGTGCCGTCTGGTGGTGACCAAGGAAACCATGACGGTGGAGGGCATGATCAAGATTGTCTATGACCTCCTGAAGGACAAGCTCAACATTGCCAAGATTACCTTCAGCAGCGGCGTCAACGCGGCGTCGGCTGAGTTTGAGACCCGCAACCAGATCGACCGGTGCCCCCTGTGCGGCATTGCCCTGAATGAAAACGGGGTCTGCCCCAAGTGCGGCTATCGCAAGGAGTAACCATCGGGTTTTCATAAATCCATCCTCCTGAGAACTCTTTGCCCCAAAAGCGCCAGGGGCGGGGGCGGGCCTGTCTGAGGGCAGGCCCGCCTTTTTGCAGGCGCCCGCCGGCAGAGAAAATCGGGGAGAAGGGGGGCACACTCTATGAAACAGATGACAGGGATCTTCCTGGCCGGCTGCCTGCTGCTGAGCCTTGCAGGCTGCGGCATCACCTGGGCCGGGCAGCGCAACCCGCCGCCTGGGGCGACTGCAGCAGCCGCTGCCGTGGAAGATCAGGAATGGAGAGATCAAAAAGGTATGGAACAGATGAAGGAAATTTTTTATGCCGGGGGATGCTTCTGGGGTGTGGAATCCTACTTTTCCCAGGTCCCCGGGGTGAAGGAGGTGAAGGTGGGCTATGCCAACGGCACCACCGAGCACCCCACCTATGAGCAGGTGTGCACATCCCGTACCGGCCACGCCGAGACCGTCCTTGTGGTCTACGACCCGGCGGCGGTGAGCCTGCGGACCTTGACCCAGCACTTTTTCAAGATTATCAACCCGCTGTCGGTGAACCGGCAGGGAAACGATGTGGGCAGCCAGTACCGCACCGGGATCTACTACACCGACCAGGCGGATCTGCCGGTGCTCCAGGGGGTGGTGGATGAGGTGCAGGCGTCTTATCCCACCCCCATTGCCACCGAGCTGCTGCCCCTGAGCTGCTATTACCTGGCGGAGGAATACCACCAGGACTACCTGGAAAAGCACCCCGGCGGCTACTGCCACATCGACTTTTCCAGCCTCTCCGACTTTACCAAACGGGTGAATCCCCTGGATTATGCCAAACCCTCCCAGGAGGAAATCAAGGAAAACCTCACCCCCCAGCAGTACCAGGTAACCCAAAACAGCGCCACCGAGTATCCCTTTACCGGGGCCTACAACAACACGTTCAAGCCCGGCATCTATGTGGACGTGGTGACGGGGGAGCCCTTGTTCCTCTCTGCGGACAAGTTCCAGTCGGGGTGCGGCTGGCCCAGCTTTTCCAAGCCCATTGAGCCGGAGGTGGTGGTGGAGTCCACCGACACCAGCCACGGCATGGTCCGCACCGAGGTGCGCAGCCGAGTGGGAGACAGCCACCTGGGCCATGTCTTCGAGGATGGTCCCCAGGAGCTGGGGGGCCTGCGCTACTGCATCAACAGCGCCTCCCTGCGGTTTATCCCCTATGAGCAGATGGAGCAGGAGGGCTACGGCGACCTGATGGATCTGGTAACCGACGCCAAGCATAAGCCGTGACAAAAAGAGGGTGTTCCCCAGGGGAACACCCTCTTTTTGCAAAAGCCCTGTACAATGCAGCAGAATCTGGTATCATGATAAAAGAAAGGGCTGCGGCGCGGCCCCATTACCGACGGAAAAGGAGAAGGAACCCATAGGAAAGATTCTGTTCATCGATATCGACGGCACCCTGGTGGACTATGAAAACCGCCTGCCCGCCTCGGCGGTCCAGGCCATCCGGGCGGCCCGGGCGGCGGGCCACCGGGTCTATCTGTGCAGCGGCCGCAGCAAGGCGGAGAACAAACAGGAAATCTGGGACATCGGCCTGGACGGCTACATCGGCGGCAACGGCAGCTATGTGGAGTCGGACGGGGAAGTGGTGATGCACCAGCTCATCACCCCGGAGCAGTGCCGCCGGATTGTGGACTGGCTCCACAGCCGGAAGCTGGAGTTTTACCTGGAAAGCAACAGCGGCCTCTACGGCAGCGAAAACTTCCGGCAGCGGGCAGTGCCTGTAATGCAGGAATACTGCCGCCGCAAGGGCAAGCCGGACGCCGAGCAGATGGACACCGACAGCGCTTTCCCGGCCATGATCTACGGCGCCGGCCTGTACCGGGACGATGTCAACAAGGTGAGCTACATCCTGGAGAGCTACCAGGACTTCCTGGACACCAAAGCCTCCTTCCCTGACCTGCAGAACGGCACCTGGGGCGGCGCAGGGGAGACCGCCCTCTTTGGAGACCTGGGTGTCAAGGACATCACCAAGGCCCACGCGGTGGAGGTGCTGCTGCGCCATCTGGGGGCAGATCAGAAGGACACCATTGCCTTTGGAGATGCGGCAGTGGATATCCCCATGTTTGCCTGCTGCGCCCAGAGCTGCTGCATGGGCAGCGGCGGGGACGGCGCCAAGGCGGCAGCGGACTATGTGACCACCGGCGTGGATGAGGATGGGCTGTACAACGCCTTTGTCCACTTCGGGCTGATCTGACCCGGGAACACCGAACACAAACAAAAGAAGGCCGGACCCTGCGGGGTCCGGCCTTCCGGCTGTCTGGAAAATGAGTTACAGGCCGCGGCACATGTTGATCAGGATACCAGCGGCGACTGCGCTGCCGATAACGCCGGCCACGTTGGGGCCCATGGCGTGCATCAGCAGATAGTTGCGGGGGTTGTACTCCTGGCCCACTTTCTGGGAGACGCGGGCGGCCATGGGAACGGCCGAAACGCCTGCGGAACCGATCAGCGGGTTGATCTTGCCGTGGGTGACAAAGCACATGATCTTGCCCAGAATAACGCCGCCGGCGGTGCCGAATGCAAAGGCGAAGACGCCCAGCACGATGACCATGACGGTGCGCATGTTCAGGAAGGTCTCGGCATTGGTGGTGCAGCCCACCGAGAAGCCCAGGAAGATGGTGATGATGTTCATCAGCTCGTTGCCGGCGGTCTTGGTGATCCGCTCCACAACGCCGGATTCCTTCATCAGGTTGCCCATCATCAGGCAGCCGATCAGGATGGCGGCATCAGGCAGCAGCAGGCTGACCAGGATGGTGACAATGATGGGGAACAGCACCTTTTCGGTGTGGCTGACCTTCCGGGGCGCCTCCATCACGATCTGGCGCTCCTTTTCGGTGGTCAGCAGCCGCATGATGGGCGGCTGGATGACGGGGACCAGTGCCATGTAACAGTAGGCTGCCACAGCCACCGAACCCAGCAGTTCCGGAGCCAGGATGGAGGTGGTCAGGATGGCGGTGGGGCCGTCGGCGCCGCCGATGATGCCAATGGAGGCTGCCTCGGCGGGGCTGAAGCCCAGCACCCGGGCGCCGGTGTATGCCACAAAGATGCCCAGCTGTGCTGCTGCGCCCAGCAGCAGGCTGGAAGGCCGTGCGATCAGGGGTTCAAAGTCGGTCATGGTGCCGATGCCCAGGAAAATCAGGGGCGGGTAGATGCCCAGTTTGACGCCTAGGTAGATATAGTCGGCCAGGCCGCCCGAGCTGCCCAGCATCTGCCAGTTGATGTGGCCGGTTTCATTGATGAAGATGTCCATGTGGATGATGCCGTCCAGCGGCAGGTTGGCCATCAGCATGCCGAAACCGATCGGCAGCAGCAGAAGGGGCTCAAACTGATGTACGATTGCCAGATAAATCAGGATGCAGGCCACCAGCAGCATGACGGCGTAGCGATAGCCGCCCACAGCGGTGAGGATTTCCGAATAACCGGAATTGGAAAAAATTTGCTGAAGATTTTCAATGATTGCGCCCATTGTATCACGCTTCCTTCCCCGATAAGCCCATTACAGGAACGGCCGAGTGCTCTGGATCACGCCGGCGTCACCCCAGGCGCCGCGGCGGGAACCGCCCGACTGAGGCACACGGCGGATCTCACGGATCACCCCGTGGCTGCCTTCCATCGAATAGATGGCAGCGGAGATGGCGGCAACAACCTCACCGGGAATGCCGGCCTCGACCGCAGGGGACGGGGCAGGGGAGACAGGCGCAGCAGCGGCGCGTGCGGCAGGCGCATGCGGTGCGCGGGGCGCACTGTTGTGAAGTTCGTCCATGGCCTTGGCGCGTTCTTTGGCACGGTTCTTGTCGTTGATCGAGTCGAACACTTTGCCTTCAAACGTGATGATCAGGCACAGGGCGATCAGAAGACCGAACACCAGCACCAGACTGGTCGACACCAGGGAAGCGTCGAACAGTGACAGGCCGCCGGCAGCCAGCGGTAAAAATTGATCCATGACGGGCCCTCCTTCATTTGCAATTTCCCGGAGCAGACCGGGCAGAATACCTTAACCCGAATTGCCACTATTATAACATGACGTCTAATTTTTTGCTAGACGATTTGGAAAACTTTTTGTGTTTTATTGCAATATTGGCCAAATTTCAAGGAAAAATCTCTCCTGGCCGGCGGCGGCCGGACCGGCCGCCGCTGCAGCAAAGGCCGGGTCCCCAGCGGGGCCCGGCCCTGTTTATTTTAGAATTTTCCAGTGCTTGTCCACATGATTCAGCACTTCACAGCCGGTTTCGGTCACCAGAACCAGGTCCTCCACCCGGACCCCCAGCTTCCCGGGCAGATAGACCCCCGGCTCGATGGAGAAGATCATCCCGGGCTCTGCCAGGGCGGTGTTGGCGCTGCTGACATCCCCCTGCTCGTGGTCCCGCTGGCCGATGAAATGGCCCAGCCGGTGGGTGAAGTAATCCCCGTAGCCGGCGGCGGCAATGTGATCCCGGGCGGCTTTGTCCAGTTCACAGAGGGGCACGCCGGGCCGGATCAGGGCCTCGGCCTTCTCGTTGGCCTCCCGCACCAGGTCGTGGACCGCCCGGGCCTCTTCGCTGGCCTGCTGCCAGAAGAAGGTCCGGGTCATGTCAGAACAGTACCGGTCCTTCCGGCAGCCCATGTCGATGACGATGGAATCGCCGGGGGCCAGGGGGGTGTCATCCGGCTCGTGGTGAGGGTCGGCCCCGTGGGCGCCGAAAGAGACAATGGTGGAGAAGGAGGGCCCGCTGCAGCCCAGGGCCGCATAGCGGCTCTCAATGAACCGGGCAGCTTCCCGCTCGGTGACCCCTTCCTGGAAGAAATGGGACACTTCCTCCATCACCTGGTCATTGATCCAGGAGACAGCCCGCATCAGATCCTGCTCGGCTGCATCCTTGCAGGCCCGGCAGTGGTCCACGCAGTCAGAAGCCAGCACCGGCCGGCTGCCGGGCAGCCGCTCCATCAGGGGCAGCAGAAACCGGGCCGTCCAGGTCTTGTCGATGCCGATCGGGGTAGCCGGGTCCAGCTGCGCGGCCAGAATGCCCACGGCGTCATCGGTGTCGCTGAACCAGATCTGCTCCCAGGGGGCGGAGGGGGCAGGGAACAGGCGGTTGAGGAAAAAGGTGTGCCGGCCGTCCCGCCGCACGCAAAAGACCATCATCCGTTCCAGGGGCTCGTTGTCGTAGCCGGTGAGGTACCAGACACTGTCCGGGTCGGTGACCAGCAGCTGGCTCAGGCCCATGGCCTCCATCTGCCGGATCACCCGGTCCAGCCGGGCCTTGTGAAGTTCTGTTGTTTCGTTCATCAGGAAAGACTCCTTCCTATTTATAAAAGATGATGCAAAAGAACAGGGGAGGAAGCTTAGACTTCCTCCTCCTGGGATTCAGCTTTGGAGTCCGGGTCTGCGGGGGGCTGGTAGCGCTGGAACACCGGCTCCAGCAGCAGGGTGAACAGCCAGGCCGCGATGGCGGGGAGGATCACAATGGGGATCAGCAGCACCCGCACCAGCAGGGCCGAGACCCCTGCAATCACCAGCAGGACGATGGTGCGGGGCAGGTACCCCACCGCCAGCCGCAGGGCGGTGAGCATCAGCTCCACCGGGTGGAAGGCAAAGCGGGACAGCAGGGGGAACATCCAGCAGGCGGCCCCCAGTGGCAGCAGCATCAGCACCAGGCAGAACAGCAGCACCGCCCAGGCCAGGGCAGTGCCGGCGCCGGCTGCGGCGGCCATCATCTGCAGGGCGCTGCCCAGCACCAGCAGCAGGGCGCCCCACACCACCGTGACAATGGCGGCACAGGGCAGCTCCCTGCGGAAGGTGTGGAAAAACCGCCGCCAGGGCATGGGCTCGCCTCCCCGGAGGCAGTGGGCCGCCGTATCATACAGGGCGGTGGTGGCGGCCCCCGCCGTCACCAGCGGCAGGGAACAGAGCAGCCACAACAGGCTGAGGATCAGCAGGTCTGACAGATGGTCCACCGTCTGCCAGAAGGAATTCTGGGGATTGAACAGGTTGCCAAACATCGCAAAGTCTCCTTTCGCAGGGCTGCGGGGACAGAAAACTGCATCCCAGCCGGTTGATGCTATCATATCATATTTGGAAAGCGTTGTCATCTGCCCGCCGGCAGGGGAAGTGCCTTTTGGGAGCCCAAGAAAGAATTTTCATGGATTGAAAATTCTTTTCAAACATGATACGATACAGTTGTAATTACATGTTTTATGCTTTATGCTTTATGCCAAGACAGGAGGAAAGCGTATGTCTGCCAATCTGCGGAACGTGATGGAACGAATCAGCGCGGAGTATTACCAACTGACCGCTTCGGAGCGGAAGGTGGCGGATTATATCACCGACCACCAGCAGGATTCCCAGATCATGTCCATTTCAGAGCTGGCGGAAGCCAGCGGGGTGGCAGAGGCCACCATCACCCGTTTCTGCCGCAAGCTGGATTACAAGGGCTACAATGCCTTCAAGCTGGCCCTGGCCAACAACGTGGCCAGCCGCCGGGGCATCCCCTTCCTCAGCGGCGAGGTGACGCCGGAGGACGACATCCAGGAAATGTGCCACAAGCTGTATGGCGCCGAAGTGGACGCCATCTCCCAGACCCTGACCCTGATCGACCCCGACAAAATCCGTCAGGCCGCCGATCTGCTGGCCCGGGCCGGCAAGGTGCTCTGCATGGGCCAGGGCGGGTCGATGATCATGGCCGAGGAGGCGGCCCATATCTTCTCCACCGCCGGGATGAGCTTTTTTGCCATGAGCGATTCCCACACCCAGACGGTCTACCTGGCCACCCTCACCCAGCAGGATGCGGTGCTCTTTTTCTCCTACTCCGGCGCCACCCGGGAGGCAGTGGAGCTGCTGGAACTGGCCCACCGTCTCCGGGTGCCTGTGGTGCTGGTGACCCATTTCCCCAAATCCCCGGCCTGCGCCTTTGCGGATGTGGTGCTGCAGTGCGGCGCCATCGAAGGCCCGCTCCAGCTGGGGTCAGTGCCGGCCCGGATGGCCCAGCTGTTTTTGATCGATGCTCTGTTCACAGAGGTCTGCCGCCGCCAGGAGAACACCATTGAGGAGGTCCGCAGCAACCTGGCAGATCTGCTGGCTGCCAAACACCTGTGAAAAGAAAGCAAAACCTCCAGTTTGAAAATTTATATCATGAATCCTGGCTCTTGAAAATTTTTTTCAAAAAATTACACAAAACGCATTGACTTTTACTGATTTTCTTTGTAAAATGGAGGCAAGAGAACCGGAGGCGGACACAGCCCCGGTATGGCAGCCGGATTCTTGCCGGCCCAACAAAAGGAGAACAGTATGAAGAAGAGAGCAATTTCCCGCCGGGACTTCCTGAAGGTCACAGGTGCTGTGAGCGCAGCAGGCCTGCTGGCCGCCTGCGGCGGTTCGAATTCCAGCAGCACTGCTGCTTCCACCGCTGGCTCGACGGCTGCCAGCACTGCTTCCGGCGACGGCGTGTCCATTTCGCTGTGGACCTACCCCATTGGTTCCTGGGGCGGCACCGAGTCCAAGCTGGATGACATCATCGCTGCCTTCAACGAAGTCCATCCCGAGATCACCGTTACATACGAGACCCTGGACTATCAGAACGGCGACAACCTGGTCACTTCGGCCATCACTGCCAAAGAGACCCCCGATATCATCATGGAGGGCCCCGAGCGCCTGGTTTCCAACTGGGGCGTCAACAACCTGATGGTGGATCTGAGCGATCTGTGGGCCAGCACCAAGGACGACATCGCTGCCGTCAGCGAGTCTGTGGTCAGCGCCTGCCAGCTGGACGGCGCCTACTATGAGTACCCCCTGTGCATGACCACCCACTGCATGGCCATCAACTATGAGGTCTTTGAGCAGGCCGGCGCCCTCCAGTATCTGGATGAGGACACCCGCACCTGGACCACGGACAACTTTGTCAAGGCCATGGAGACCATCCGGGATTCCGGCCTGGCAGCTGTGCCCGGCATCATCTACTGCGGCGGCCAGGGCGGCGACCAGGGCACCCGCGCACTGGTGAACAACCTCTACTCCGGCACCTACACCAACCCCGAGCACACCGAGTACACCATCAACAGCCCCGAGAACGTCAAGGCTCTGGAGCTGCTCAAGAGCATGGTGGACAATCGCAGCCTGAACGCCAACGCCGGCTTCCAGGCTTCCGATGAGCTGCAGCAGTTCGCCAACGGCACCGCGGCCGTCACCTTCTGCTGGAACGCTTCCAACAAGGCACAGTATGCCTCTCAGGTCACCTTTACCCCCTATGCCATGGCATTCCCCTCCGATGACGATGTGCCTGAGCTGTGCGGCGGTATCTGGGGCTTCGGCATCTTCGACAGCGGCGACGACGCCCGCATCCAGGCTGCCAAGACCTTCATCCAGTTCGTCTGCGACGACGAGAACCAGGCTGCCGAGAGCGTCCGCCTCACCGGCTTCTTCCCGGTGAAGGAGTCCCTGGGCGATGTCTACGAGGGCACCGATCAGGCCGAGCAGATGGGCGAGTTCGCCTCTCTGATGCCGTACCTGGGCGATTACTACAACGTCACTCCCAACTGGACCGCCCAGCGCCAGAACTGGTTCAACATGCTGCAGGAGATCATGGTCAATGGTACTCCCGCACAGGAAGCCGCTGACGCCTTCGTCGCTGCAAGCAATCCGTAAAGGAACGCCCCTGTCCGCTCGCGACCCGTTTTGACACGTGCCGCTGACCGGGCGGGCCATCCTGAAAGGAACAACATGGCGCGCCTGCCGCCTGGTCACCACAGGGGCAGGCGCCTTTTTATGAAATGCCGTCTCTTTCATCCGTCTTACGAAAGGAGGAAATCAGCGTGGCTCAGATTTCCGCAAAGGCACCCCAGGCAAACGCTTCCCAGGGGCATCACACCAGCCGCGTGCTGGCCCGGCGGGAAACCATCTCCGCCTATCTGTTCATGCTCCCCAGCCTGCTGTTCTTTGTAGGGTTTGTGCTGGTGCCGATGGGCATGTGCCTGGTCTACAGTTTTCTGGACATGGGCATTGACACCTCGGCCGCAACCTTCGCAGGCTTTGCCAACTACATCGAGATGTTCCAGGATGAGACCTTCATCCGGTCCCTGTGGAACACCGTCCTGATCGTGGTGGTGTCGGTCCCGGTGGTCACCGCTTTCTCTTTGTGGGTTGGCTCGGCCATCTACCCGATGCACTCCAAAATGCGCTCCTTCTTCCGCTGCGTGTTCTACCTGCCGGTGGTCACCGGCTCGGTGGCCGTCACCGTGGTGTGGAAGTGGATGTTCAACCCCTACAACGGCCTGCTGAACCAGATCTTCGGCACGGTGGGCTTTGACTGGCTGGGCGACACCCGCACCGCCATCTGGTGCATCATCATGATCCTGTTCACCACCTCCATCGGCCAGCCCATCGTGCTGTATGTGGCGGCCCTGGGCAACGTGGACCGCTCTCTGGAGGAGGCCGCCGCCATTGACGGCGCCACCCGGCTGCAGATCTTCTGGAAGATCAAGTGGCCCCAGATCATGCCCACCACTCTGTACGTGCTGGTTATCACCACCATCAACAGCTTCCAGTGCTTTGCACTGATCCAGCTGCTGACCCGCGGCGGCCCTCTGGGCAGCACCAGCACCCTGATGTACTATATCTTTGATATGGCTTACAACTATCAGCGGTTCGGCTACGCCAACGCCATGGGCGTGGTTCTGGCCATCTTCATCGCCATCTTCTCCGCGATCCAGTTCAAGGTCGCGCAGACGGACAACGGTTAAAAGGGAGGTATTGGGATGTCCAAGAAGACAAAATCAAGCCTGGACGGCCAGTCCCGCGGTTATAAGATCTTTGTGATCATCGTGCTGGCCCTGCTGGCGGTATTCTTCATCTTCCCCCTGTACTGGATTTTGACCGGTTCGCTGAAGGATGCCATCACCATCAACGCCCAGAAACCCCAGTGGTTCCCCCTGAACCCCACCCTGGACAACTATGTGCGGCTGTTCAAGCAGCCTGCCATCCAGTGGCTGCTGAACACCATCATCATCGCCGTGGCGGCCATGGCCCTCACCTGCATTACGGCGGCCCTGGCCGGCTATGCCCTGGCCAAGAAGCGCTTCTTCGGCCAGACGGTGCTGTTCAGCCTGCTGGTCTGCGCCATGGCCCTGCCCAAACAGGTCATCGTCATCCCCTTGCTGCAGGAGATGAGTGCCCTGGGCCTCAACAACAACCTGCTGGCTGTCATCCTGCCCACCGTTGGCTGGCCCTTCGGCATCTTCCTGATGAAGCAGTTCTCGGAGACCATTCCCACCGAAATGCTGGAGGCCGCCCGGATTGACGGCGCCAGCGAGGTGCGCACTTTCGTGTCCATCGTGTTCCCGATGGTCAAGCCCGGCGTGGGCGCTCTGGCCATCTTCACCTTCGTCAATACCTGGAATGACTACTTCCTGCAGTTGATCATGCTGCAGAAGCGGGAAGTCCTGACCATTTCCACCGGTATTGCCCGCCTGCAGGGCGAAGTCTCCTCTGACTTTGGCCTGATCATGGCCGGCGCCGCTCTGGCTGCCGTGCCCATCGTGGCGGTCTTCCTCATGTTCCAGAAGTACTTTACCCAGGGCATCACCATGGGCGCCGTCAAGGGTTGATCCCGGCGGTCTGCCGCAATGAGATTGGAGTGTTTTCATCATGAAAGATTGTACCAAATATCAGGGTGTCATTCCGGCTTTTTATGCCTGCTACCAGAAGGACGGCAGCATCTCGGTGGAAGGGGTCAAAGCTCTGACCCGCCACCTGATCGCCAAAGGCGTCAAGGGTGTGTATGTGGGCGGTTCCTCGGGTGAGTGCATCTACCAGCATCCCGATGAGCGCAAGGCTGTGCTGGAAGCTGTCATGAGCGAGGCCAAGGGCAAGATCACCGTCATCGCCCATGTGGCCTGCAACAACACCGCTGACTCGGTGGAGCTGGCAGCCCATGCCGAGCAGTGCGGCGTGGACGCCATCGCCGCCATTCCCCCCATCTACTTCCACCTGCCGGAGTACGCCATCGCCGAATACTGGAACGCCATGAGCGCCGCTGCCCCCAACACCGACTTTGTGATTTACAACATTCCCCAGCTGGCCGGCACCGGTCTGACCATGAGCCTGCTGAAAACCATGCTGAAGAACCCCAACGTGGTGGCAGTCAAGAACTCCTCCATGCCCACCCAGGACATCCAGATGTTCAAGGATGCCGGCATCGCCGCCCGGGGCGAGGGGAACTTTGTGGTGTTCAACGGCCCTGATGAGCAGTTTGTTGCAGGCCGCGCCATCGGCGCAGACGGCGGCATCGGCGGCACCTATGCGGTGATGCCCGAGCTGTTCCTCAAGATGAACGAGCTGATCGAAAAGGGCGACATCCCCGCCGCCCGGAAAGTTCAGTACATGGCCGACCGCATCATCTATAAGATGTGCGAGGCCCACGGCAACCTCTACGCTGTGCAGAAGGAGATTCTGCGCCGGATGTACAGCCTGGAGCTGGGCGGCGTCCGCGCCCCGCTGCCCAACCTGATCCCCGAGGACGAGGCTGTGGTGGCAGAGTCTGAGCGGATGATCCGCGAAGCCATTGCCCAGGTGGCCGCCCTGTAACCTTTGATCTGAATACAAAACACCAGACGCCCGGTGGCTGCCGGCCCCGGAGGGCACGGACCACCGGGCATCTGTGTTGACATCCAAAAGGGAGGACTCGCCATGATTACCGACAGCCTCAGCAGCCTGGGACGCTACCGCGGGATGCATCCGGCCCTGGACACCGCGATTCAGTGGCTGGAAACCCACGACCTTGCCAGCCTGCCCAATGGCCGCACCACTGTGGACGGCCAGAACGTTTTCATCAATGTGATGGATGCAGACCTCCGCCCGGCGGAGGGGGCCACCTTTGAAGTCCATCACCTGTATGCCGATCTGCAGATCGACCTCACCGGCAGCGAATACTGGGCCTGGACCACCCGGGCCCAGCCGACGGGGGAGTTCGACGAGGCGGCAGACTGCGGCTTTGCCGCCGGGCCGGAACAATCCAGCGGCCTGCTGGGGGAGGGCAGGTTTGCCCTCTTCCTGCCGGGGGAATACCACAAGCCCAGCTGCATCAGCCCCGAATCCCGTTCGGTGCGGAAAGCCGTGGTCAAAATTCGGATGGGCGGCTGACCGCCCCATAAAGGAGGAAATCCAGATGGATCATCAAGCGATTTTCAAACAGATTGAGCACGGGTTGATCGTCTCCTGCCAGGCGCTGGAGAACGAGCCCCTCTACACCAAAGAGGGCGGCGTGATGCCCCTGATGGCCAAAGCTGCCGCCATGAGCGGCGCCGTGGGCATCCGGGCCAATACGGTGCGGGATATCACCCAGATCAAGCAGGTGGTGGACCTGCCGGTCATCGGCATCATCAAGAAGGATTACCCCGGCACCCCCATGTACATCACCGTCACCATGAAAGAGGTGGACGAGCTGGTGGCCTGCGGGGTGGATATCCTGGCGGTGCAGGGCACCAGCGCCCTGCGTCCGGACGGCAAGACCGCCGCTGAGTTCATCCGGGAGGTCAAGCAGAAATACCCCGCCCAGCTGCTGATGGCGGATATTGCCACCGATGAGGAGGCCATGGCCTGTGCCGCAGCCGGTGCAGACTTTGTGGGCACCACCATGCGGGGCTACACCCCTGAGACCCAGGGCATCAACGAGACCGACTTTGACTTCATCGCCCGGCTGGCCAAAAACTGCCCGGCCAAGGTGATCGCCGAGGGTCACATCCACTACCCGGAGCAGGCCCGCAAGGCTCTGGAAGCCGGCGCCTTTGCCCTGGTGGTGGGCGGCGCCATCACCCGGCCCGCTGAAATCACCGCCCGCTTTACGGCAGCCATCAAGGACATGAGGTAACCATGAAAACCTATCTTGGAATCGACATCGGCGGCACCGCCGTCAAGCTGGGCCTGGTGACAGAGACCGGCGAAGTACTGCGGCGGGCAGAAACCAGCGTCAGTTTTGACGGGTACAAAACCCCCATTCTGGATACCGTCCGCAAAGCCGCTGCGGAGCTGCTGGCCCAGTGCCGCGCCGACGGCCAGGCCCCGGCGGGGGCCGGCGTTTCCGCCACCGGCCAGATTGACAGCAGCCAGGGGATTGTGGCCGGCACCTGCGGCAGCCTGCCCGGTTGGCCCGGCGCCCCCATTCGGGCCGCCCTGGAGGCGGACCTGGGGCTGCCGGTGACGGTGGCCAATGACGCCAACTGCATGATCCTGGGAGAAGCCTGGGTGGGTGCAGCCAAAGGCTGCAGCGATGTGCTGGGGGTGACCATCGGCACAGGTCTGGGGGGCGGCGTCATCACCGGCGGCCGCCTGCTGGAAGGCGCCCGGGGCCTGGGCGGCGAGCTGGGCCACATGCGGATTCACGCCGGCACCGGGGAGCCCTGCACCTGCGGCGCGGTGGGGTGCTGGGAGCGCCATGCATCCACATCGGCCCTGGTGCGCCGGGCCCTTCAGATGGACCCGGCGCTGGACAGCGGCCGCGCCATCTTTGCAGCGGCCCGGGCAGGGGATGCCCGTGTGCAGAAGCTGCTGGAGGACTGGATCGTGGAGATCGCCGAAGGCCTGGCGGGCCTGGTCCATCTGTTCAACCCCCAGCTGATTTTGATCGGCGGCGGTGTCAGCAGCCAGCAGGAGCTTTTGATTGATCCGCTGGCCCGGCAGGTAAAGGCCCGGGTGATGCCCGCCTTTGCCCAGGGGCTGGAAGTCCGTCCCGCGGCCCTGGCCAATGATGCCGGCCTGGTGGGCGCGGTCCGGTATTTCCTGGATCACACGCCCAACTGAATTGAGCCCGCAAACTGCGGCGTGTCCTGACCGGTTTTCGGCGGGGTACGCCGCTTTTTCTTTTTGAAAGGGAGTCCTTTTCAACCGGTGCCGGGTATGTTACAATACAAATAGAGAAGATGCAGGCCCGGCCCAGGGAGGAATTATGGAACGACTGGAAGCTTTTGAAGCCATGCTGGCGGATCTGACCCGGCAGGCTGACTACGAAAAACAACAGATGGAACAGCTGAAGGCGGCAGGCAGGGAAAAATCCGCCACCTACCGCCAGTATCTGGGCAACCGGCTGGTGTACGGCCAGATGTTCGCCTGGTACAAAAAGTATGGCCTGATGGAGTGAATCAGGCAGAAAGGAGCTGCACCATGGATGATTTGAAGGCACTGTGGGAACAGGTGGCGGAGAAAAAGGTGGCCGACACCAAGTACCAGGAGCTGCAGGCCCAGCGGAAGTCGGTGTCCAGGCGGGTCCGTCAGCTGGAAAAGGAAAAAGAGTCGGAACAGGCGGATGTGGACCGCCTGGAACGGGGCAGTCTGGCGGCCTTCTTTTATCAGATGGTCGGCCGGATGGGTGAAAAGATGGACAAGGAACAGCAGGAAGCCTATGCCGCCCGTGTGCGGTACGACGCGGCGGCCCGGGAGCTGGCCTCCATCGACGCAGACCTAGCCCGGCTGGAAGCCCGGCTGAAGGGGCTGTCCGGCTGCGAACAGCGGTATCAGGACGCCCTGATGGAGCGGTTCCGGGAGATCAAAGCGACCAACAGCCCCGCGGCCCAGGAACTGATGGAGAGCGAGAGCCGGGTGGTGGATCTGAAACTCCGCCGCCGGGAAATCCGGGAAGCAATCCAGGCGGGGAAGAAGGCCCTCAAGCGGACCGAGGCGGTGCTGGAATCCCTGGACAGCGCCCGGGGCTGGAGCACCATGGATCTGATCGGCGGCGGCGTCTGGTCGGACCTGGCCAAGTATGATCATCTGGACGAGGCCCAGGAACAGGTGGAGCAGCTGCAGGTGGATCTGCGGCGGTTCAAAACCGAGCTGGCCGACGTGGAAATCAACGCGGACATCCAGGTCACGGTGGAGGGATTTCTGAGGTTTGCAGATTTCTTCTTTGACAACTTGTTCACCGACTGGGAGGTGCGGGATCACATCGACCAGTCCATCGAGCAGGTGAAGGATACCCGGCGGCAGATCCAGCGGGTGCTGGACAAGCTGGAGCGGATGGAAGGCTCCATCAAGGCCCAGCTGGAAGATGAAACCGAAAAACAGGAGCAGATCGCCCTTCACGCAGAAGGCTGACAGACAGAAAAAGAGCGCGGACCTCTTGTGAGGCCCGCGCTCTTGGTTTGCGGGGAATGATCAGCGGAACAGCACCCAGAAATAGAGATAGGCGGGGATGACAGCCGCCAGAGTGAAGGGGATGCCGATCCGGAAAAAGTCACCGCTCTTCACCTCGTAGCCGGCGCGGCGCAGGATGCCGATGCCGGTGATGTTGGCGGAAGCGCCGATGGGGGTGCAGTTGCCTCCCAGGGTGGCGCCGGACAGCAGGCCGAAGTAGAGCAGGGTGGGGTCCACGTTCAGAGCTGCGGCCAGGCCGGTGACCACCGGCAGCATGGTGGCCACATAGGGGATGTTGTCGATGAAGGCCGAGAACAGCACCGATGCCCAGACAATGACGGTATAGATGACAAACAGGCTGCCGCCGCCCATCTGAGCCAGCAGGTTGGCCACGGCATCCACCACGCCCATGTGGGTGATGCCGCCGATCACCAGGAACAGGCCGAACAGCAGGCCGATGGTCTCAAAGTCGATGGCCTTGATGGGGCTGATGGCGGCCGAGACGCTCTGGGTCTTGAAGAGGGTATAAACCATGCCCAGCACCAGCAGGAAGGTGCAGATCAGGCCGTTGGTGATGGCGGGCTTGTTGGGGATGAAGGAAGCCGAGATCAGCAGGGCGATCATCCCCACCAGCAGATAGGTGGGGACAAAATCGTTGACCTTGGTGCGGGCGGGCACCTTGGGGATGGGGCTCTTTTCCTTCCGGAACAGCCAGGCCAGGATCATGGCCGAGGCCAGGGCGCCCAGCTCCACCGCCCAGAAGATGCTGGGGCGGCCCTTATAAAAGAAGAAGTCCAGGAAGCTCATGTTGGCGTAGGAGCCCAGCATGATGGCGGTGGTGTCGCCCACCAGGGTGGCCGCACCCTGCAGGTTGGAGGAGACCGCAATGCCGATGATGAAGGGGACGGGGTTGGTCTTGAGCTTCTTGCAGATTTCCATGGCGATGGGGGCGATCATCAGGACGGTGGCCACATTGTCCACAAAGGCCGAGATCACCCCGGCAAACAGGGCCAGGGCCACAGCTGCCATCTGGACGTTGGGCACCTTTTCCATGATGAGGTCGGCCAGCAGAGCCGGCATTTTGCTGTCAATGAACAGCTGAACCAGGCCCATGGTGCCGGCGATCATCAGCAGCACATTGAAGTCGATGGAACCCAGGATGTCGTAGTAGGGGAGCATACCCGAGGCAATGAAAATCACAGCCGACCCCACG
Source organism: uncultured Faecalibacterium sp. (assembly GCA_944386015.1). GTDB lineage: Bacteria > Bacillota > Clostridia > Oscillospirales > Ruminococcaceae > Faecalibacterium. The sequence continues at coordinate 133,965 of CALWZK010000001.1, forward strand.
GCAATGTAGGGCCGGTATGCGCTGAACATCAGCATCAGCGCATAAGTGACGGCAAACAGGATGAGGGCATAAATCATGCAATTACCAACTTTCTCTTTCCGGCCCGGGGGCCTTGTCTTATAACATGCCTTCTTATGGTACAATGAACGCCATGAAAAGTCAAACGAAAAAAGCCGCCTCCGGCGGGAAATTCCGGCCGGGGCGGCTTGCACGGGGCAAAGGGATCAGTCTACGAATTTGAACAGGTTGAGGCCCACCTCAGGGCTGTACTCCCGCTCCACCGTTCCGGGCAGGGCAGTGAGCACAAATTCACCGGTGAGGCTGATGACGCCCCGGTTCAGGTGGCCGCCGTGGCAGACATCCTGGGTGGGGTTGCCGATCACCATGTGCAGATGGAAATAGGGCTTGCCCTCCATGGTGGTGACAGTGCCGGAGCAGGAGGCGATTTCAAAGTCGCCGGTGTAGGTCTGGGATTCATAGGCGAAGGCCTGGCGGTTGAAGACCCCCAGGATGACCTCTCCCACTGCGCCGATGCCGGTGATGGTGCCCAGGGTAATATGCTCCACCTCGCACAGGGCGGCCAGGGTCTCCAGGATTTCCTCCCCCCGCTGGATGCGGATGAAATAGGTGTTGTCAAACTTGCGGTATTCCATGTGGATTCCTCTTTCTTGCTGGATCAGAAATGCAGCCTTGCAGCTGCCTGCGGTTTGATTTCATGATAGGCCATCGGGGTGAAAAAATCAAGAGCTTTGTATGAGGCAGGTGAACTCTGCCGAAAGATGCAAAAAATTGCGGCCCCGCCAGGCGGGGGAGTTTGTCTGCGCCGCGAGAAAAAAACGCTGGCAAAATGCTTTTTTGAATTCCCGGGAAATGCCGCGCAGAGGATTGACAAACAGCTCCAACTGTATTATTATATTAATACAATAACACGACGGCAATCCTGGAGGTGGCGTATGAAATGGCAGTTTTCCAGTGACGTGCCCATCTATGCGCAGCTGATCGCACAGATCCAGACCACCATAGTGTCGGGCACATGGCCCCCGGGGGAGAGGCTCCCCTCGGTGCGGGATCTTGCTGCAGAAGCGGGGGTCAACCCCAACACCATGCAGCGGGCCATGACCGAGCTGGAGCGGCAGGGTCTGGTGTACAGCCAGCGGACAGCAGGCCGGTTTGTAACCGAGGACCGGGCACGGATTGAGCAGGCACGGCTCCAGTGCGCCCAGCGGCAGATCCAGACCTTTCTGGACGGCATGGAACAGCTGGGCTACACCCGGGAAGAAATCCGGCTTCTTGTGGAGCAGGAAACGAAAGGAGAGAGCTGAATGGCGGTTTTGGAATATCGGGAGGTCACCAAGCTTTACGGCGGTGTGGCAGCCCTGGACGGGGTAGACCTGACCATTGAGCCGGGGCGGATTGTGGGGCTGCTGGGCCCCAACGGCTGCGGCAAATCCACCTTTCTCAAGCTGGCCTGCGGCCTGCTGGCCCCCACCGCGGGGGAGATCGAAATCTGCGGCGGACGGCCGGGCCAGCCGGCAACCCATGCACAGGTCAGCTTTCTGCCCGAGCGGATGGCGGTGCCGGTGTGGATGACGGCGGCGCAGCTGGTGGATTTTTACCAGGATTTCTACGGGGATTTCCGCCGGGATGTGGCCCTGCAGATGCTGTCGGATCTGCACATTGACCCGGCCCTCCGGGTCCGGGAGATGAGCAAGGGCACCCGGGAAAAGGTCCAGCTGATTCTGGCAATGAGCCGGGCCGCCCTGCTCTACCTGCTGGATGAGCCCATCGGCGGGGTGGACCCCGCCACCCGGGACTACATCCTCTCCACCATCATCGCCAACTACAACCCGGAAGCCTCGGTGATTGTCTCCACCCACCTGATTGCCGATGTGGAAAAACTGCTGGATGAAGTGGTTTTTCTCCAAAACGGGCAGGTGATTCTCCACGACGAGGTGGACCATCTCCGGGAATCCAGGGGGATGAGCGTGGACGCGCTGTTTCGGGAGGTGTTCAAATGCTGAAGAAATTGCTGAAGCAGGAATTCCTGGCCACCACCCGCGTGATGGGAATCCTGTATCTGGTGATGCTGGTGCTGGCCATGGGCAACCAGCTGCTGGTGAACAGCCTGGGCGAACTGGGAGAACTGGTGCGGGCCCTGATCCTTCTGATGGCAATGGCCTGCGGCCTGGCAACTGTGCCGGTGATGATTGTGCGGTTCAAGCAGAATCTGCTGGGGGATGAAGGGTATCTGATGCTGACCCTCCCGGTGTCGGTCCATCAGCACCTGTGGTCCAAGCTGATTGTGTCGGCTGTCTGGTCGGCCCTCAGCGCCCTGATGACCGCCCTGGCCCTGAACATCATCCGCTATGGCAGCGAGGGTGCAGACATGCCCCTGATCAGCATCAACGGCACCCCCCTCACCTTCGGCGGCGACGGCCTGCTGGTTGCAGAACTGGTGGTGCTGGGGCTGGTGGGCGTCTGCACCATCTGCCTGCAATTCTATGCAGCCCTGGCCGCCGGCCACGGCTTCAGCCGCCACAAGATGCTTCTTTCGGCGGTGTGGTTTGTGGGGCTCAACGCAGCCACTTCTCTTTTGATCGAGCTGCTGCCTTCGCCCGACCTGCATTTCCGGGGAAACCTGATGGCGGATGTCCACCAGGCGGTCTGGCTCATCATCGCCGGCACGGCAGCGGTGGGGGCAGCCTACTATGCCATTACCGTCTATTGCCTTCAGCGGCACCTGAATCTCAGCTGAAAAGAGGGGAAGCAGCCATGAAACAGATTTTGTTATCCCTTGGTTCCGCGGCCCTGGCGGCAGCGCTGCTGTGCAGCTGCGGGCCCTTCCAGGTGGCGGAAAAAGTGGTGGGCCGGTCTGACCTGGAGCAGATTGCAGAGGGCCTGGCCAAGCAGGCAGAGGACTCGGCCAACATCAGCGAGGCGGAGAAAGCTGGCCTGGTCCGGTGGACTTATACCGCAGAAACAGACGTGGACAAGATTAAAATCGAGGAACACAATGCCTCTGTCCGAATCGAGACAGGCAATGTGGACCGGGTCCAGGTATCCTATATGGATTACGCTGACAGCCGGGGTTACAAGCTTTCTCAGGGAAACAATACCCTGAGAATCACCAACGACAGCAGCACAGCCGGCAGTTCCGGCGTGACCTATACCACCGTCATTACCCTGCCTGAAAAAGAGTATCGCGAAATCGAAATCGAGGCAGACAACAGCAGCGTCGTTGTAATGGATGTGGAGGCCGACTCGGTTTGCCTGCGCAACAGCTCCAACACCGACGTCCAGCTGAGCGGCCTGGCGGTCCAGCAGATCCATACCAGTCTGATCAGCGGTATGGTGACGGTATCGGATTCCACAGGCTACAAACTGGCCGTCAGCCTCAACACCGGCATGATACAGCTGGAAAATACCGACATGGAGCAATACGACTGCCAGGTGGAGACCGGCAGCATAGAAGGCACCATATTGGGTGATCCGGACGAGTACAACATCCGCACCTCGGTGGACGTAGGCAGCAACCAGCTGCCCAGCATGGCCAGGAAAGAAGGCGACAGAGGCCTCCGGTTCCATGCTGGCACAGGAAACATCGACGTTCAGTTTGCGGGCTGATTCCTGAAGATCAGCTGCGCACCCTGTTATTCAAACATCCCCCGCCTCCTGTGATGAGCAGGAAGCGGGGGACTGTTTTTTGGATCAGTTTTGGCGCAGCAGCCGGAACATCTCCCGGTAATAGGGGGCAAAGGCGCTGCCCCGCCGCCACAGGAAGGTGAAGTCGTGGCGGATCTCGCCGTCCTCCAGGGGGATCTCCACCAGGTCACCCCGGTCCAGCTCGGCCTGGACCACCGGCTGATAAAAGAAGGAGATGCCCGCCCCGGCGCAGACCAGGGATTTGATCAGGTTCAGGCTGCCCAGCTCGGTGAGATAGCGGAAACTGTGGACATTCAGGTTTCGGGCTTCCAGGGCCTGTTCCAGCACCCCGCGGGTGCCGGACCCCGGCTCCCGCACCAGCAGGCGGGCTTCCAGCAGGTCCGCCATCCGGTGCACCGGCCCGGAAAAGGAATAATCCGGGGCGGCCACCGGGATAAACCGCTGGGTGCAGTAGACCAGCCCCTCATACACCTGCTGGTCAAAGCTGCCCTCCACAATGGCAAAATCCAGTTCGCCCTGGTCCATCAGCCGGAACAGTTCCTGGGTGTTGGCGGTAATCATCCGCAGCTGCAGGGCCGGGTCTTCTTTCAGAAGCCGCAGCAGGGGACCGGGCAGGATGTATTCCCCGATGCTCAAGGTGGCCCCGAACCGCAGGTGCCGCCGGGAATCCATCTGATGCAAAGCCTCCTGCAGCCGGCGGACATCGTGGCGCATGGTGGCGGCGGTCTGCAAAAACAGCTGCCCGCTCTCGGTGAGGCGCAGCTGCTTGCCCTCGTAGAGGAACAGGCGGGTGCCGTATTGGGCCTCCAGGGCGTGGATGTGCTGGGACACCGCCGGCTGGGTGATGTGGAGCAGCTCGGCTGCCCGGGTAAAGTTCATGGTCTCGCAGACCGTCAAAAAGGTCTCGACGCGGAAATCCAGCATGGCTGCAGCCTCCTTTCGGGTCTATTATAATAGAAAATTATGGAAAAATAAAGAAGCATCATTTTACATAATGCAAAAAAGGGAGTATATTGGGAACCGCTGATTTTGGCCATTGATTGGAAAGGAAGGAATCGTATGACAAAAACCAAAGAACTGGCCCCCGGCGTTCTGCTGTGCCTGGTGCTGGCCGTGCCCTGCTGGCTGCTGGGCAAAGCATTCCCGGTGGTGGGCGGCTCGGTGTTCGCCATCCTGATCGGCATGGTGATCGCCCTGTTCTACCGCAACAAGGGCGCCGCCCAGGCGGGCATCGCCTATACCTCCAAGAAAATTCTGCAGTATGCAGTGATTCTGCTGGGCTTCGGCCTGAACTTGTCCGAGATCGCCCGGGTGGGCGCCACCTCGCTGCCGGTCATTCTGTCCACCATCTCCACCTCTCTGATTGTGTCCTTTGTGCTCCACAAGCTGATGCGGATCCCCACCAACATCTCCACCCTGGTGGGCGTGGGCTCTTCCATCTGCGGCGGCTCGGCCATTGCTGCCACCGCCCCGGTCATCGACGCCGACGACGATGAAATCGCCCAGGCCATCTCGGTGATCTTCCTGTTCAATATCATTGCGGCTTTGACTTTCCCCACCCTGGGCAGCGTGCTGGGCCTGAGCAACGAGGGCTTCGGCCTGTTTGCAGGCACTGCCGTCAACGACACTTCGTCGGTGACCGCCACTGCGGCCGCCTGGGATGGCATGCACCCCGGTGCCAACACCCTGGATCAGGCCACCATCGTCAAGCTGACCCGCACCCTGGCCATCATCCCCATCACCCTGGTGCTGGCCATCTGGCGCGCTGCCAAGGCCAAGAAGGCCGGCGGCAGCCAGGAGAGCACCTTCTCCCTGAAAAAGGTGTTTCCCTTCTTCATCCTGTTCTTTGTGCTGGCCTCGGTGATCACCACCGTCGCCACCACCGCCGGGGTGGACGCCTCGGTGTTCCAGCCCTTCAAGGAGCTGTCCAAGTTCTTCATCATCATGGCCATGGGCGCCATCGGCCTCAACACCGACCTGGTGAAGCTGGTCCGCACCGGCGGCAAACCCATCCTGATGGGCCTGTGCTGCTGGATTGCCATTGCGGCGGTCAGCCTGGGCATGCAGCAGGCCATCGGCATTCTGTAATCTGAATTTTCAAGCCCCTGTCCGGTTTTCAGCCGGGCGGGGGCTTTTGCTGTGTCATAGGGGAGCGGGTCTGTCATAGGATGAAACAGGGGGAGCGCTGCCCTCCGCCCGGCGGGCGGCGCCGCAACCGAACAGGAGGTGAGTGATATGGCAGAGAGAAAGGGCTGTGATGTTTCAAAGTGGCAGAGCGAGGTGGACTGGAAACGGCTGAAAGAGTCGGGACAGGTTTCCTTTGTAATTCTGCGGGCCGGGCTGGGCCGGTTCAGCAGCCAGGAGGACGACCGGTTCCGGGCAAACTATGCCGGCTGCAGGGCGGTGGATCTGCCGGTGGGGGTCTACTGGTACAGTTATGCCAATGACCGCACTGCGGCCCGGGAAGAAGCCCGGGCCTGCCTGGCGGTGATTGGGGACAAACAGCTGGAGTACCCGGTCTGGTTCGATCAGGAATACAATGCCGCCACCAAGAACATGACGGTGAAGCAGCGGACCGATGTGGTCAAGTCCTTCTGCGACGAGCTGGAGAATGCAGGGTATTACACCGGCCTCTACTGCAGCCGCAACTGGCTGACCAGCTATGTGGACAGCACCAAGCTGAAAGCCTATGACATCTGGGTGGCAGCCTACAACAAGACCCCGGGCAACGTGCCGCTGCCCTATGGCATGTGGCAGTACAGCAGCACCGGCACCCTGCCGGGCATCGGCACCAACGTGGACCTGGACATCGCCTACAAAAATTATCCTTCCATCATCCGCCGCGCAGGGCTCAACAACCTGCGCTGAGGCGCAAAAAGGAGAGGGCCTCCCGTTTTCGGGAAGCCCTCTCTTTTATTTGAAACTGTTTTGGGTACGGCCTGAATCGCAAAGGTCAGATCAGAGTGCAGCCAGATATTTGCCCAGCTCGCGGCCCAGGGTCTGTGCCATGCCCACGCTGACGCCGGCAATGGGGGTGCTGTACTGGACGCCAAAGCGGCGGCCGCAGCAGTTGCCGGTGGCATACAGGCCGGGGATCACATCCAAATGCTCGTCGTAGACGTTCTGGTTGTTGTCGGTCCACAGGCCGCCGGTGGTGCACAGGAACTCATAGCCTGCATAGATGTCCTTGGCAAAGCCGTAGTAGGGAGCTTTCTGGACAGGGAACAGGACGCTGGGGTCCTTGCCGAAGTCGTCGTCGTAGCCGGCGGCGCACTTGGCGTTGTAGTTCTCCACAGAGGCCAGGAAGTTTTCCTTCTTCTCGCCGGACAGGCCCAGGTAGTCGGCCAGCTGGTCCAGGGTGTCGGCAGCGTACAGGTGGATGGTGCCGCCGGTGGTGGTCAGGCTCTCGTCCACACCGTCGGCGCCGGCTGCGTAAGCATCGGCCAGGGCCTGCTCCAGGCTGGCCTTGTAGGTGGGATCGTTGACGAAGGCAGAACCGTGGCCGGCAGGGAAGGACTCCAGCTGCTGGTAGATGTCGGCGTCAAAGATGCTGTAGATGGTGCCCTTGTGGCGGGCAGCCTCGGCGCCTGCAAAGACGGGGTCACCGAAGCCCTCGTTGCAGAACCGGTTGCAGTCGTTGTCCAGCCACAGGTTGCCGCAGGAGCCGATCAGTCCGCTGGGGAAGAAGAAGGTGCCGCCCATGGTGGACAGGGGGCCCGGCTCCAGCTTGCCGCCGGCCCAGACGCCCATCTTGATGCCCTTGCCGTCCCGGTCCATGCCGGTGATCTTCTTGCCGTCGCCGGTGAAGTTCAGGGCGTTGATGTTGGGGCACAGCTCGTCCACCATCTCGGCGTCGGCCGAGAAGTCACCGGCTGCCAGCACCACACCCTTGGTGCCGTTGTAGCGGACATAGCCGTCGGGGGTCTTGGCGATGACGCCGGTCACGCGGTCGGAATCATCCTTTTCCAGATACTGGGCGTCGTTGCTGTAGAAAATCTGGGCGCCCTTGTCCACGATGTACTGGGTGACCACCTTGCTGTGCTCGGTGACAGTGTAGGTGCCCTCAAAGAAGATGCCGGGGAACTGTGCGGTGCCGTTCCAGAACTTCTGGCCGGCCAGCTCGCCCTTGAAGTTGGTGGGGTAGGGGTTGTGGAAAGCCCGCAGCTGCTTCTTGTTCTCCTCGGAAGCCAGGCTGATGAACCAGTCGAAGGTATCGCCGCAGTTCTTCAGGTACTTCATCACCAGGGTGGGGTTGGACATGTTGCAGCCCCGCAGCTGCCAGTCGTTCAGCACTTCCACCGGGTCGACCTCGGGGATGCCCTGCTCCTTCAGCCACTGGGAGTTGATGTGGCCGAAGTCGCAGCCGGTCCAGGCGTGGTTCTCCTCGTCCATCTTCTCGATGACGATGACCGAAGCGCCGCCCTCGATGGCAGCACGGGCGCAGGCCAGGCCGGCCTGGCCCAGGCCGATCACCACCACGTCTGCCTCCAGGGTGTCGGTGATGTTCTCCTCTGCGATGGGTTCCGGGGCGGTCCGCCAGTTGATGGTCTCGGTCTGGACGGTGACGCTCTCGGGGTCCACGCCCTTGGCCTGGGCAATGCACTTGCCGGCGGCCTCCTTGATGGCGTTGGAGGTGATGGTGGCGCCTGCCACAGCGTCCACCTCGCTGGACTGTGCGTCCAGGATGGCGGTGGTCAGCTGCTCGGCAGCGGCGCCGCCGATGCTCTCGGTCTCGCCGGAAGCGTCGATCACCACCTCGGTGATCTTCTCTGCATCAAAGGTCATGGTGACGGTAACGTCGCCGTTGATGCCCTGGGCGGTGGCGGTGTAGGTGCCTGCGGTGTAGCCGCCGGCGGTGCTGCCTGCGCTGGCAGCGGTGCTGGAGGACTCACAGGCAGCCAGAGCGCCTGCAGTGATGCCGCTCATGGCAGCCGCAGCAGTCAGCTTCAGGAAGCCCTTACGACTGATCTTGTTCATTTTCTTCATTGCTCCTTTTTCTGATGGGCCAAAATCATACCCCGGGGTTGTGACATTCCCTTTTTCGTTAATAGTATAACGATATCCTTTTCTAAAATCATCGGATAAACTCCGCAAAATAGCCCCACTTTTTCGGGTGTTTATGCTATATTAATAGGAGAAAAGGAGGAAAGGACATGAAAGAGATCGACGCGTTCCGGCAGATGCTTTTGGAGCAGCTGGCCAGGGCAGAGGGGATGGAAGCTCTGGCCCAGGCGGCCAGGGATTATTTGCAGGAGTCCTTTGCAGTCTGCGATGCGGCCTACACCCTCATCACCACCACAGCGCCCGGGAAGGACGACGGAGTCTTTGTGGTCCAGTCTTCCCAGCAGCGGATTATGCGGCCTGAGATTGTGGAAGAGATGCAGAACAAAGGGATCAGCGAGCGGTTCCAAAAGAGCAGGGAGGCCTTCTCCATCTACAATCCATCCTGCGGGCAGTGGGAAATTTTCTGTGCTCTGTCCATCCACGGCCAGGTGGCGGGTTACCTGTTCCTGCGGACCGGCCGGCAGCCGGACCAGGACCGGCTGGAAGCCTGGACCACCCTGGGTCAGGCCCTGTCGGTGGAACTGCAGAAGGGAGAATATGCCATCCCCGGCCCCCTGCAGCCCGCCCAGTCCCGGATCCTGCGCCAGCTGGTGGAGGGGGAAATCTCCCAGGAAGACCTGATCCTGCAGCGGCTGCGGCAGACCGGCTGGAAACCCAGCCGGAGCTACCGTCTGGGCTGCCTGGTGTGTCTGGAGGCGTCTCTGTTTTCCTCCCTGCGGCACGAACAGCTGCTGCGGCAGGCAGCGGACCTGCTGCCCGACAGCCTGAGCTGCGCTGCCCGGGACAGCATGCTGTGTCCCGCCGGCCTGCTGGACCAGGACAGCGCCGGCCAGATGGTCAAGCTGCGCCACTGGCTGGAGTACCACCAGTTTGATCTGGCGGTCAGCATGCCCTTTGACTCTTTATTAAAGGTACCCGAGGCCCATGCCCAGACCCGGACTGTGGTCCAGACCATGCTCCGCTGCGCCGAGGCGCGGACCCCCAGGGGGAGTGTGGTTTCCCGGTACGAGGAAGCGTTCCCTCTGACCACCTTCCTGCGGAACCATACCATCGAGGATATCCAGCACTGCATCCATCCCCATATCCGCCTGCTGTGGGAGCATGACCGGGCCCACGGCACCCAGTATATTCCCACCCTGCGGCAGTATTTTGCCCACAACCGCAATACCACCGCCGCCAGCGCCGCCCTGTTCATCCACAAGACCACCCTGTTCTACCGCCTGGAACAGATGGAAAACCTGGTGGGGCCCTTCCTGAAAGACCCAAAACGTTTGTTCCTCTATGAATATTCCATGCTTCTGCTGGAGCAGCTGCCCGCCGGCGATTGAACTGAGAAAAATCTGTGAACATTGGTTGACTTTCCCAATGGGGCGTGCTATGCTTTTCTTCAAAATGGAAGGATACGACCTTGTATCCCAAAAGAAACAGCGAAAGAACGAGGAAATACAAAAATGAATTTGCTCGAAGTGGTCCTGGTTACCTTTTTTGCCGGTATGGGGGCGGGCCTGGGCACAGGCTTTGCCGGCATGAGCGCTGCCGCCGTCATCACGCCCATGCTGGTGACGTTCCTGCACATGGACTCCTATATGGCGGTGGGCATCGCCCTGTCATCGGATGTGCTGGCCAGCGCCGTGTCCGCCTATACCTACGGGAAGCACAAGAACCTGGATATCCGCAACGGCCTGATCATGATGATCAGCGTCCTGGCCTTTACGGTGGTGGGCAGCTTTGTTTCCAGCCTGATCCCCTCGGCCACCATCGGAAACTTCTCGGTGTTCATGACCTTTTTGCTGGGCATCAAGTTCCTGGTGATGCCGGTGATGACCACCCGGGAGTCGATGGACAAGGTAACCCCCCGCCGGCGGGCCATTGAGGCCCTGGTGAGCGGTGTGGTGATCGGCTTCATCTGCGGCTTTATGGGGGCCGGCGGCGGCATGATGATGCTGCTGATTCTGACCACCGTGCTGGGCTACGAGCTGAAAACCGCTGTGGGCACCAGCGTGTTCATCATGACCTTCACCGCCTTCACCGGCGCCGTTTCCCACTTCGCCATTGCAGGTCACCCGGACGGGCTGGTGTTCATCCTCTGCGTGATCTTCACCTTTATCTGGGCCCGGGTGGCAGCGGTCTTTGCCAACAAGGCAGACCCCGTCACCCTGAACCGGGCCACCGGTGTGATCCTGGTGGTTCTGGGCGTGGTGGTTCTGTCGGTCTCGATCCTGGAATAAACCACATAACGGCAACAAAACGGCCTCTCTGCACCGGCGCTTGCGCCGCACAGAGAGGCCGTTTTTGTCGTTGAATTATTCGCTGCGGAGTTTGTGGCAGTACTGGGTGCAGAGCTTGTCGGTGCATTCCGAGCACTTGAGGGCGGCGTTGGAATGATCCCAGAACCGCTCGGGGTACATCATGACGCACAGCTCCCACACCAGCCAGGCGATGGCGGCCATTAGCACCAGAGACCCCGCATAAAACCCGCCCGCAAAAATCAGGGGAGAAAACATCATCAGGTGGTCCCAGTTGAAGATGCGGCAGGTGGTGCAGCAGCGGTTTTTCATGATCAGCCGGAAGGGGCACCAGATCAGCACGCAGATCAGGTCGCAGACATAGAACAGCACCGAGATCATAAACAGGCCGGCCTGGTCCAGGACGCCGGTGAAATACAGGGCCCCGATGGCGGCGATCAGCAGGCACCAGAGCACAAAGACCTTGTAGGCGGCCAGGGTGGTGGAGACCACATAGCTGCGCAGCCCCTCATAGTTGATCTTTTCCCGGATGGGCCGGAAGTGGTTGGAAAACAGCTTCTGGGACCCCAGGGGCAGCTTGTTTTTGATGGGGACAATTTGGAGGAACATGTCTGCCGCCCAGATGAGCCACAGCAGGTGCAGGGGAGACAGACCCTTGAAAAAGTTCATCCCCAGCAGGACATCAAAGGCATCCCGCCGGAAGGCATACAGCAGGCAGCACAGAATCAGGATGATGCAGCGCCCCGCCAGCCGGGCAAAATACAGCTTTCTGGTTTTCGACATAGGATTCCTCTTTCCAATACACCGCAGCAAAAGAAAACAGCCTGATCCGCTTCCGCGCAGCGGCGCAGGCTGAAAGGCCACTCAGATAGTTCAATATTTTTATTATAATGGAAAACGACAAAAACTGCAAGAGACTTTTCGGGGCCGCGGCGGCCGGCCTTACAGCAAAGCCGGATCCTGCCGGCCTGCCGGGATCAGCCCGGGGGCCTGCTGGAGGCTGTAGTCAATCAGGCTTTGGGCCTGGGGCGAGTAGGCGCGCCCCTCACAGGTGGCAAGATAGATGGAGCGGTACAGCTGGTTTTGCTGCAGGGGAAGGATGGCGATGTTGCTGCTGTGAATCTGGGGATAGTCGGTGCTGATGAAAATCCCCAGCCCGGCCTCCACCATCCCCAGCAGTACGGTCTCATCGTTGGACAGGCCCGCCACCCTGACCAGCAACGGCCTGCTGGCCGCTGTGGCAGACGCTCTGACGGCTGCCGGCCTGAACCCCGATGACTACAAGACCGAGATCGCCGCCACCAAGGGCGAGGACACCGCCTATGATGTGGATGTCGTCGTGGTGGGCGCCGGCGGCGCCGGCATGGCAGCCGCGGCCAGTGCAGCCGAGGAAGGCGCCAGCGTGCTGGTGCTGGAGAAGGCTGCGGCCATCGGCGGCAACACCAAGCTGGGTGAAGGCACCTATGACAGCGCCGACCCCGAGCTGCAGAGCACGGTGGAGATGACCGCTGACAACTGCAAAGAGGTGGAAGAGGCCATCAGCGTCGAGACCGATGCCCCCGAGTACCAGGCCCTGCTGGACGATGTGGCCGCCGACTATGCCGAGTGGCAGGCCAATGACGGCGTGAACCTGTTTGACAGCGTCAACTGGCACGCCCTGCAGACCTACCAGGGCGGCGGGTCGATGGACAACATCGCCCTGATCCGCACCTTTGCAGAGCAGGCCCCCGTCACGCTGGAATGGCTGAAAAATGAGATCGGCATTCCCTTCAAGTCCGATTACATCTTTATGCCCATCGGCGGCAAGTGGACCCGCGGCCATCAGGTGGACCTGGTGGCAGCCACCGGCGAGGAAGGCGACAACGGCGGCCGCGTCTACATTGAAAAGCTGGAAGAGTACGCCACCCAGCGGGGCGCTACCATCGAGACCAACGCCCAGGTGACCGCCCTGCTGACCGATGACACCGGCGCTGTGGTGGGCTGTGAGGCCACCCGCACCGACGGCAGCAAGATCACCGTCAACGCCAAGAGCGTCATCATCACCTCCGGCGGCTACGGCGCCGACAGCGACCTGGTGCTGAAGTACAGCAACGGCGCCATCACCACCAAGCTCCACAGCTGTGCTGTCACCAGCACCGGCGACGGTCTGGGCCTGGCTGAGTCGGTGGGCGGTGCCCTGATCAACCTGGATCAGATCCAGGTCCATCCCCTGGGCGACCCCATTGATGACTGCGGCTGCGTGAGCGAGTTCGTGGGTAACTGGCTGAGCGCCACCGAGTACCTGTTTGTGAACAAGGAAGGCCAGCGCTTCATCAACGAGGACAACACCCGCTATGCCATCAGCATGGCAGAGCTGCAGCAGACCGACGGCGAGATGTGGCTGATTGTGGACAGAAGCGAGATTGCAGACGATGACGCCCGCGATGCCCTGATCGAGAGCCTGCTGGCCGATGGCCACTCCTATGTGGCCGACACCCTGGAAGAGCTGGCCGAGAAGATCGGCGTGGATCCCGCCGCCCTGACTGCCACCGTTGAGAAATACAACGAGGGCATGCTGAATGGCAAGGACGAGTTCGGCAAGTCTGCCAGCGCAGATTCCGTGATCGAGCAGGGCCCCTTCTACGCCAGCCTGCGCACCCCCACCGTCCACTACACCATGGGCGGCATCGAGATCAACGAGAACGCTGAGGTGCTGGATGCAGACGGCAACGCCATCCCCGGCCTGTATGCAGCCGGTGAGGTCACCAGCGGCATCCACGGCAACAACCGTCTGGGCGGCAATGCTTACCCCGACATCATGACCTTCGGCCGGATTGCCGGTCTGAACGCCGCTGCCCAGTAAACAACAGAGAAATTCCAGCATGAATTGCAGGAGGCTGACCCACTGGACAGCTTCCTTTTGGGACAGGCACCCTGTGATGGGGTGCCTGTCTTCTTTTTGGCCGGAGCACTGTACAGGATTGGCCCGGCCGTGCTACAATACAGTCAAAGGGGGAAAACAGATGGAAACGGTCTATTTTGATGCACCGAAAGACTGTATCGGCATCGCCCTGTCCGGCAAACAGGTGGTGTATACGGGCCTGGAAATTCACCGGGAGCCCGTCCGATACAGGGGCTGCCAAGCCCTGGCGCCTTTTCTCAAGGAGGATTTTCACTTTTACTTTGAGGATGAAGAACCCCAAATCCCGATCTACGCGGTTCCCCAGGTGCTGATCCTGGGCCATGACAGCGACGGCGGCTGGTTTGCTTCTACCCGGATGGATGTCAGACTGGAGGAGGATTTCCCTCTGTTTTACATTTCCCGGGAGGGCAGGGTATACCAGGTGGAAGGGGAGAGCAGCCGGCTGCTGACCGGCACCTTCCGGTGGCGGGAATGTCTGCGGCCCTCGGATGCGGTGAAACTTTACCCTTCCCGGGCGATGGCCCGGCGGGATTTTGAGATTCATGATCTGGCAGAACTGGATTTGCCCGGCCTGCCGGGGCAGGCAAAACAGAGCCGTCAGACAGGACAGGGAGGCTGAACCATGGCAGATTACATCGAGATCCGGGGTGCCCGGGTCCACAACCTGAAAAACATTGACCTGGATGTGCCCCTGGGCAAACTGGTGGGGGTGGCCGGGGTGTCCGGCTCGGGCAAATCCTCCCTGGCCCTGGGCATTTTGTATGCGGAGGGCTCCCGCCGGTATCTGGAAGCCCTGTCGGCCTACACCCGGCGGCGCCTGACCCAGGCAGCCGAGGCCAACATTGACTCCATCGAGTCCATCCCGGCGGCCCTGGCCCTGCATCAGCGGCCGGCGGTGCCCGGCATCCGCAGCACCTTCGGCACCTCCACCGAGCTGCTGAACGCCCTGCGGCTGATGTTCTCCCGGCTGGGCAGCCACCGCTGCCCCAACGGGCATCTGGTGCCGCCCTCCATGAATGTGGCGGCGGGCAGGCCCCTGGTCTGTCCGGTGTGCGGGGCAGCCTTTGACGGGCCCAGCGCCGAGAGCTTTTCCTTCAACAGCGAAGGCGCATGCAAGCGGTGCGGCGGCACAGGGATTGTGCGGACGGTGGATGAATCCACCCTGGTGCCGGATGAGTCCCTCACCATCGACCAGGGGGCGGTGGCTCCCTGGAACTCCCTGATGTGGTCCCTGATGACCGACGTCTGCCGGGCCATGGGAGTGCGGACCGATGTGCCCTTTTCCCAGCTGACCCAAAAGGAGCGGGACATCGTCTTTCACGGCCCGGCGGAAAAGAAACACATCTTTTACCGCCCCAAGAACGGGGCCTCGGCAGGGGAGCTGGACTTCACCTATTTCAACGCCGTCTATACGGTGGAAAACGCCCTGGCCAAGGTGAAGGACGACAAGGGCATGAAACGGGTGGAACGGTTTTTGAAGCAGTCCCCCTGCCCCGACTGCGGCGGCACCCGCCTGAGCGAACAGGCCCGGTCCAGCCTGCTGCGGGGCAAAAACCTGGCCCAGGCTACTGCCATGACCCTGGACGAGCTGATCCCCTGGGTGGAGGAGGTGCCGGGGTCTCTGCCCGGGCCCATGCAGGAGATGGCCCAAAGCATCTGCCGCCAGTTCCTCCACACCGCCAAACGGCTGATGGATCTGGGGCTGGGGTATCTCTCCCTGGACCGGGCCGGGTCCACCCTGTCCACCGGGGAGCGCCAGCGGGTGCAGCTGGCCCGGGCGGTGCGGAACCGCACCACCGGGGTCCTCTATGTGCTGGACGAGCCCTCCATCGGCCTCCACCCCTCCAATGTGGACGGCCTGCTGGGGGTGGTGGAGGACCTGATCGCCCACGGCAACTCGGTGGTGCTGGTGGACCACGATGTGCGGGTGCTGAAGGCCGCTGACTGGATCATCGAGATGGGCCCCGGCGCCGGGGAATACGGCGGCCAGGTGCTGGCCCAGGGTACGGTGGACCAGGTAAACCGGGCCCCGTGTTCTCTGATCGCCGGGTTCCTGAGCGGCCGCGAAAGCTCCATTGCCCGCCCCCGGGCGGCAGCAGACACCCTGTTTGACCAGGGGCACATCCGCCTGTCCACCCTGCCGCTGCACACCGTCCACGCCCTGGATCTGGACCTGCCCAAAGGCCGGCTGATTGCGGTGACAGGGGTGTCCGGCTCGGGCAAAACCACCCTGATTCTGGAAAGCCTGATCCCGGCCCTGAAGGCGAAAATTGCAGGCCAGGCCATGCCGGCCCACATCCGCTCGGTGGATGCCCCCGGCATCAGCCGGATTGACCTGATCGACGCCACCCCCATTGGAGTGAATGTCCGGTCCACCGTGGCCACCTACAGCGGGGTGCTGGACGATCTGCGCCGGCTGTTTGCGGCGGTGCCCGAGGCCAGGGAAAAGGGGTACAAGGCAGGGGATTTCTCCTACAACACCGGGTCCCTGCGGTGCCCCGGCTGTGACGGCACCGGCCAGATCACCATGGACGTCCAGTTTCTGCCCGACGTGGACATTGTCTGCCCCGACTGCGGGGGCCGGCGGTATGGGAAAGCTGCTGCCGCCATCCGCTGCCGGGCCAAAAAGGCCCCGGCGGATGACCCCGGCGTCTCGCTGCCCCAGCTGATGGGGATGACGGTGAAGCAGGCCCTGGACCGGCTGGCGGGACATAAAAAGGTTACCGACAAACTGCAGGTGCTGAACGACCTGGGCCTGGGCTATCTGACCCTGGGAGAGGCGACGCCGGCTTTGTCGGGTGGCGAAGCCCAGCGGCTCAAGCTGGCGGCTGAGATGGGCCGGGCCCAGGACGACGCGGTGTTTGTCTTTGACGAGCCCACCATCGGCCTCCACCCGCTGGATGTGCGGGTGCTGCTGGGGGTGTTCCAGCGGCTGATCGGCGCCGGCGCCACCGTGGTTGTCATCGAGCACGACCTGGATATGATTTTGAACGCCGACTATGTGGTGGATCTGGGCCCCGGCGGCGGCAAGGCCGGGGGCCGGATTGTGGCGGCGGGCACCCCGGAGCAGGTGGCCCAAAACCCCGCCAGCCTCACCGGCACCTATTTGAAAGAGTGCCTGCGGCAGGAGGCTGCCCGTTGAAATACAGCAAAACGGCCTGACAAACGTCAGGCCGTTTTTTGCTTCAGGCAGAAGGATTTGGTTCCCGGTCGGGCCGGGCGGCAAGGTTGCCGTCCTGGTCCAGCCACACCTGGAAATAGGGGGCGTCCCGGCGGCTGGTCTGGTAGATCAGGCTCACCTGGTGGCCCAGCCGGATCAGAACCTGGACCAGGGTCCCGGTCTCGTCCAGCCCGGCCTGGCGGGTCAGCCAGCGCCCGCTGTCCATCCGCTGCTTCTGGGTCCGCAGCCAGCGGGGGTCCAGCTTGGAAAGGGCTGCCTCATTCATCTGGAACACAACCTCAAACCGACGGCCCTTGACGGTATAAGGGAAGCTGCAGTAAGGGTCATCCCGCTGGTATGCGGCGGGGTCGGGGCGGAAGATGGCGTAAAACTGTTCCAGGCCCTTGGCATCGGTGGTAATGCAGGCGATGGAGCGGAGCTTTTCCACGGCGTCGGGGTCATCATCCTCCTGGAGGCTGCCGTCGGCGCCGGGGTCGATCCAGTGGTATTCCATCTGTTCCAGGCTGGCCCCGGCCCGGATTTCCTCCTGCAATGTCAAAAACTCATAGTCCCCCGGCACCAGGGCCAGGCCCTGCCGGACGGCTTCCAGCGCCCCGGCCCTGTCGCCAAAGTAAGCCCGGATCTTGGCGGCCTGGAGCCAGATCCAGGGGTAGGAGGGCTCCTGCTCTGTCCCGGCCTCGGCATAGCGGCGGGCCTCCTCCAGCCGGCCGCAGTAGGTGAGGGAACAGGAATACCGGTAATACCAGGCCCCGCAGCCGGCGGCAGCAGGCTCCGAGTCGGGCATCCACTGGGCGGCCCGGTAGTAAAACTCGTATTCGCCGATGTTGTTGCAGGCAAAGGCATACCAGAGGGCGATCTGCAAATCCCGGCGGGCCTGCCCCTCGGTGAACTGCCCGGACTGGACGCCTTCCTGGATCAAGTGCTGCAGGTAATCCAGCATCTTGTAGTAGTAGCCGGAACCGTCCTCGCAGAAGGATTCCAGGGCTTCGATATCTTGGGGGTGGAGCAGGGAGCTGGTCTCAGGGTCCAGGGCGGGCTTGTCCTCCCGGGTGAACAGCCGGACGGTGGAGACATCCCGGCGGAAGGAGTGAAAGTTGGCCCAGTCCAGGCCGCTGCCTGCAAAAAAGTCCCTGGCTGCGTCCAGGACGGCGGGCAGATCCCAGGCCAGAAAGTCCAGATAGCCGCAGAAAGTGCCCCGGGCATAGCCGGTGATGGTGCAGGCCTCGGGGCCGGCCTGCCGGTCCAGGGCGGCCTGCAAATCTTCCAGCACCGTCGAAAAAGCGTCCTGGCCCGATGAAAGCGGCCAGCAGAAAAAGCCGGCGGCGATCCCGTGCCGGTGGCACAGGTCGATCTCAGCGTCATCGTTTTCCAGATACCCTGCCAGCAGGGGCGGGCAGCTGGTGACGCCGTCGGTGACGTCCATCCGCCAGTCGGCGTCAGGGTCGGGGTTGGGCAGGGCGCGGTAACAGAACCGGGCGGGAGAGCCGGATTCCGGGTCCTCCTCAGCGGTCTGGATGCCCGGCGGCAGCTGCTCCGGGGCAAAGGATGCAGCCCCGTCGGGGCGGTCAGTGATGATTACATCCCAGCGGGTGCGCAGGGGTTCAGGCATCTGCTGCCGGAAAAAATCCAGGGCCATGGCCAGGGGCAGGCTGCCCGCCGCAGAACAGCAGAGCTGGCACCGGCCGCCGCTGGTCTCCAGGGCGGGCCGCATTTCCTCCACAACCGGGGCCAGCAGCTGCTGACAGAGGGCTGCGGCCTGCTGGGTCTGACCCTGGCCCAGCAGATTCAGCAGCCCGGCTTCTCCCTGTCTGAAGGCGGCCCAGGCTGCGGCGGCCCGCTCCCGGAACTGCTGCTGGAACCAGGGCAGGGCCAGCCGCTCGCGGCAGTCGCTGATCAGAGACTGCACTTCCTCTGCGGTATTGACGTCGGGGCCGTCGCCGGGGTGGAGGTCCAGGGCCCGGATGAAATACCGGAGGGCCGGGCCCTCCTGATCCAGGTAGTAGTAGGCGTAGCCCATCCGGAAGTTCCAGCTGTAGGTATCCTGCAACTCCGCCTGATGGGCTTCCAGCAGGCCGATAGCCCGGCGCAGCAGGGCCCGGCCATCCCTGGTCTCGGGGTCGGCGAGATTGTTGCAGGCCCGGGCCAGCTCCATGTCGGTGTCAGCGGTGCGCTGTTCAGGGGAAAGGGCCTCGATGGCATCAAAGATTTTCTGGTGTTGGTCGTGGATGTGCCACACCTGGCACTGTTCCAGCAGCGTCATGGAGAACCTCCTTTGGCTCAGGGTGCAAAAAGGCCGCAGAAACACTGCCGCTGCCCTCAAAGGGCGCGGTGTTCTGCGGCCGGGATCAATACGGGGCTGGTGGGATGCATGGCGGTGCCTCGCTGCGAAAAAGGAAATCTTCTGTTTCTTGCTTTTATTGTACCACAGAAAGGAGGAAAGCGGAGATAAAATTTGGCTTTTTTGCAGAAAAAAGGCGGAATTTTGCCGGATTCTGTCCTCTGCCGCGGCAAATCGGCGCCGCGGCCCGGGCCGGGGCCGGGACCGGGTTGGATATTGACAAACCGGCCCAAAACCGCTATATTTATTCCATCCAAATGCGATGAAGGAGAGTGTGTGCTGCGGCCACCCTTGCAGAGAGCCGGGTTCGGTGCAAGCCGGCAGGGCAGGGCAGCGCGCTGTCACTCCGGAGCTGGAGCGGTGAAAGGCGGTCAGCCTGTCAGCCGCTCCCGGGTTTGCCCCACGTTACCGGGGCGTCAAGAGGCGCGGCGTCAGAGCTGACCCCGCGCAATTTGGGTGGTACCGCGGCTCAAAAGATTCAGCCGTCCCATGGAATTTCCGTGGGGCGGCTTTTTTGTCCCCCACCAGCACAAACAGGAGGATTTGCCCATGAAGGAACTCGCAAAGCAATATGATCCCAGCCAGGTGGAGGACCGGATCTACCAGTTCTGGCAGGATGGCGGCTACTTCCACACCAAGGCCGACCCCGACAAGAAACCCTACACCATCGTGATGCCGCCGCCGAATGTCACCGGCCAGCTGCACATGGGCCACGCCGTGGACAACACCATGCAGGATATCCTGATCCGCACCAAGCGGATGCAGGGCTATGCCGCCCTGTGGGTCCCCGGCACCGACCACGCATCCATTGCCACCGAGGCCAAGGTGGTGGAGGCCATGGCCAAGGAGGGCCTGACCAAGCAGGACCTGGGCCGCGAAGGTTTCCTGGAGCGCGCCTGGGACTGGAAAAACCGGTTTGGCAGCCGGATTGTCAGCCAGCTGAAAAAGCTGGGCAGCAGCTGCGACTGGCAGCGGGAGCGGTTCACCATGGATGAGGGCTGCTCCAAAGCAGTGCGGGAGGTCTTTGTCCGCCTGTACGACCAGGGCCTGATCTACCGCGGCAACCGGATGGTCAACTGGTGCCCCCACTGCAACACCTCCATCTCGGACGCCGAGGTGGAGTACACCGAGCAGGACGGCCACTTCTGGCATCTGCTCTACCCGGTGAAAGAGACCGGCGAGATGCTGGAGCTGGCCACCACCCGTCCCGAGACCATGCTGGGCGATACCGCCGTGGCCATCAATGCCGATGACCCCCGCTACGCCCACCTGCACGGCTGCCATGTGATCCTGCCCCTGCTGAACAAGGAGATCCCCATCGTCTGCGATGAGCACGCCGATATGACCAAGGGCACCGGCGTGGTGAAGATCACCCCCGCCCACGACCCCAACGACTTTGAGGTGGGCCTGCGCCACAACCTGCCCATCGTCCGGGTCTTCACCTATGATGGCCACATGACCGGCGCCGCCGACAAGGCCGCTGCCGACGCCCTCTTCGCCGCCGGCAAGAACACCGTCAACGAGCCCGAGGTGCTGGACTGCGGCAAGTATGCCGGCATGACCACCATGGAGGCCCGCAAGGCCATCCTGGCTGACCTGGAGGCCGGCGGCTACCTGAAAGAGGTGGAGCCCCTGCGCCACGAGGTGGGCACCTGCTACCGCTGCCACACCACCATCGAGCCCATGGTCTCCAAGCAGTGGTTTGTGCGGATGGAGCCTCTGGCCAAGCCCGCCATCGAGTCGGTGGAAAAGGGCGAGATCCGCTTTGTCCCCGAGCGCTTCACCAAGAACTATATGAACTGGATGAAGAACACCCGTGACTGGTGCATCAGCCGCCAGCTGTGGTGGGGCCATCAGATCCCCGCCTGGTACTGCGACGAGTGCGGCGAGACGGTGGTGGCCAAGGAAGCCCCCGCTGCCTGCCCCAAGTGCGGCTGCACCCATCTCACCCGGGACCCCGACACCCTGGACACCTGGTTCTCCTCGGCCCTGTGGCCCTTCAGCACCCTGGGCTGGCCCGAGCAGACCGAGGATCTGGCCTACTTCTATCCCACCGACACCCTGGTCACCGGCTATGACATCATTGGCTTCTGGGTCAGCCGGATGATCTTCTCGGGCCTGGCCTACACCGGCAAGGCTCCTTTCCACACCGTCTGCATCCACGGCATTGTCCGTGACAGCCAGGGACGCAAGATGTCCAAGAGCCTGGGCAACGGCATCGACCCGCTGGAAGTCATCGCCAAGTACGGCGCCGACGCCCTGCGGTTTATGCTGGTGGATGGCTCCACCCCCGGCAACGACATGCGCTACAGCGAGAAAAAGGTGGAGGCTGCCCGCAACTTTGCCAACAAGCTGTGGAACGCCACCCGCTTTGTCCTGATGAACCTGCCCGAGGACTTCACCCCCGGCCTGCCCGACGCCAGCCTGCTGGATATGAGCGACAAGTGGGTGCTGACCAAGCTGAGCCAGGTGGCCGGCGCCATGACCGACAACATCGACCACTACGAGCTGGGCCTGGCTGCCGCCAAGATCAACAGCTTTATCTGGGATGTCTACTGCGACTGGTTCATTGAGATTGCCAAGCCCCGCCTGAACTCGGGCGACCCCGTCCAGGCCGATACTGCCCGCCGGGTGCTGGTCCATGTCCTGAGCGAGGCCCTGAAGCTGCTGCATCCCTTCATGCCCTTCATCACCGAGGAGCTGTACCAGGCTCTGCCCGGCAGCGGCGAGACCATCATGACCGCCGCCTGGCCCACCCCCAACGAGGCCTTCAGCTGGCCCGAGGAGGAGGAAGCCTTTGAGAAGGTGATGGACTATATCAAGGCGGTCCGCACCATGCGCACCGAGATGAACGTCCATCCCGCCAAGAAGACCAGCATGGTCATCGAGACCGCAGACCCGGTGCCCTTCCAGCGGGCCCAGATCTACCTGGCCAAGTTTGCCTTTGCCACCGAGGTTTCCTTCACCGAAAAATACACCGGCACCACCGATGGCATGGTGCAGGTGTCCACCCACGCTGCCCGCGGCTTCATCCCCATGATGGAGCTGGTGGACCGTGAGAAGGAGCTGGCCCGCCTGAACAAGGAAAAGGCCAAGGCAGAAAAAGAGCTGGCCATGTTCAAAAACCAGCTGGCCAACCCCAAGTTTGTGGAGAAGGCCCCCGCTGCCCTGGTGGAGGAAACCCGGGCCAAGATGGCCCGCAGCCAGGATAAGCTGACCAACATTGAACAGAGCATCCAGGCTCTGGGCTGATGGGAGAACTATGAACAAAACGCGTTGCAGCTGGCTTTGGACCATCCTGAAACTGCTGGTGCTGGCAGGGCTGGCGTGGACGGTCTGCTTCATCTTCTCCAACTCGATGCAGACGGCGACCGTATCCTCCGGTGCCAGCGGGCGGGTGCTGGCTCTCCTGCAGGACCTGCTGCGCCGTCTGGGCCATCCCGGCCTGGCGGCCCGGCTGACCGACCACATCGTCCGCAAACTGGCCCATTTCTGTGAGTATATGCTGGAGGGCTTCTTCCTGGTGCTGGTGACCCGGGTTGCGGCCGGGCGCCATCGGCGCCTGCTGCCTTACCTCAGCTGGCCGGCGTTGGCGGGCGTCCTGACAGCCCTCACCGACGAGACCATCCAGCTGTTCTTCCAGGGCCGGGGCAGCCGCGTCACCGATGTCTGGATTGATTTCGGCGGCGTAGTGGCCGGCATGCTGGCAGGCCTGGTCTTCCTGGCCCTGCTCCGGGCCCTCTTTGGGGCTCTCTTTGGGCACCATCCCCGCGAATCACAATCATAAACAGCAACCTGAAACGCCTGAATCTCCCAATCAAACATTGGAAATTTGGGCGTTTCAGTCTTTGGAAAGGAATTGATCATGCGTACCATCCAAACCATGCAGCAGGCAGACGAGTTTTTTGCTTCTCTGCCCGACGGCTTTGATGCGCCCCAGGATTTCGCCGCAGCCCTGCCCCCGGCGGCGGAACCGGCCGTGAAGTATATCCCGGTGGCAGGAACCGCCGGCAAGACCACCGTTGCCGCCCTGACGGCGGGGATTCTGAAAGAGGCAGGGTTCCGCACCGGCCTGTATACGGCCGGCTCTGAGCCCCTTTCTGCCCGGATCAAGGTGGATGGCCAGCCCCTGACTGGCGCCGCTGCAGAGGCCTATGCCGAGGCCGCAGACCGGATTCTGGAAGGGACGCTGCTGTCCCGCCCGGCGGCGGAACTGGCCGCGGCTTGCAGCTGCTTTGGGGCAGCGGGGTGCTTCTTCGCTGTGGTGGAGACGGCGGACGGGGCCCTGGCCTCGGTGCTGCCCGAAGTGCCGGCCTGCGCCGTCACTCACATCGGCCCCGACGGTTCGGGCCGCACCATCGAGCGCCTGGCCCATGATGCGGCTGCCGTCATGCGGAAAGGCTCGGTCTGCGTCACAGCGCCGGGCCAGCCCAAGGCAGCTCTGACCGAAATCATTGTGGCAGCGGGCAAGGCCGACTGCGAGCTGGTGGTTCCTGAAGAGGATGACATCACCTTCCCCGACGAGGACAAGCCCACTGCCCGGGTGGACTATGGCGGATACGATGTGCCCCCCGCCTTCATGGGCTATCACGCCGCCTGCAATGTAGCAGTGGCGGTGGAGTTGTCCCTGGCCCTCTGGCGCAAAGGCCACGACATCCAGGATGACGCCATCCTGGGCGGCATGGCGGCCACCCAAAACCGCAGCAGCATCCGCATCCTCTCCCGGGACCCGCTGGTGATTCTGGATGCCTGCCGCACCCCCCAGCAGGCGGCAGCCCTGCTGCGGGTGCTGCAGATGGCCAAAGTGCGGCACCTCAACGCCGTCATCGGCCTGCGGACCAAAGAGGGGGCAGAGGACTTCTTTGCCACCCTGGAAAACGGCCTGCTGCCCGCCGACCAGAAGAAGGACAAGGACAAGATGCCCGGCATGGGGGAGGAAGGCCCCATCGACCGCCTGTACCTGACGGTTCCGGCAGGGGAAGACCCGGCCCTGGCCCACACCCTGGCAGATCTGGCCCGCTTCCACTTTGAAACCGAAGTCTGCACCGATCTGGAGCAGGCCATTGCAGCGGCCCGGGCCGCCGGCGGACGGGGCATCCTGATCTGCGGCAGTGAGGCGCTGGCCCTGGAAGCTGAACATCTGCTGGAAAACTAAGGGCATCGACACCCTTTTCTAAAAAAGTCAAGGCATATCCCGTACACTAGATGCATAGTGTACGGGATTTTTTGATGTAAGGAGTGAAAGCGCGATGGCGAATGTGAGGTTCAGCATGGCGGGCGATACCCTGTATGCGTATCTGACGGGGGAGATCGATCACGATGCGGCCCAGTCCCTGCGGCTGGAAATCGACGACGCCCTGGTCTGCCATCTGCCCCATACCCTGGTGCTGGATTTCAGCGGGGTGGGCTTTATGGATTCATCGGGGGTGGGGCTGATTTTGGGCCGCCAGCGGCGGGTCAAGGCGCTGGGCGGACGGATTCAGGTGCAGCATGCGCCCCGCCAGCTGCGCCGGGTTCTGGACCTGGCACAGATTCCCTGCGGCGATCCCAATCAGGCTGCGGTCAGCAGCGAAGGAGGCAATCAGACATGAAAGCAGAAAACAGTACCCGGATTCAGTTCGATTCTCTCAGCGTCAATGAGGCCTATGCCCGGGGGGCAGTGGCGGCCTTCCTGGCCCGCTATGATCCCACGGTGCCCCAGCTGGCGGATATCAAGACAGCGGTTTCCGAGGCGGTGACCAACTGCATTGTCCACGCCTACCCGGACCGGGTGGGACAGATTGTGATGACGATTGCGGTCTATCCCGACCGGCGGATCAGGATCACGGTGGCAGACCGGGGGATCGGGATTCCCGATGTGGCCCAGGCCATGGAGCCGCTGTTCACCACCGGGGACCCGGAGGAACGGTCCGGCCTGGGCTTTGCGGTGATGCAGAGCTTTATGGATCAGGTGAAAGTGACCTCCCATCCGGCCCGGGGCACCAGGGTGGTGATGACCAAACAGCTGGCCGCCAAGACATCCGATACATAACTTATAAGGAGAGGCGGCAGATTTATGGTATCGGACAAAACCCGGCGGAGCGTTTTTATTGAGAAGAATCTGGGGCTGGTGCACAGTTGCGCCGGCCGTTTTCGTGGCCGGGGCATCGAATACGATGACCTCTACAGTGCAGGATGTATGGGCCTGGTAAAAGCCTGTGACGGTTTTGATGAGACCCGGGGGGTATGCTTTTCCACTTATGCGGTGCCGGTGATTCTGGGAGAAATCAAAAAGCTGTTTCGGGACGGGGGCACCGTTAAGGTCAGCCGTTCCATCAAGGAGCTTGGATTGCGGATCAGTGCAGCCCGGGAACGCTATATGAAACAGTATGGCTCCGAAATGACGGTGGGGCAGCTGGCGGAAGAGCTGGGGGAAACACCGGAAGCCGTGGCCCTGGCCATTCGGGCCTCCATGCCCGCCATGAGCCTTACCCCCGAGACGGACGATGGGGATGACCGTCAGCTGGATATTCCGGTGGCCTCCCCGGAGGAAGAGCTGTCCGATAAAATCAGTTTGGAAGAAGTTCTGGACAGCCTCTCGGAACAGGACCGGACCTTGATCCGGCTGCGTTTTTACGGGAACCGCACCCAAAGTGATACAGCAAAGCTGCTGCATACGACTCAGGTGCAGGTTTCCCGGCGGGAAAGAAAGATCCTCCAAATGATGCGGGCAAAACTTTTGGAAGGATAATGCAAAAAACTATTGCAATTCGGGAAAAATTATGGTAAAATCTATTCTACAGCGGACATAAAGCGCAAGTGTTGATCGAATCCTGAAAAAATATGGAAAAATCCCTTGACAAATGTCCGGATCTGTAGTACTATATGTGAGCGCTCCGACGAGCGCCCCACAACAGAAAAGAGCGAGCGAAAAACACTTCAAAAAAGTGCT
>CALWZK010000002.1 GCA_944386015.1 uncultured Faecalibacterium sp.
ACACCCCCTGTATAGGTTTATTTTCCTACACAGGGGGCGTTTTGTCTATTGTCCGTTTTTACTGGTTCGGTTCAGGGAAGGGCCGGGCTTTTGTGTTTTGTTATTCCGGGGTTTCTTCCAGCTGGTGCAGCAGGCTGTCCAGCTGCTCAAAGGTATACAGGCGGTTGAATACTTCCAGCATTTCCTTTTTGGAAAGACGGGGCGGCAGCCCCAGGGCCCCCAGCAGCCGGTATTTCCGGTCGGCGGCCCCGGCTGTCCCCGACAGCCCCCAGTCATACAGGTCGGCGTAGGTGACGGCCCGGCCCTCTTTGGGGGGGCTCGGCTGGTCGGCCTCGGGGCCCAAAGCCTCCCGGAGGCTGCGGAGCACCACCTCGTCGGGCACCCCTTCCACCCCCAGCAGCCCCTCCTTGCCGGGGGCGGCTTTCCGCTTTTCCTTCCCCGGCAGGGCCGGGATGTAGGCCTGGACCACATGCTCCGCCCCCACCAGGTTGGTGATGTAGGTGCGGATCTGGAACCCTGCCTTGTCCGAGTCGGTCAGCAGGATCAGGCCGTTCTGGCGGGCCAGCTGCTTTAAAAGCTTCTGGCGCTTTTTGTCCGAGAACACCGCGAAGCCCCCGGTCAGCAGGATCATGGCGTCGGTGAGCCGGGCCAGCCGGGCAGCGTCGTATTTGCCCTCCACCACCAGCACCCGGCCGGTGTGCAGACGCTGGGTCATAAGCCCCCTCCTTCCATGGCCAGCCGGCACAGGGCCGTCTCCAGCAAAGTCTGGGGGCTCACCGGCTGGCCTTTCAGGTTTTTGTCCAGTTCCAGCAGAATCTTCAGGCACCGCCGCAGCTGGGGCAGGCTGTAGCCCGCCGCCGTCTGGGCCGACCGTTTCAGCCGGTAATCGCTGCCCTTGTAGCCGAAATCCTTGAACACGGTGGTGTAGTTCTTTTTGTGCTGCTGGCCCAGCTTGACCCGGTAAAGGTCCACATAACTGCCGATCATGGCGGCGGTGATGGCGATGGGCTCCTGCTGGAGCCGCAGCAGCACCTGCAGCTTTTTGCAGGCGGCGGCTGCGTTGCGGGCGGTGACCATCCGCACCATCTCAAAGACGTCGGCTTCCAGGCTCACCACCCCCATCTCGGCCACCAGGGCCGGGGTGATGGTGCGGTAGCCCGACCCCGCCGCCAGCTTGTCCACCTCGTTTTCCAGCAGGTAGGGGTCCTCCCCGCAGCGGTCC
The DNA here is from genome assembly GCA_944386015.1 of uncultured Faecalibacterium sp. Taxonomy (GTDB): domain Bacteria; phylum Bacillota; class Clostridia; order Oscillospirales; family Ruminococcaceae; genus Faecalibacterium. Next base: position 1,223 of record CALWZK010000002.1, read on the forward strand.
AGCAGGGCCGACGCCCCCTGGCCGGTGAGCTCGGCCCCCTGGGCTGCGGCCCGGTCGATCACCATCTGCCGCAGCTGGGCGGCGGTGGGCTTGGCCAGCTCCTCGGCCCAGCCCAGCTTTCGGCACTGGTCGATCACCTTCTGGGCCCGCTTGCCGGGTTTGGCCCGGCCGTTGCGGTCGCCCTCAAAGACGCTGCCCAGCACCACCACCGCGTTTTCCAGGCTGGCCAGGGTGTCCAGGAAGGCGGCCAGGTCCTTTTCCCCGTAGGCGCCGGGGTCGGCCTCGGGCAGGCACACCACCCGCCGGGTGCCGAAAAAGGAGATGGTCCCCGCCGCCATGATCAGCTGGTCCACATCGGGGGCGGCCCCTTCCAGGACATTGATCTCCTCGTCCGCCCCGGCAGCCAGCAGGCGGCAGGCCTGCTGCACCGCCTGGTGCACCAGGTATTTCTCGGTGGAGTAAAAGTAGTACACCGGGCACCCCTGCTGTGCCAGGGCTTCCAGTTTGGCTTGTGTGGGCATGGCGACGCCTCCTGTCTCATTGCAGCATCCGGTATTTCTCCTGCCCCAGCAGCAGCCCTGCGGCGGGGTCAGCATCCGGGTCCATCCAGCCATAGCGGCCCAGGGCCGCCGCCCCCTGCCACCGGAAGGGCTGGGGGTCGGCGGGAGAAGCCAGCAGCCAGTCCACCGCCACCGGGGCGGCCAGTTCCGGGCTGCCGGACACAGTGCCCAGCCGCCAGCCCCCGGCCTCCACCACCAGGATGATCCCATCCGGGGTTTTCAGCAGCTCGGTGTCAAAGGGCCCGCAGCTGATCTCGTAGTGATAGTAGTCCCTCTGGAACCAGGCCGGGGTGATGACCCGGCCGGCGGCGGGCTGGTCGTAGGCGGAGGGCTGGCTCCGCAGGTCGATGACCAGCTGGGGCTGGCCTGCCCCGTGGCTTTCCAGCCACTGCTCCACCGCCTCGGGGCCGCTGGTGCCGCCCCGGTAGAGCACCACCACCGTATCCCCCTGGGAGAGGATGGCGGAGGGGTTCTGGCTGCCGCCCACCAGGCTGACCTGGATCACATCCCGGCCCAGCCAGCTGGCGGCGCCCATGGCCAGGGCGGCGGTTATTGCCGCTGCCGGCACCCAGTACCGGGGCCGGACTTTGCCCCGCCAGGCCAGCCAGCACAGGCCCATCAAAGCCAGGCAGACCACGGCGGCGTAGCTTGTGTCAAACCGGAACCGGCTGCCCGGCCACCCGGCCGCCATCCGGGCCCAGCCGTTGAGCAGCCGGGCCAGGGCCCCCGCCCCGGCGGCCAGCAGGTGGTACACCGGGTCCAGGGCCGGCACCATCCCGGCCAGGGCCGCCAGGATGCCCAGGGTCATCAGGGGCTGCACCACCCACAGGATGGCCACCCCCGACACCAAAGCGTAGGGGCTGGTGCTCATCCCCCAGCCCACCAGGATGGGGAAGGTGGCCGCCGTGGCGCAGACCGAGATGCAGGCGGTGGTGCGCAGCTGGCGCCCGATGTTCTCTTTCAGCCGCTGGAACCAGGGCGCCCTGCCCTGGCCGGGGCGCCGGGCGTTGTCCTGGTGCTGCGGGCCCCGGCGGGCGATTTCCACCCCCGCCAGGGTGCCCGCCACCGCCGCAAAGGACAGCTGGAACCCCACGTCCCAGACGGCGTAGCTGTTGAGGGCGCTCATCCCCAGCCCGGCCCAGGCCAGGCTGGTGAGGGCGTCGGCGGGGGCATGGAGCCACACCCCCGCAGCCCCGATGATCACCGCCGCGGCGGCCCGGAGCACCGAGGGGGTGCAGCCGGTGATCCCCGCCAGCAATACTGCCAGCCCCACCGGCCAGAGGGCCCGCAGCCGCTGGGCCCAGACCTTTCGGGGGTCAAAGCAGCCTTTGATGGCCCGGGCCCGGCGCATCTGCAGCCGGACCAGGTGCACGCCCAAACGGCGGTAGAGCCAGGCCCCTGCCGCCCCCGGAATCAGCAGGGCCAGCTTCTGGGCGGCTGCCAGCAGGGCGGCGGGGTTCCACAGCCCCGGCAGCCCCAGGCCGCAGAGGATGGTGACGTGCATCCCGCTGACCACCAGCACATGGGCCAGCCCCGCTGCCCGGTAGGCCTCTTTCAAATCTTTGGTGATGAAGCTGGAATCCCCGGCGACCATGGCCGCCAGGGCCCCGGCCTCGTCCCCTTCCAGGTCCCGGCAGAGGGCCTGGCTGAGGGCCTGCTGGAGCCGGGCGGTCCAGGGCCGGAAGCCCGCCGCCGGCCCCAGGTCCACAAAGCCATCCTGGTAAGACGCGGTGAAGGCGTCCCCGTCGGCGTAGCGGCCTTTCCGGTCCTGGGGGTCTGGGACGTCCAGCACAAAGGTGCCCTGGATTTGTTCCCCCGCCGCGCAGGCGGGCAGGTCCTCGCACCAGCAGCAGAAGTCTGCCGCCTCGCCGCCGGCTTGGGTGACCCGCAGCCGGGCCCGGACGGTGCCCCACTGGTAGCCCTCCTGGACCTGCTCCACCGAGGCGGTGAGGGTCACCTGGGCCCCGCCGAAGCGCTGGGTCAGGTCATCCAGCCGGCCCTGGGTGCGGGCAAAGAACCCCAGCCCCAGCGCCGCCCCGGCCAGCAGCCAGGGCAGCACCCGCCGCCCGCCGGCCAGACGCCAGCCCAACATGGCCGCCCCAACAAAGAGAGCCGCAAGCGGCCCGAAGGTCGCCTGCGGCTCGATGGCAGCCATCAGCTGCGCGCCCAGCGCTCCGGCAAACAGCGCGCAGACCGGCCGCCTCACCCCATCAGTGGAAGAACAGAGGCAGCGGCTCCAGGAAGATGATGTCCTTCCGCTTGGCTGCGTCCCCTTCTGCCAGGACGGCGGCCTGGCCCACAATGTCGCAGTGGGTCTGCTCGGCCAGGGCGTCCAGGGCTTTGAGGGAGCCGCCGGTGGAGATCACATCGTCCACCACCAGCACCCGTTTGCCACTCATCTCGTCCAGCTCTTTGCGGTCGATGACCAGCTTCTGTTTGCCCTCGGTGGTGATGGACTGATCTTCCACGATCACCGGGTCCTTCATATACAGTTTGACGCTCTTGCGGGCGCAGACGTAGGGTTTGCCGCTCTGGCGGCTCATCTCGTGGGCCAGGGGGATGCCCTTGGCCTCGGCGGTGAGCAGGATGTCAAAGTCGGGGCACTTTTTCAGCAGCTCGGCTGCGGCGGCCACCGTCAGCTCGGTGTCACCCAGCATGATGAAGGCCGCAATGTCCATGTGGTCGTTCACCTTGCAGATGGTGAGCTGGCGGGTCAGGCCCGCCACGTGCAGGGTATAGGTTTCAGCCATGGTGATTCCTCCTTTTCCTGGCCATCAGCCCGCAGGCCAGCCCATGGGGCGCTTGGCCATCACGTGGAAATGCAGGTGCTTGACGCTCTGGCCTGCATCCTCCCCCACGTTGGAAACGATCCGGTAGCCGCCGTCGCAGCCCAGGTCATTGCACAGTTTGGCGATGGTGGCAAAGATGTGGCCCAGCAGGGCGCCGTCCTCTTCAGTCAGGGCGGCGGCCGAGGGGATGTGCTTTTTGGGGATCACCAAAAAGTGAACCGGTGCCTGGGGGTCGATGTCGTAAAAGGCCAGCAGCTGGTCATCTTCGTACAGCTTGTTGGAGGGCACTTCCCCCGCGGCGATTTTACAGAACAGGCAATCTTCCATTGTTGACAGCTCCTTTCCCGGGCGGTGTAATGGTTTCTTTCAGCGCGTTTTCGCGCAGCAGTCCTTGGTTTTCAGCGCTCAGGCCATCTGGCGGGCAGCCACATCGCCGGCGGCGTTGAGAGCCTCGTCGATCTTGGTGGCGTCCTTCAGGCCGGCCATGGCGAAGTCGGGCTTGCCGCCGCCCTTGCCGCCGGCAATGGCAGACAGCTCCTTGACCAGGTTGCCGGCCTTGAGACCCTTCTCCTGGGCCAGCTTGTTGACGGCCACAGCCATGGTGGTCTTGCCGTTGTCGCTGCCCACCAGCACGGCCACCACCGGGTTGACAGCCTTGTCCCGGATGGTGTCGCACATGCCACGCAGGGTGTCGCTGGCGGTGCCGGCGAAGTAAGCGGTGATGATCTTGACGCCGTTGACCTCGGCGGCATTCTTGAACAGGTCGGTGACCTTGGAGGCAGCCACCTCAGCCTTCATGGTTTCCAGCGCCTTGGTCAGGGCCTTGTTCTCGGCCATGACAGCCTCGGCGCGGGCCACCACGTCGGCCACGTTGCTGGCCTTCAGGGCAGCGGCGGTGCGGCGGAGGGTCTGCTCCTGGTCGTTGGCACGGCGCAGCAGGTTCTTGCCGGTGACAGCCTCGATGCGGCGGATGCCGGCGGCCACAGAGGACTCGCTGACAATCTTGAAGCCGCCGATCTGGGCGGTGTTCTTGACATGGGTGCCGCCGCAGAACTCGGTGGACCAGCCGCAGACGTCCACAACCCGGACGATCTCGCCGTACTTCTCGCCGAACAGGGCCATGGCGCCCATCTTCTTGGCCTCAGCCAGAGGCATGCTCTGGACGTTCACGTCCATGGCCTCGTAGATCTTGTCGTTGACAATCTCCTCCACCCTGGCCAGCTCCTCGGGGGTGACGGCGCTGAAGTGGGTGAAGTCAAAGTGGGTCACATGGGCATCCTGGTAGGAGCCTGCCTGGTGGACATGGTCGCCCAGCACCTCCCGCAGGGCAGCCTGCAGCAGGTGGGTGGCGGTGTGGTTGCGGGCGATGGCCCAGCGGTACTCGTGGTCCACCTGGGCGGTCAGCACGTCGCCCACACGGACCAGGCCGTTTTCCAGCACGCAGGTGTGGACGAAGTAGCCCTTGGGGGTCTTCTTGACGTCCAGCACCTTCAGGGTGCAGTTCTCACCGGTCAGCACGCCGTGGTCGGCCACCTGGCCGCCCATCTCGGCGTAGAAGGGGGTCTTGTCCAGCACCACCAGCACGTCTTCCTTGGCCTGGTCGTCGGTGGAGATGCCGTCGGTGAGGGTCTCCTCATCGGACAGGGCCACCACGGTGCCCTGGTCGGTCAGGGTGTCATAGCCGGTGAAGACGGTGGGAGCGGCGTCCAGGGAGCCGAACAGGTCGGCGCTCCAGCCCGAAATGTTCTTCTTCAGGCGCTCGGAGCGGGCCCGCTCCTTCTGCTTGGTCATCTCGGCGTGGAAGCCTTCCTCGTCCACCTCGATGCCCTGCTCGGCGGCGATCTCCTTGGTCAGGTCCAGGGGGAAGCCGAAGGTGTCGTTCAGCTTGAAGACGTCGGCGCCGCCCAGGGTCTTGATGCCCTCTTTCTCCAGTTCGTCGATCATGGTGTTGAGGATGTTCATGCCGGCGTCGATGGTGCGGGCAAAGTTGGCCTCCTCGGTGCCCACCACCTTCTTGATGTAGGCGGCGTGCTCACGCAGCTCGGGGTAAGCGCTCTCGCTGGACTGGATGACGGTCTCCACCAGGTCCACCAGGAAGGGGCCCTGGATGCCCAGCAGACGGCCGTGGCGGGCGGCGCGGCGCAGCAGGCGGCGCAGCACGTAGCCGCGGCCCTCGTTGGAGGGCAGGATGCCGTCCGACACCATGAAGGTGCAGCTGCGGATGTGGTCGGTGATGACGCGGATGGAGATGTCGGTCTTGTCGTCCTGCTTGTAGGTCTTGCCGGCGATGTGCTCCACATGGTGCAGCACGCTCTGGACGGTGTCCACCTCGAACAGGTTGCCCACGTTCTGCATCACGCAGGCCAGGCGCTCCAGGCCCATGCCGGTGTCGATGTTGGGGCGGGGCAGGCGGTCATAGTGGCCCTTGCCGTCGGAATCGAACTGGCTGAACACCAGGTTCCAGATCTCCATATAGCGGTCGCAGTCGCAGCCGGGGCCGCAGGTGGGCTTGCCGCAGCCGTACTCGGGGCCGCGGTCAAAGTAGATCTCGGAGCAGGGGCCGCAGGGGCCGGAGCCGTGCTCCCAGAAGTTGTCCTCCTTGCCCATCCGGACCATGTGGTCGGGGGCGATGCCCACCTCTTTGGTCCAGATGTCGTAGGCCTCGTCGTCGTCCAGGTACACCGAGATGTACAGCCTATCCTTGGGGATGGCCATCCACTCGTCGCTGGTCAAAAACTCCCATGCCCAGGGAATGACCTCTTTCTTGAAGTAATCCTGGAAGGAGAAGTTGCCCAGCATCTCAAAGAAGGTACCGTGGCGGGCGGTGATGCCCACCCGCTCGATGTCGGGGGTGCGGATGCACTTCTGGCAGGTGGTCACCCGATGACGGGGGGGCTCCTCCTGGCCCAGGAACCACTTCTTCATGGGGGCCATGCCGCTGTTGATCAGCAGCAGGCTGGGGTCATCCTTGGGCACCAGGGGGAAGCTGCCCAGACGCAGGTGGCCCTTGCCCTCGAAGAAGCTCAGGTATTTTTCACGCAGTTCATTCAAACCGGTCCATTGCATAGATGATTCTCTCCTTGATGATGCCCGGGGGGCGTGCCCGCCCGGCGGGATTTGAATATGACACGGCAGCCCGGCGAAAACAAAAGCAGCCCTCGCCCCGGCAAGGGACGAAGGCTGCCGTAACTGCTCCGTGGTACCACCCAACTTGCGGCAGGCGCTTTAGGCCCGCCGCCTCTTTTGCCGCAATAACGCTGCGCCGCGCCCGGCTTGTGTCGCCGGGAGCTCGAGGGTGGCATGGAACGGGATCAGCCGGGGCGCCTTCCAGCTTCAAAGCGCCCTCTCTGTGCGGCCCAAAGGCCCCGTCCCTGGCCCTGTCATAGCCAAGTAGCTCTGTTGATTTTACAGGGTGCCGCAGGGCCCTCCGGCCCGTCACGTACCACTCAAATTATAGCCATGTACAGCGTTTTTGTCAACTGGTTCGGTCAAAATTCCAGGGCGGGGCTGATCTCATTGCGCCGCTGGGTCTGGACGATGCAGTCCTTCCCCGGCACAGCCCCCGCCGCCCCCAGGGTGGTGAACACCGTCTGCAGCGCCAGGGCGGGGGTGTTGTTCTCCTGGGACAGGTGGCACAGGGCAAATTTCTGGCAGCCCTGCTGCACCAGCTCGGCCAGCTTTTCGCTGCACTCGTCGTTGGACAGATGGCCCCGGGGGCTCTCGATCCTCGCCCGCAGGTAGTAGGGGTAGGGGCCGTTGCGCAGCATGTAGGGGTCGTAGTTGCTCTCCAGGGCCACCAGGTCGCACCCCGCCAGGGCGGCATGGACGGCGGGGGTCAGCACTCCCAGGTCGGTGGCGATGGTCATCACCTTGCCCTCGGGGGTGGTGATGCGGTAGCCCACGCAGGGCACATCGTGGCTGGTGGGGAAGGCCCGCACCTCAAAGCCGGCGATCTCCTGGCCGGGCCCTTCGGACGGGTCCAGCTCATACACCGGCACCCCCGCCGGCAGCATCCCGCCGGTTTCCAGGGCCTCCAGCGTCTCCCCTGCCCCGTACACCGGCAGGGGGTGGCGTTTCAGAAAGGTGGCCAGGCCCTTGACGTGGTCACTGTGCTGGTGGGTCACCAGGATGCCGCCGCAGCCGGCGGCCTCCAGCCCCAGCTCCCGCAAAGCGCCGGTGGTGACCCGCACCCCCTTGCCCATGTCGATCAGCAGGTACCGGCCGCCGCTGCGCACCACGCTGCAGTTGCCCGAGGAACCGGAATAAAGCGAGATAAATTCTGCCATCAGGAGTAGGGCCCTCCCAGCCCTGGGTGGTTACAGCCAAAGGAGCCGCAGCCTTTCGGCCCGGCTCCCCTGGATTTATGGTGAATGAAATGTTGTATGGTTACAGTGCCTGTTCCAGGGCGGCGGGGGTGCACTCCACCTTGCGGATGTCGGCGCCCAGGCCCTGGAGTTTTTCCACGATGTTCTCGTAGCCCCGCTCGATGTGGCTGATCTCCTCGATCTCGCTGGTGCCGTCGGCCATCAGGGCGGCCACCACCATGGCGGCGCCGGCCCGCAGGTCGCTGGCCCGCAGGGGGGCGGGCATCAGCCGCTCCACCCCTTCGATGACGGCCACCTGGCCGTCCACCTGGATGTTGGCGCCCATCTTCCGCAGCTCGTCCACATAGCGGAACCGGTTGTCCCAGATCCCCTCGGTGATGGTGCTGGTGCCCTTGGCCACGCTCAGCAGCACGCCCATCAGGGGCTGCATGTCGGTGGGGAAGCCCGGGTGGGGCATGGTGTTGATCTTGGTGGGCAGGATGGGCCCGGTGCGGGTGACGTGGACCGAGTCGTCAAACTCCTCCACCTCGGCGCCGCACCGCCGCAGCTTGGCGGTGATGGGCTCCAGGTGCTTGGGGGTGACGTTGCGGATCAGCACGTCGCCGCCGGTGGCAGCAGCGGCCACCATATAGCTGCCGGCCTCGATCTGGTCGGGGATGATGCTGTAGGTGCAGCCGTGCATCTGGGTGACGCCCCGGACCTTGATGACGTCGGTGCCGGCGCCCCGGACATCAGCGCCGCACATGTTCAGGAAGTTGGCCAGGTCCACCACGTGGGGCTCCTTGGCGCAGTTTTCCAGGATGGTCTGGCCCTCGGCCATGACGGCGGACAGCATGGCGTTCATGGTGGCGCCCACGCTGACCTTATCAAAGAAGATCCGGGCGCCCTTCAGCTTTTCCTTGGCCCGGACGGTGATCATCCCGTAGTCCACGCTGTCCTGGGCACCCAGGGCGCTGAAGGCCTTCAGGTGCTGGTCGATGGGCCGGGGGCCCAGGTTGCAGCCGCCGGGCATGGCCACCTGGGCCTTGCCAAACCGGGACAGCAGCGCGCCCAGGAAGTAGTAGCTGGCCCGCATCTGCCGGGACAGGTCGTCCGGCACATTGGTGCTGACCAGATGGGTGGTATCAATCTCATACGTGTTGCGGTTCAGCATCCGCACCTGGGCCCCCAGGGCACTGAGGATGTGCAGGCTGACGGATACGTCGCTGATGTTGGGCAGATTCTCGATCACACAGACGCCGGAAGCCAGGATGGTGGCGGGCAGGATGCCCACGGCTGCGTTCTTGGCGCCGGAAATGACGACTTCGCCCCGCAGGGGCCGGCCGCCGGTAACAACAAACTTCTCCAAAGTAATGATCTCCTTCAATGGGTCCGCAGATTCCATAAACGTCCCCGCCGCACCGCCCCGTACAGCCCATTTTGGACACAGGCAGGCATATTTTCGGGGCGGCACAGCTGCGCCATTGCCCCTGCGGCTCACCCTATTATACACAACTCTGCGAAAAAAGCAAAGTTTCCGGCCATAGGTTTTCTCTTATTTTCTGTTTTGCCCAGATTCTCCATCGTCATTCGGTCTTTTTCTCTCTTTTTCACAGAATTTTCAGCTTTTTAACGCCTGTGTGGGGGCAGTTACCACACACGGTCGGGGGCTTCCTGCTCCTTGATCCACCCCAGCTGATAGGCCTCCACCAGCTGTTTCAGGTCGTGGACCTTTTCCCGCAGGGCCTCCCCTTCGTCCACATCCTCCACCAGCACCCGGTGGTTCTCCTGCTCCAGGATGTTCTCCCGGGAGACAATGTCGATGTTCTCGTTGATGGCCTTCTCGGCGCTGATGAAGGGCTGGTGGGTCCGCAGGGACATATCCCGGCTGGAATAGGTGAGGGTGTAGCCGGCGATGCCGGTTTTCTCATGGTAGGCCCGGCAGAACCCGCCGTCGATGACGATCAGCCGGCCGCCCCCCTTGATGGGGCTCTCGCCGTTTTTCTCCTGCACCGGCACATGGCCGTTCACAATGTGGCAGGAGCCCGGCAGCCCGAACTCGGACAGAATCCGGCGGCAGGCGGATTCCTCGTTGTACCAGGTGTAGTAGGGGTCTTTCACCTCCTGGTGGGTGGCGGGGTCGGCCACATACAGCCGCTCGAAGGTGGTCATGGCGCTGCGGCCGAACAGGGGCGACAGCTTGCCGCACCAGAGGTACCACAAAAAGTCCTGGCCGCTCTGGCGCTCGGCGCTGCCCTCGGGGGCATAGTACCCCCGCCGGGCCCGCTGGTCGCAGTAATCCATCAGGGCCCGGCCCGAATAGGTCCGCCCCTCAAACCGCTCGGAGGCAAAGGAGCCCTTCTCGGTCATGGGCACCGCCCCGTGGTAGAGCAGGTTGCCGTTTTCAATGTGGTAGACGCTGCCCTTGGCATAGAGGAACCGGACATGCTGCTGGAGCTTTTCGCTCTGGCGGAAGGAGGACACCAGCCGGTCCAGCACCATCTGCTCGTCCTCGTTGAGGGCGGCGGGGTCCGACCGGTCCACGGTGGGGAAGCTGGTGTCCCGCAGGGGGTAGTCCTTGCCGGCAATGTTCACCGTCCCCTTCTCCCAGTCGATCCGCCGCAGGTAGTCCCGGCCCTGCATCTGGAAATCGGGGTTGCGGTCGATGACGGCGCACTCCAGCTTGAACAGGATGATGGAGATGGCCTTGTGCATGACGGCGCACCGGTGGAGCATCCCCTCGGTGTAGGGGCCCCGGGCGGCGTCGGTGTGGGGCATCCAGATCGTCAAATCGTCCTGGCCGTAGTATTGGTCGGCCAGCCGCTGGAGATGCCGCAGGTTGATGCCGTAGATGTCTTCCAGCATCCCGTGGTTGTGGTAGGCCAGGGTGGTTTTCATGACGGTGGCGGCGCAGATGGGGCTGCCGGCGGCGGCCCCCATCCACACCACATCGTGGTTGCCCCACTGGATGTCCACGCTGTGGTGGCGCATCAGCAGGTCCAGGATGATGTCGGGCCGGGGGCCCCGGTCGAACAGGTCCCCCACGATGTGGAGCTTGTCCACCGCCAGCCGCTTGATCAGCTCGCACAGCCGGGTGATGAACCGGTCGGCCCGGCCGTTCTCGATGATGCTGCCCACAATCTGGCCATAGTACAGCTCCTTGTTGTGGTCCTCAAAGTGGGCGTGGAGCAGCTCGTCCAGCACATAGCCGCAGCCCGGGGGCAGGCAGGAGCGGACATAGCTGCGGGTGTGCTTGGAGGACACCAGCCGGCAGATGCCGATCAGCCGCAGCAATGTCTCGCTGTACCAGTTTTCCAGGGCGGACTGGCTGGGCTGGCGGGCCTTGAGCCGGGGCAGCTTTTCGGCGGGGTAATAGATCAGGGTGGCCAGCTCGGCCCGGGTCTCGGCGGGGACCTCCTCCCCCAGCACGGCGTCCACCTTTTCACGGATCACCCCCGAGGCCGAGTTGAGGATGTGGACAAAGGCCTCGTTTTCCCCGTGGAGGTCGCTCATAAAGTGCTCGGTGCCCTTGGGCAGCTTGAGCAGGGCCTGGGTGCTGATGATCTCGCTGGCGGCTGCCGCCTGGGAGGGGTAATCCCGGGACAGCAGGGTCAGATATTTCAGGTTGCGGCGGATTTCATCGGTTTCGGTCTGCATGGTTTTCCCTCCCTGCGCCCCGGGGCGCATCATGTTGTATCCATTTTTGCCTATTCAGTATAACACACCGGGGGCAAAAAATGGTATACTGTTGGCACAGGCAAACCGTAAATCTTTTGGAAGGGACTTTATGCACCATGTCTAGTACGTTTGAAATTCCCAGCTGCTGCACCCTCTGCCCCCGGAGCTGCGGCGCCGACCGGGCCGCCGGCCAGGCGGGCTACTGCGGCGCCGCCGGCACCCTGAAAGCGGCCCGGGCCGCCCTCCACTTCTGGGAGGAGCCCTGCATCAGCGGCACAAAGGGCAGCGGCACCGTCTTTTTCTCGGGGTGCTCGCTGCGGTGCTGCTACTGCCAGAACTACCCCATCAGCGCCCAGGCCCTGGGCAAGGAGATCACCGTGGACCGGCTGGCGGAAATCTTCCTGGAGCTCCAGGCCCAGGGGGCCCACAACATCAACCTGGTGACCCCCGGCCAGTGGCAGCCCTGGATCATCGCCGCCCTGGACCAGGCCCGTGAAAAAGGCCTCCGCCTGCCCATCGTCTGCAACACCGGCGGCTATGAGACGGTAGAAAGTGTAGAGGCCTGGCGGGGCTATGTGGACATCTGGCTGGCCGACCTGAAATACGCCTCCCCCGACCTGGCCCGGGAGCTCTCAGCCGCCCCCGACTACCCCGCCGTGGCCAAGGAGGCCATCGAGGCCATGATGGCCCAGGCGGGCCACCCGGTGATGGACGCCGACGGCATCCTCCAGAAAGGGGTGATCCTGCGGCACCTGGCCATCCCGGGGCACATCGACGACAGCTTTAAAGTGCTGGATCAGATGGCGGCCTGGAACGACGCCGACCCCGGCTGCTTCATCCCCAGCCTGATGAGCCAGTTCACCCCCTTTTACCAGGCGGCCCAGCACGGCATCGGCCGCCGCATCACCACCTATGAGTACCGCCGGGTGGTGAACTACGCCATGGACAAGGGCCTGACCACCGGCTATATGCAGCAGAAGAGCAGCGCCCGGGAGGAGTACACCCCCAGCTTTGACCTGACGGGGGTCTGAATTTCTCCAAATGCACAGCAAAAGGCACGAATTTTCATCAGAGTGACCGGGTTTGTTTTGGGGAAAACGGTTGAAATCCCAGCCAAAAAGCAATATAATGGATACAACAGAATCCAACCATCTGCGGCCCCTGCCGCAGCCCGCCGGGACCATCGACCATTAAGGAGGACCCCATGGAACACTACAATCCCCTGCTGACCCGGGACACCGACGCCCCCAAATTCATCACCTTCGGCGAGATCATGCTGCGGCTGACCCCGCCCAACTATGAGAAGATCCGCATGACCTCCAGCTTCGAGGCCAGCTACGGCGGCAGCGAGGCCAACATTGCCCTGGCCCTGGCCAACCTGGGGGTGGACAGCACCTTTTTCAGCGTGGTGCCCAACAACAGCCTGGGCAAGAGCGCCATCCGGATGCTGCGGTCCAACGACGTCCACTGCACCCCCATGATCCTGGCCACCCCCGAGGAAGTGCCCACCCACCGGCTGGGCACCTATTACCTGGAGACGGGCTACGGCATCCGGGCTTCCAAGGTGACATACGACCGCAAGCACAGCGCCATCACCGAATATGATTTTTCCCGGATGGACCTGGACCAGCTGCTGGACGGCTTTGACTGGCTGCACCTGAGCGGCATCACCCCGGCCCTGGCCCCCAGCTGCCGGGCCATCACCATGGACATGCTGAAAACCGCCAAGAAGAAGGGCCTGACCATCAGCTTTGACGGCAACTTCCGCAGCACCCTGTGGAGCTGGGAGGAAGCCCGGGATTTCTGCACCCAGTGCCTGCCCTATGTGGACGTGCTGCTGGGCATCGAGCCCTACCACCTGTGGAAAGACGAGGACAACCACGCCGCCGGCGACTGGAAAGACGGCGTGCCCCTGCAGCCCAGCTATGAGCAGCAGGACGAAATCTTCCAGCACTTCATCGAGCGGTACCCCAACCTGAAATGCATTGCCCGGCATGTGCGCTACGCCCACAGCGGCAGCGAGAACAGCCTGAAGGCTTTCATGTGGCTGGACGGCCACACCTTTGAGAGCAAGCTGTTCACCTTCAACATCCTGGACCGGGTGGGCGGCGGCGACGCCTTTGCCAGCGGGCTGATCTATGCCATGCTGCACAACTACAAGGCGATGGACATTGTGAACTTTGCTGTGGCCAGCAGCGCCATCAAGCACACCATCCACGGCGACGCCAACATCACCGACGACGCCAGCTCGATCCGCAACCTGATGAACATGAACTACGACATTAAACGGTAACAGCCGAAAGGCCCCCGGGTGCTGGAGCATCCGGGGGCCTTTTTTGCTCTGCTTTCTGATAGGTGAAAAGCTTTTGCCTGTAGCGCTGTCCGGGCCGCTCGGCCCGTCGGACGCTGCGCAGCCACCCGCCCACAGAGGTAACCCCAGCCCTGCGGGCCCGCCCCTTGACAGGGGCTCTGGGCCTCTGACTGCTCCTTCTGGTTTTGCGCTGCGGGAATTTTTGACGCCTCCCCCAAAAAGTGCCCCCGGGCTTTGTGGATAAGGGAGAAGGAAAAAGCCAGTTCCCCCCGAAGGGGGGCAGCTGAGCCGAGCGCTGCCTGCGGCAGAAACAGCGAGGCGAAGCTGGCTGCGCAGCTGAGGCGCTGCCTGCGGCAGAAACAGCCGAAGCGGAGCAGGGGCAGCCGTCCAAATATACAAGCGGGCCGCGACCCGCGCCGTATATTTGGCTAACGGCAACCCGGAGCAGCGCTCCAATTTTTTCAAGGGCGCACCGCCGCCCGCCGGAAAAATTGGCTAAGCGCAAGAGGACTGCCGCGCAGCGGCAGGGGGGACTCCGCTAAAAGGGCGGTGGGTGGGTTTAGATTAAAATCGTCTGCCCGGTGGAGAGGTAGGCCAGGCGGTCCATGTAGTCCTTCATGAAGGCGTACTGCTTGCGGCCGGTGCAGTGACAGGTGTAGAACCGGGTGCCGGAGGCGGAAAGCTCCCGGGCATAGCCTGCCAGGGTGTCGTCCAGGGGCAGGGTGTTGAAATGAAAGCCCCCCACCAGGACGTCGGGGTGGAACCAGTCCACCAGGTTGAGGATGCCCTTGTGGGAACACCCGCTGATCAATACACGCTTGCCGTTTTCCTCAATCATCAGATAGTGCTCGTGGCGGAAATCCTCGGGCCGGAAGGCGCCGCCCTCCTCCACCGTCAGGCCAAAGCAGCCCAGATCCTTCTCCTTGGGCCTGCCGTTGCAGGTGGAAAGGGTCAGGCCGGGGGCGATCTCGGCTGTGTCCCCCACAAAATGCAGCCGGGGGCTGGAGGCAAGGGCCGGGTCCAGCCCAATGTACCGCTCGGAACCGTGGTAGTGGGGCTCGAAGGCGTGCTGGTTCAGGTAGACCGGGGCGGTCTGGTTCAGCTCCAGAAATTTGGCCAGGCCGCCGCCGTGGTCGTAGTGCCCGTGGGACAGCACCGCCAGGTCTGCAGCGGCCAGGTCGATGCCCAAAAGGGCCGCGTTGCGGGCAAACAGGTCGGTCTGGCCCATGTCAAAGAGGATGTGATGGCCCAGGGCCTCGATCCAGAGGGACAGCCCGTGCTCTTTGCCCAGAGATTCGTCGGAGGTGGTGTTCTCCACCAGTGCTGTGATTTTCATGCTGACACCGCCTTTCTCGGTGGGCGGGGCTTTTCCCCGCCGCTGTGACTCCATTATACCCCATCCCGCCGGCAAAGGGAACCGCCCGGGCCCCCTTTGGGCCCCAAAAGATGGCCGCCAGGTCTTGACATTTTCGCCGCGTTGTCTATACTGTTCCTTGGACATGAAAACAGGGGCGCCGAAAGGCTGAGATCCGTGAAAACGGAGCACCCTCCAACCTGATCCGGGTAATGCCGGCGTAGGTAAGTTTGCGGAACGTCCGGTTTTGTGAACAACCCCAGGCGCCTGCTGAAAAAGCGGGCGCCTTTTGTTTTTGTGTACTACTTGCTTGAGGAGCGATTCCTGATGACCAAAACCTATACCAAGACCCGCATCCTGGTGGAATGTGCCCTGATGATTGCGGTGGGCACCGTTCTTTCCAACATCCGTATTTTCACCATGCCCAACGGCGGCAGCATCACCCTGCTGAGCATGCTGCCCTTTGTGCTGGTGTCCTTCCGGCACGGGGTCAAGTGGGGCCTGTTCACCGGCTTTGTGAACAGCCTGCTGCAGATGCTGCTGGGCTTCTGGGCTCCCCCGGTGCCCACCTTCCTCTACTTCCTGGGTGAAGTGCTGCTGGACTATGTGCTGGCCTTCATGGCCCTGGGCCTGGCCGAGCTGTTCGCCCGCCCCTTCTCCAACCGGGCTGTAGGCATCGCCGTGGGCACCTTCATGGCAGGGTTCCTGCGGTTCATGTGCAGCTTTCTGTCCGGCGTGCTGGTGTGGGGCAACCTGAACGAGGGCCTGTCGGCCTGGGTTTACAGCCTGACCTACAACGCCAGCTACATGCTGCCTGAGACCCTGATCACCCTGGTGGCCGCTTTGCTGATCTACAAGGCCGCCCCCCAGCTGTTCCTGGCCCAGGAGAAAAAGCCCGCCTGAGACTGCTTCCCCCATTGTGCCGCCCCGCGGAGGTGTTCATCCCCCTGCGGGGCGGCATTTTTTGCAGAAATTGCAAAAAACCTGTTGACATTCCCACTGCCCTCTGCTATAATAACTGACGTCGCCGGTCAACACCGCGGCGCGCACAACCGAATATGGGGGTATAGCTCAGCTGGGAGAGCGCCTGCATGGCATGCAGGAGGTCAGCGGTTCGATCCCGCTTATCTCCACCAAAACAAAAACCTCGTTTCCGAAAGGAAACGGGTTTTTTTGTTGTCTGCTGCCGCCCATACCGCTGGAATTTGTGCCAGCGGACAGGTCCCTGGCAGTCCCTCCCCTTCCCGCCCGGATGGGGCCGGCTGCGCCCCGCTGCTGGTCCAGCCGGGCCCGGCACAGAAAAAGGGCACCCCATTCCGTTCACGAAACAGGGGGCCCCTTGGGTCAAACCTTTTGCGGCGCCGGCCCGATGCGCCCGGGCCGGGCCTTTTTGCGCGTTTGGTTACAGGTTGTACAGTTCGGTGTACTTGCTGGTCAGATAATCCACATAGTATTGGGGATCGAAGGGGCCGCCGCAGAGGCTTTCCACCAGCCAGCCGGTCTCCTTCAGGTTGCCGTAGTGCCACAGCCGCCGGGTCAGCTCCTGACGCAGGGGGGCAAGGTCCCCGGCAGCATACATGGCGTCGAAGTCGATGGTCTTTTCCAGGTCGGCCATGGCCTGGGCGCCGTAGGCGCTGCCCAGGGCATAGCTGGGGAAATAGCCGAAGTTGCCCTGGGACCAGTGGATGTCCTGGAGGACGCCCCGGGCGTCGTCGGGCACATCCAGGCCCAGGTATTCTTTATACCTGGCATTCCAGGCGGCGGGCAGGTCAGCCACTGCCAGTTCCCCGTGGATCAGGGCCTTTTCCAGCTCATAGCGCACCATGATGTGGAGGCAGTAGGTCAGCTCGTCGGCCTCGGTGCGGATCAGGCCCGGCTCGGCCCGGTTGGCGGCCCGGTACAGCTCCTCCTCGGTGACGCCCTCCAGCTGGCTGGGGAACAGCTGCTTGAGGGTGGGCCACAGCAGGCGGATGCAGCCCCGGCTGCGGCCCACCAGGTTCTCGAACAGGCGGCTCTGGCTCTCGTGGAGGCCCATGGAGGCGCCGCCGGACAGGATGGTGTAGTCCAGCCTGGGGTCGACGTGGAGCTCATACAGGGCGTGGCCCCCCTCGTGGGCCACCGAATACAGGTTGGACAGCACATCCCGGGGCATGTAGTGGGTGGTGATCCGCACGTCCTTGCTGTAGAAGCCGTCGGTGAAGGGGTGCTCGCTCTCGGCCAGGACGCAGTGACTGGGGTCCAGGCCCCACAGCTCCATCACCTTTTGGGAGAGAGCCCGCTGGCCGCTGACCGGCCATTCCTGATCCAGGAAATCGGTGCGGATGGCGCTGCCCCGGGTTTTCACCGCCTCCAGCAGGGGGACGATGGCAGCCCGGAGGGTGTCGAAGAACTTGTCACACTTTTCGATGGTGAGGCCCGGCTCGTACTGATCCAGCAAAGTCTCATAGGGGTCTTTGTCCGGGGCGATCTGGGCGGCCTGGCGGCGGCGGCCCTCCACCAGCTTTTCCAGCCAGGGGGCAAAGCTGGCGAAGTCGCTGGCCTTCTTGGCCCTGGCCCAGGCGGAGAGGGCCTCCTGGGTCAGCCGCTCATAGGCGGCGTATTCATCGGCGGGGATGGGGCGGATCTGCCGCAGCATCCGGCGCAGCTCCCGCACCTCGGCGTGAACCTGTTCGGCGTCGGGGGCGCTGTCGGCGGCAGCGTCTGCATCGGCCAGCAGCTGATCCACCGAGGGGTCGGTGAGGAGGTCGAACTGGGCCCGGCTGAGCACCTCGATGGCCTCGGCCCGGCCCTCGGCGCTGTCGGCGGGGGCCACCGTCTCGCCGTCAAAGTTGATGACGCTCTGGGCGTAGCGGTAGGCGTAGTTTTTGTGTTCCAGGCTGCGCAGGGCAGCGATGGCATCTTGCATGGGTATTCCCTCTTTTCTTTTGGATTTGGCAAGACCATTATACCACGGCGGGCCGGGGGCGTCCATCCGGGCGCTGCAAGCGCCGGGTGGATTGGGTTTTTATCTTTTTTATTTATGATCTAAGCTCCCGGCTGGGGCGGGGTTGGCTGTTTTTGATTTTATATCTAAACCCACCCACCGCCCATAGCGGAACCCCCCGGCCTGCGGCCGCGCCCCTGCCGGGGCTCTGAACTAAAAACTGCTTCCTCTTTTTGCAGGCTGCGCAGCAGCCGCAAAGTCCCCTGCCTGACAGTTGCGGCCCAGCTGCTGGATGAGGGAGCAGCCATGGGCCAACTCCCCCCGAAGGGGGGCAGCTGAGCCGAGCGCTGCCTGCGGCAGAAACAGCGAGGCGAAGCTGGCGCAGCGCTCCGATTTTTGCAAGCGCCCGCCGCGGCGCGCCGCAAAAACCGGCTAAGCGCAAGAGGACTGCCGCGCAGCGGCAGGGGGGACACATCTAAAGGGCGGAGGGCGGGTTTAGATCCTAAATAAGGAAACAACACAAAAACAAAATCCCCGCTCCTGAAAACAGGAACAGGGATATGATATCACTTTGGACTCACCGGGCCGCAGGCCGGGAGCCTGCCGAGGGGCGCAGGACTTTGCCGCCGGCAGGGCCTGGACAGGCCCAGGCCGTCGGTGGTACCAGGTGAAAAGCTTTTTGCCTACTTTTTCTCGAAAAAGTAGGTCAGTCCTTGCCCTTGCGGCCGAAACGGTACTCTTTGCCCTCCAGGATCCGCTGGAGGTTGGAGCGGTGCATGTAGAAAATCATGCCGCCCATGATGGCTGCGCCGACGGTGGTGACCACCAGGTCCCGGACGGGCAGGCCGATAATCAGGCCATAGCCCAGGGTCAGGAAGGGGTAGCACACCGCCATGGTGATGCTGCCCAGAGACACCATGCCGGTGGGGATCAGGCAGATCAGGAAGATCACCACCAGGAAGGGCAGCAGCACCGGCTGCACCGCCAGAATGGCGCCGCCCGCCACCAGCACGCCCTTGCCGCCCTTGAAGCCGAAGTAGATGGGCTTCAGGTGGCCGATCACCGCCAGGATGGCGGCCAGGTACACCCCCAGATACTGGCTGAACAGGTTCCCCGACAGGAAGGTGAACAGCCACCGGCCGATGCACACCGCAATGACCCCCTTCAGCACGTCGCCGGCGGCGGTCATGGCCGCGGCCTTCTTGCCGAAGGTGCGGAGCATATTGGTCATGCCGGCGGCGCCGCTGCCGTGGTGGCGCACATCGTCGTGGTAGACCAGATTGGACACCAGGATGCCGGTGTCAATGCTGCCCAGCAGGTAGGCTTCCAGCGCCACCCCCAGGACGATCAGAATATCCAACAGCATAGGGATTCCTCCTTTGAATCAAGCAGCAGACTGCAAAGCTCGGGGCCGGCGCGCCGCAATCCGGCGCCGGCCGGGCTGCATGGGATGACTTAAACGTCCTTGGCGCCCACCTGGCCGTTGCCCCGCTCCCGGACCACCAGCCGGATGGGGGTGTGCTCCAGGCTGAAGCTCTCCCGGATCTGATTGATGAGGTAGCGCTGGTAACTGAAGTGGAACAGGGGCTTGGAGTTGACAAAGGCCACAAATGTGGGGGGCCGGGTGGAGGCCTGGGTCAGATAGAAAATCTTGAGCCGGCGGCCCTTGTCGGTGGGGGGCTGCACCCGGGCGGTGGCCCGGGCCAGCATCTCGTTCAGCACGCCGGTGGGAACCCGGGCGCCGTTCTGGTTGTCCACATCCCGGATCAGCCGCATCAGGCGGTCGATGTTGTAGCCGGTCTGGGCCGAGATGAAGATGATGGGCGCATAGCTCATGAAGCTGAAGCACTCGGCGTAGCCCCGGCGCTGGAGCTCCATGGTGTTGGTCTCCTTGCCCTCCACGGCGTCCCACTTGTTGATGACAATGATGCAGGCCTTGCCCTGCTCGTGGGCATAGCCGGCAATCTTGCTGTCCTGCTCGGTGAAGCCCACCGTGCCGTCCACCAGGATCAGGGCCACACGGCTCCGCTCCACAGCGGCCAGAGCCCGCACCACCATATACCGCTCCAGCCCTTCGCCGATGTTGGAACGGCGGCGCAGGCCGGCGGTGTCGGTGAAGATAAACTTGCCGTAGGCGTTGTCCACCGGGGTGTCGATGGCGTCCCGGGTGGTGCCGGCCTCGTCGGCCACAATCATCCGGTTTTCGCCCAGGATCCGGTTGGTGAGGCTGGATTTGCCCACGTTGGGCCGGCCGATGATGGCCACAGGAATCCGGTCCTCCTCCACAACGGTCTCGGAGAAATCCAGGTGGGCGCAGATGGCGTCCAGCAGGTCGCCGGTGCCGTGGCCGTGGACTGCCGACACGGGCATCACCTCGTCAAAGCCCAGGTTGTAGAACTCGTACATCTCCACCGGGGGCTCGCCCACGCTGTCGCACTTGTTCACCGCCAGGATGATGGGCTTGTGGCTGCGGCGCAGCATGTGGGCCACCTCCTCGTCCGAGGCGGTGAGGCCCGAGCGCACATCCACCACCATGACGATGCAGTCGGCGGTGTCGATGGCGATCTGGGCCTGCTCCCGCATGTGGGCCAGGATCCCCTCGGTGGCCTTGGGCTCGATGCCGCCGGTGTCCACCAGCAGCAGGTCGTGGCCCTGCCACTCGCAGGGGGCAAAAATCCGGTCCCGGGTGATGCCGGGGGTGTCTTCCACAATGGCCAGGCGCTGGCCGCACAGTTTGTTGAACAGGGTGGATTTGCCCACGTTGGGCCGGCCCACCACTGCCACAATGGGTTTACTCATTGGCTGTTTCCTCCTTTTTCGGCTTTCTGCGGCGGGAAATGTGCAGCCCGCTGCGCAGCAGCGCCCGGGCCTCCTTGCCGCCGTCGGCCGGCAGGATCTCGACCTTGACCCCCAGCCGCTGGGCCAGCTGCTCCACCGTGATGCTGTCCAGGAACATATCCCGCTCGCTGCGCAGCATCACCTCGGGCACCCCCAGCACCCCGCTGGTGAGTTTGCCCTGGCACTGGTCGATGATGTCGGCGGCGGTCACCAGGCCCGCCACCCCCACGTTGCCGCCAAAGAAGCGGTTCTGGATGGGGTGGACCTTCACCGAGATCATGGGGTACTGCTGGTGCAGCTCCTCCATCATGGCGGTGATCAGGGGGGCGGCCATGGTGCCGGTCACCACGTCCATCTTCTTTTCCTCATAGACCACGTGGGCCCGGGCCAGCTCGGCCCGGAAGCTCTCTTGGTACAGCCGCCACATCCCCACGCCGTTTTCCAGCTGGGCGTAATCCTCATAGAATTCCGCCGGGGGGATGGGCCGCCCGGCGTTGAGGTACCACTCGTCGCTGGGGTAGACGATCCGGCAGCCGTGGGCTGCCTTGGCCTTGTCGCCGAACGCCTCCATGATGTCGATGACCTCGGCGCTGGAGGCGGCGTCGTAGGGGGTCTGCTGATACAGCCCCTGGCGGTAGTCGGTGACGCCGCAGGGCACCGCCGCGATGCTCTGGACCATGGGGGCCAGGGCCAGCAGGTCGGTCAAGGTCCGGCGGAGCTCGTCCCCGTCGTTGACGCCGCGGCACAGCACCAGCTGGCAGTTGACGGCGATCCCCGCCTCCACCAGGCGGCGGAGATACTGCAGCGTCTCCCCGCCCCGGCGGTTGGCCAGCATCTTGGACCGCAGCTCGGGGTTGGTGGTGTGGACCGAAATGTTGATGGGCGAGATGTGCATCCTGATGATCCGGTCAATCTCATGATCGTGCATGTTGGTCATGGTGATATAATTGCCGAACAAAAAGGAGAGCCGCTCGTCGTCATCCTTGAAATACAGGCTTTTGCGCATACCCGGGGGCAGCTGGTCGATGAAGCAGAAAATGCAGCGGTTGGCGCAGGAGTGCTTTTTGTCCCCCAGGTAGGTGGCGAAATTGCAGCCGAAGTCCTCCCCCGGCTGACGGGCCACATCCCATTCCTTCACCCCGCCGGCCACCCGGGCCGTCAGGTGAAAGCCGGGGCTGTCGGTATAGAACTGGTAATCCAGTGCGTCGTTGATGGCGTTGCCGTCCACCGACAGCAGCTCATCCCCGGGGCCCAGGCCCAGGGCCGCGGCGTCGCTGCCGGGGGCTACCGTATCAATTTTCATGGCCATGGGGGCCGCCTCCTTTCGTCCAAACGTGAAGAAGGGGAAGGCGCGGCACGCCCTCCCCTTCTGTCATACATCCATGATGCCACCAAGTAAAATGCAAATCAGCCCTTCTTGATGACTTCCTCGCCCTTGTAGTAGCCGCAGTTGCCGCAGGCCTGGTGGGGGAGCTTCAGAGAACCGCAGTTGCTGCACTTCACCAGCGTGGGGGCCTCCAGCTTCCAGACGTTGCTGCGACGCTTATCGCGGCGGGCCTTGGAAAGATGTCTCTTGGGTACTGCCATAGTTTGCACCTCCTTGGATGGAATAATCAATTCAGCAGTGATTTCAGCACGCTCAGCCTCGCATCCGGCTGTGGGCCTTGATCCGGCTCAGCCGGGCAGGAGCAGGGACGTTTGCGCCCGCATGTGGGGCACAGCCCCGGGCAATCGGCGCTGCACAGCAGCACCGTGGGGATCTGAAACAGGAATTCCTGGTACAGCCAGTCTTCCAGATCGATGCAGCCCGCCGGGTTCAGGGGCAGATCGAAATCCGGGTCGTCCAGATCCTTCTCCCGCGCCGTCCACTCCGCGTCCACCTGTGCCTGAAAGCAGACAGGGTCGAGACAGCGTGCGCATTCGCCATGCACCGATGCGTTTGCCTGCAAGGTCATCCGCACCTCGTCCCCGTCAGCGGCCGCCACAAAGCGGGCCGTCACCGGCTCCGGAATGCGGGACCCGGCAAAATCGCGCCCCGACAGGTCGCAGTCAAATGTCTGCTGCCAGTCAGCGCGGCCGGATGCGATGAACCTTCTTAGGTCAAATTGCATAGTACACCTCTAAAAAGCTGCCTTGTAAGTATAGCGCCAAAGGGGGCCTGTGTCAAGCCCCAAATTGCGCACAAATGGGAAAAATTTCATTCTTTTCCACGGCGCAGGGCCGGCGCGCCTGGACGGTACGCCGGCCCCGCCGGATCATTTCAGAACGAAAGTGCCCGCAGCCTGTTTACAGGTACTTCTTGACGTTGTGGGGCAGCACAGACTCGTCTGCGCTGACGGTGACGGTGACCCGCACCGAATCCCCGGCCACAGCGGCCAGCTCGTCCAGCACAACGCCCAGACGGTTGATGTCGTGGTCCAGCACCTTCAGGATGCCGTCGATGTAGACATCGGTGATATCATAGTTGCTGGCCAGCAGGCCGGCCACAAAGCCGTACAGCATCTCGCCGCCGTCGATTTTGTACTCTTCGAGGTCGATGAGGCGGGCAGCCGAGGCGATGTCGTAGGTGAGCTTCATGCCCTTTTCCACCACGACGACGCTGCCTTTGCTGGTGCGGACCGATTCATTGATCATGTCGATCATAGCCTTGGTCTTGCCCGAACCCTTGGTGCCAACAATCAGTCTAATCATAGTCATTGCCTCCTGTATTTTCCACGCCTGGCGGCGGGAGATTTTGGTGGTTTACTGGAGCTTTGCCTCCAGCTCTGCGGTCAGGCTCTCATAGCCGGGCTTGCCCAGCAGAGCGAACATATTCTTCTTGTAGCTCTCAACGCCCGGCTGGTTGAAGGGGTTGACCCCCAGCAGATAGCCGCTGCAGGCGCAGGCACGCCAGAAGAAGTAAATCAGGTAGCCCACGTTGTAGGCCGACAGGTCGTCCACATCAATCAGAAGCTGGGGCACGCCGCCGTCGGTGTGGGCCAGGATGGTGCCCTCCATGGCCTTGCGGTTGACCACGCTCATGTTCTGGTTGGCCAGGAAGTTCAGGCCGTCGAAGTTGCCCTCCAGCTCCTCGATGTAGAGGTCCTTGGCGGGGGTCTTGACGTTGACGATGGTCTCGAACATGTTCCGGGTGCCTTCCTGGATGAACTGGCCCATGGAGTGCAGGTCGGTGGAGAAGATGCAGCTGGCGGGGAACAGGCCCTTGTTGTCCTTGCCCTCGCTCTCGCCGAACAGCTGCTTGTACCACTCGTTCATCAGGGCGAAGTTGGGCTCGTAGCACTCGAGGATCTCGATCTGCTTGCCCTTGCGGCTGAGGATGTTGCGGGCTGCGGCGTACTTGTAGGCGTCGTTGTCGGGGCTCAGCACCGAGAACCGCTCCATGGCGTCGGCAGCGCCCTTCATCAGCTCGGCGATGTCGATGCCGGCGGCGGCGATGGGCAGCAGGCCCACAGCCGACAGCACCGAGTAGCGGCCGCCCACGTCGTCGGGGACCACGAAGGTGGGCCAGCCCTGGCTGTCAGCCAGCTGCTTCAGGGTGCCCTTGGCCCGGTCGGTGGTGGCGTAGATCCGCTTGTTGGCCTCTTCGGCGCCCACCTGATCCTCCAGCAGCTTGCGCAGCACCCGGAAGGCCAGGCTGGTCTCGGTGGTGGTGCCGGACTTGGAGATGACGTTGATGGAGAACCGCTTGCCCTTGCACAGGGCGATGATGTCATTCAGTGCGGTGGGGCTGATGCTGTTGCCGCAGAAGTAAACCTTCAGGCCCGGCTCCAGCTCGTTGTGGTAGACGCCCTTGACGGCCTCCACCACAGCCCGGGCGCCCAGGTAGCTGCCGCCGATGCCGGCCACAACCAGGACGTCGGAATCGCTGCGGATCTTTTCGGCCGCAGCCTGGATGCGGGTGAACTCTTCCTTATCATAATCCCGGGGCAGATACATCCAGCCCAGGAAGTCGTTGCCGGGGCCGGTCTTGGACTCCAGGCTCTGGTGGGCTGCAGCTACCTGGGGATAGATGGCAGCAAACTCATCCTCTTTGATAAACGGAGAAAGGTGCTTGGTGTTAAACGAAACGCTCATGATTCTCGGCCTCCAAACCGTTCTTTCCCTTATGTATCGCGCGGCGGGCAGAGGGAGCAAATTTCTGCTGCCGGCGCCGGCGTCAGGATTCTTTCTCTAAGTGTACCGTTCCACTCCCATAAAGTCAAGGCCAAAATCCTCAGGATTCATACATTCTTAACAAGGCGCCGCCGGGCTGTGTTGTAAATTCTGTTGATGATCGTGCAAAACCGCTTCTTCCCGGCCGGGGGTGGGAAAATCCGGCAAAAATCCCCCGGCGCCCAAAAGAGGCCCTCCCCCGCCCCAGCGGCAGGAGAAGGCCCCGGTCGGTGCCTTTACAGCAGGCTTTCCAGCATCAGCCGCACCGCGGTGTCAAAGTCCAGCCGGGCGGCATCGGCGGCGGCCCGGATGGGCCAGCTGCCCACCGTTTCCCCGTTGCTGGTGACGGTGACGGTGCCCACCTCGTCCCCCAGGCTTACCGGGGCGGGGCAGCTTTCGGGCAGGCTGATGGAGGCCTCCAGGGAGGCGGCCCCGCCGCTGGGCACCAGCAGACGGCCGGGCAGGGCGGTGTAATCCAGGGGGATCTCGGTGTCCCCGCTGCCGGTAACCGCCAGGTAGAGGGGCCGGCCCGACAGGTCGGGCAGGGCAGCGGCCTCATAGTTGGCGAAGCCGTAGTCCAGCAGCTTGGTGGCAGCCTCGAACCGCTCGGCGCTGGAGTTGGCCCCCAGCACCACCGCAATCAGGTTGAGGCCGTTGCGGGTGGCGGAAGCCGAGATGCACACCCCCGCCCCGCCGGTGGTGCCGGTTTTCAGGCCGGTGATGCCGTCGTAGCGCCGCAGCAGCTTGTTGGTGTTCACCAGCATGGTCTGGCCATTGCGCAGCGTATCGGTCCAGATGCCGCTGTAGTGGAGCACCTCGGGGTACTGGGTCAGGATGGTGCGGCTCATGATGGCCACGTTTCGGGCGGTGGAAAGATGCCCCTCGGTGTCCAGGCCGCAGGCATTCTTAAAGGTGGTGTCGGTCATCCCCAGCTCGGCGGCCTTGGCGTTCATCATGGCCACAAAGGATTCCTCGCTGCCCCCCACCAGCTCGGCCACCGCCACCGCCGCATCGTTGGCGCTGGACACGCAGATGGCCCGCAGCATCTGGTCCAGGGTGAAGTCCTCCCCCGGCTCCAGCCAGATCTGGCTGCCCCCCATGCTGGCGGCGTGGTCGCTCACCGGCACCTTGGTGTCATAGTCGATCTTGCCGGCGTGGATGGCCTCAAAGGTCAGCATCAGGGTCATCACCTTGGTGATGGAGGCGATGGGCACCCGCTGGTCGGCGTTTTTCTCGTAGAGGACGGTGCCGGTGTCCTGGTCGATCAGGATGGCCGCCCGGCAGGGCAGCGAGAGGGAATCCCCCGCCGCCGTCTCCACCACTTCCGCCGCAGCGGCCGCCGCCGTCTGGGCCGCGGGCTGGGTTTCTTCCGCCCCCTGGGCCGCCGGCCCCAAGGCCAGCAGCACCACCCACAGACAAAGCGCCGCCGCGCAACTGAGAGCCAAATTTCTACGAACCATTGCTTCCTGCCTCCATCCCTCTGGGCCGCGGCTGCGGCGTAATCCGCCGGCCCGGGCGCTGCCGGGCCGCTCAGTGTGATTGTATGCAGCGGGGGCCCCGTCCAGTCCGGCCGGGGGCCATCTTGCGTTTTTTTGTGGGATTGGCTATACTCAAAAGGACTTTTTGCCCCGTTTTTCCCGCTGTTCCCGGCTTTTTTCGGGGAGCGGGCGGGGTGCGACACAGGAAAGGATATCCCATGCGAGTATGTTTTTATACCCTTGGCTGCAAGGTGAACCTCAACGAGACCGGCGCCCTGGAACAGCTGTTTGAGCGCAACGGCTTCACGGTGGTGCCCGAGGGCCAGCCCGCCGACGTCTATATTGTAAACAGCTGCACCGTCACCAACTTTGGGGACCAGAAGAGCCGCAAGTGGCTGCGGCAGGCCAAGCGGAACAACCCCGGCGCCGTCACCGTCCTCACCGGCTGCTACCCCCAGGCCTTCCCCGAGGCAGCGTCCCGGCTGATGGAGGCCGACCTGGTCTGCGGCAACACCGACCGCCGCGCCATCCTGGACAACGTCCAGAAGCTGCTGGAAGGCCACGAGCGGATTGTGGCCATCCAGCCCCACGCCCGGGGGGAGGCCTTTGAGGAGATGCCGGTGGACCGGTTCGAGAGCCACACCCGGGCCTTCATCAAGGTGGAGGACGGCTGCAACCGCCGCTGCGCCTACTGCATCATCCCCAAGGCCCGGGGCCCTGTCCGCAGCCGGGCCGAGGCCAGCGTCCTGGATGAACTGCGGCAGCTGGCTGCCGCCGGCTACCGGGAAGTGGTGCTCAGCGCCATCTCCCTGCCCAGCTACGGCACCGACACCGGCACCAACCTCTATGAGCTGATCGAACACTGCGCCCAGGTGGAGGGCATTGAGCGGATCCGCCTGGGGAGCCTGGACCCCGACATGCTCACCGAGGATGGCATCCGCCGGCTGGCGGCGGTGGACAAGCTGTGCCCCCAGTTCCACCTGAGCCTCCAGAGCGGCTGCGACGCCACCTTGCGGCGGATGCGGCGGCCCTACACCGCCGCCCAGTATCTGGACATTGTGGGGCGGATCCGGGCCGCCTATGAGGGCCGCCGGGTCAGCTTTACCACCGACTGCATCTGCGGCTTCCCCGGGGAGACCGAGGAGGACTTTGAGACCAGCTGCGCCTTCCTGGAGCAGGTGGGCTTTCTGCGGGTCCACGTCTTCCCCTACTCCCGCCGGGAGGGGACGCCGGCCTTCGGCTTCCCCGACCAGGTCCACGAGCGGGAAAAGCAGCGCCGCAGCCGGGCCATGCACCTGCGGGCCGAGGCGGTGCGGGAGAAAGTCCTGGCCGGCCTGGAGGGCACCGAGGACGAGGTGCTGCTGGAGACCCCCGTCTCGGCCACCCTGTTCACCGGCTACACCCGGCTGTATGTGCCGGTGTCGGTGTCGGCGCCGGGGTGCCAGTCGGGCGAAATTGTCCGGGTGCGGCTGGGGAAATACGACGGCGCCCGGGTCAGCGCACAGTTCCTGGGAAAGAAAGAATGAGCCGGCCGGTGCATTTGTTATTTTTTTGACGCTTTTTTGCCTTCTGCCCTTTTCAAGCCGGGTAAAATGTGATAAAATGGATTTGTATGAACGGCGCCGTGCAGAGGGGTTTTCTGCACCGGCACGCCGGAAAAACCCGGGGCGGCGCCCACACTGCCCCACCCGGTTTTCTGCAAAGCAAAGGAGAGTTTTGGAATGAGCTTCAGAGGCATTAATACCACCGTCATCCAGATCCGGCGGGCGGTATTCACCGAAGTCGCCCGGATGGCCTACGCCAACGTCAAGGGCGAGCAGGCCAACCACATGATGCGCGCCATCCCCTACAAAATCATCCCCGGCGAAGAAGGCAAGCTGCGTAAGGATATCTTCCTGGAGCGGGCCATCGTCGAAGAGCGTGTGCGCCTGGCCATCGGCCTGCCCACCCGCCGGATGGACGAGCACAACAGCGTGGTCTCGGGCCTGGAGGACGCCAACATCGCGGACAAGTACTATGATCCCCCGCTGGTCAACGTCATCAAGTTCGCCTGCAACCGCTGCCCCGAAAAGATGGTGAAGGTCTCCGACCTGTGCCAGGGCTGCCTTGCCCACCCCTGTATGGAAGTGTGCCCCAAGGGCGCCATCACCTGGGAGTCGGGCCGCTCCACCATCGACCAGGAGAAGTGCATCAAGTGCGGCCGCTGCGTGGACGTCTGCCCCTACCACGCCATCGTCAAGACCGAGCGCCCCTGCGCCTCTTCCTGCGGCATGGGCGCCATCCACTCGGATGCCCTGGGCCGCGCTGAGATCGATTATTCCCGCTGCGTCTCCTGCGGCCAGTGCCTGGTCAACTGCCCCTTCGGCGCCATCGCCGACAAGGGCCAGATCTATCAGCTGATCCAGAGCTTCAACCGCGGCGACCGGGTCTACGCCCTGGTGGCCCCCGCCTTTGTCAACCAGTTCCCCGCCCTCAACACCACCGCCAAGCTCCGGGCTGCCCTGGAGCAGGTGGGCTTCTGCGAGGTTGTGGAGGTTGCCATCGGCGCCGACCTGTGCACGGTGGACGAGGCCCACGACTTCCTGGAGGAAGTGCCCGACAAGCTGAACTTCATGGCCACTTCCTGCTGCCCCGCCTGGAGCATGATGGCCAAGACCCTCTTCCCCGATATGGCCAAGAACATTTCCATGACCATGACCCCCATGGTCTTCACCGCCCGCATGGTGAAGGCCGCCGACCCCGAGGCCCGGATGTGCTTCATCGGCCCCTGCGCCGCCAAGAAGCTGGAAGCTTCCCGCCGCCACGTCCGCAGCGATGTGGACTTCGTGCTGACCTTTGAGGAGCTGGCCGGCATCATGGAGGCCCGGGACATCGACTTCTCCACCCTGCCCGAAGGGGAGGAAGACCTGCACTACGGCTCTGCCGCAGGCCGCGGCTTCGCCCAGTCCGGCGGCGTGGCCAAGGCTGTGGCCGACAAGATCCACGAGTGGTACCCCGACAAGGAGGTCAAGGTCAGCTCGGCCCAGGGCCTGGCAGACTGCAAGAAGATGCTGATGATGGCCAAGGCCGGCAAGTTCAACGGCTACCTGCTGGAGGGCATGGGCTGCCCCGGCGGCTGCATCGGCGGCGCCGGCACCATTGCCGATCCCACCCGCACCGCAGTCCAGCTGAATAAATATGTAGCTTCGGCCCCCTTCAAGGACCCCGAAAGCAGCGCCTTCATCACCAACATCCACCTGCTGAAGGACGACCCCAACTTTGAATAATCCTGGATCTTTTCCGCTGTGATCTGATCCTGCCGCCCTCTCCGGCTTTCGGGCCGGGGAGGGCTTTTTGTTCCTGTTACGTCTGTTTTTCGGGGGGATCGGGTCGAAATTTGACGCGCCCTTGACATTTCCGGGAAAGGGTGCTATTTTGATAGTGGGGTAGTTTGCACAATCTGCGCTGCCCTTCAGGAAAGGATGTAAGAACATGACCTGTACCCTTTGTCACAAACGGCTGTGGGCCGCTGTGCTGGCGCTGGCCGCCCTGGTGGCCTGGGCGCTGCCCGCCGCCGCTGCGGGGCCGGCCGCCGGCGTCACCGCCACCCTGCCCGTGTCGGTCTCCTTCTGGGAGGAGGACTCCGAGACCCTCTCGGTGGTGAACGACGGCATCGACAGCAGCCGCAGCGCCACCCTGGTCCGCCAGTCCAACGGCACCTACACCCTCCAGCTCCCCATCCAGAACGTCTCCACCGTGGTGTTCAGCGGCCACCTGGCCGGCCTGACCATCGGGGACATCTCCTATGACGGGGTGATGAGCGGCAGCCTGGATGAGGGCACCGCCCTTCTCACCATCAAGAACCTGCCCTCCTCAGTGCTCACCGGCAGCAGCCCCAGCCGCTCTTTGCTGGTGGACTGCGTCATCGACCTGGATGTGGAACTGCTGGGCCAGACCACCCGGACCGCCCGGATGTGCGTCGCCGTCCAGTGACAGGCTGCCCACATACATAAAAAGGCTGCGGGGCGCGTGCCTGCCGCAGTCTTTTTTTGCCCGGCGGGGCCGGGGTATGGCGGTCCGGTTCAGAACCGTTCCATCAAGTCATTTGCCATCTTGTCAAGGCGGCCCACAGCCTGTTCGGCCCCCTTGGCCATTTTGCGGGCGGTGCGGCGGACGGCCCGGGGGTCCTGATGGACCGCGGCCATGACGCCCATTGCCCCGACGGCTGCCCCTGCCGCCATGCCCAGCAGCACGCCGGCAGCCGATTGTGCCTGATGATCTTTCATAGTCAGTGCCCTCCCATGGTATCAGATTGAATCGCGGCGCCCCCTCTGGGGCGGCCTGTGATTAGGGTGTATCTGAAAACTCCCCAACACTGGTCTATTCTACCAAAAAGCCCCATCTGCTGCGTTGCATTCGCTTGCATTCCACAAAGGAGTGCAGCGCTCATGCGCCTTGCATCTGGCACTTTTTGGCGAATATCTCAGCATTTTTGACTTCTCAGATACACCCTAGTTATGCCCCGGCGGGGCGCTGATATGTATGTATAGAAAAAGGAGGCTTTCCCTTGCCCACGGAACCCAAAAAAGTACTCTGCATCCACGATCTGTCCGGCGCCGGCCGGTGCAGCCTTTCGGTGATTATGCCGGTGCTGGCGGTGATGGGAGTGCAGCCCATCGCCCTGCCCACCATGGTTTTGTCCACCCACACCGGCGGCCTGGGGGATCCCGCCCGGCTGGACTGCCAGGCCTATGGCCGGGCGGCCCTGGCCCACTATCAGGAACTGGGCCTCGCCCCTGACTGCATCTACACCGGCTACCTGGGCAGCGAGGCCCTGGTGGACCTGGCCGCCGAGGCTTTCCGGCTGTGGCCGGGGGCCCTGAAAATTGTGGACCCGGTGATGGCCGACGGCGGCAGGCCCTACAGCGGCTTCACCCCCGAAATCATCGCCAAAGTGTGGCAGCTGTGCGCCGCCGCTGACCTGATCCTCCCCAACCTCACCGAGGCCCGGATGCTCCTGGGGGAGGACCCCGCCCTCCCCGCCGGGGACATCACCCCCGAAGAAGCCCAGGACCTGGCGGGCCGGCTCACTGCCATCGCCCGCCGGGCGGTGGTCACCGGCCTGCCCATGGGCAAGTTTGTGGGCTGCGCCGGCGCCGGGGACGAGCCCTTTGTGGTGCGCCATCTCCACATCGACCGCAGCTTCCCCGGCACCGGGGATATCTTTGGGGCCATCGTCACCGGCTCTTTGCTGCGGGGCAATGTGCTGAGCGCCGCCGCCGACGCTGCCGCCGGCTTTGTGGCCCAGGCCATCCAGCACACCCCCCGGGACGCCGACACCCGGTTCGGCGTCTGGTTCGAGCCGCTGCTGCCCCGTCTGGCCCCCATGGGCGAGCTGTAAACTGGAGGAAACAATGGAACACAAACCCACCCTCAACATCGTCCTGGTGGAGCCCCGCATCCCCCAAAACACCGGCAATGTAGCCCGCACCTGCGCCTGCACCGCCTGCCGGCTCCATCTGGTGGGGCCCATGGGGTTTACCATCGACGATAAAAAATTAAAGCACGCAGGGCTTGACTATTGGCCCATGCTTGATATAACATATTATCAGGGCCTCGATGATTTTTTTGCAAAGAATAAAGGCCCCTTCTATTACTTTTCAACCAAGGCGCCCCGCCGCTACACCGACGTGTCTTACCCCGACGGGGCGTATCTGGTCTTTGGCCGGGAGGACAAGGGTCTGCCCGAGTCCCTGCTGGCCGCCAACCAGGACTGGTGCATCCGCCTGCCCATGCGGGAGGGCTGCCGCAGCCTGAATCTCTCCAACAGCGTAGCCGTGGGCGTCTATGAGGTGTTGCGCCAGTGGGACTTCCCCGAGCTGCTGGACCACGGCCATCTGCGTGATTACCAATGGAAATGAGGATTACTATGAACAAGATCGCGATCCTGACCGACTCCTCCTGCGACATTCCCCAGTCGCTGGCCGAAAAATACGGCATCGATATCATGAGCTTCCATATCATGCTGGACGGCACCGACTATCTGGAGCGGGTCAGCTGCACCAACGAGGAATTCTACGACCTGATGCGCAAGGCCAAGGGGGTGCCCTCCACCGCCGCCATCACCCCCATCCAGTTCTGCGAGAAGTACTGCGAATATGTGGACGCCGGCTACACCGACGTGGTCCACATCTCCATCAACCGCACCGGCTCCTCCACCTATGACAACGCCGTCATGGCCCAGGGGATGCTGCGGGAAGAGCGCCCCGAGCACAAGATGCGGATCCACCTGCTGGACAGCCACACCTATTCCATGGTGTTCGGCTGGTATGTCTGCGAGCTGGCCCGCAAGCTGCGCAACGGCGCCGAGCTGCGCCATGTGATCAGCGAGTTTGAGGAGCAGATGGACAAGATGGAGGTCATCCTGGGACCCTACAGCCTGCGCCAGATGAAGAAGAGCGGCCGCATTTCGGCTGCCGCCGCCTTTGCCGGCGAGCTGCTGGGCCTGCGCCCCATCATCACCCTGGTGGACGGCAAGACCACGGTGGCCAGCAAGGTCCGCGGGGACGACAAGGTGATCCCCGCCATGGTGGACCTGTGCAAAAAGCGGACCGAGGGTGTGGAGGACTTTGAATACATGATCGGCCACACCCACATCCAGCAGGCCGAGGACCTGCGGAAAGCCTGCAAAAAGGCCTTCGGCAAGGAGCCTCTGACCCTGTTCGAGCTGGGCGGCGCCGTCTCCTCCAACACCGGCCCCGACACGGTGGCCATCGCCTATGTAGGCAAAGCACGCTGAAGCGTGTCGAAAAACGACACGCTTTTAGGGGGAACCCATTTCTGCGCGCAGTCGCGCGGCAGAAATTCCTCTGGTTGCGGTTCCCTGCTTTTGCGGCGGGCGGCGCAGCGCCCTTGCAAAAGACAGACCGCGTTCCTCTTGCGCTTGGCCGATTTTCGCGGCGCGGGGCGGTGCCCGCTTGCAAAAACCGGAGCGCTGCGCCAAATTTCCCTGTCGGTGTCCCAGCCGTACGCGCATGTCGTCCGGCCGGGACTTTTTTGATTGTTTCGTCCCGGCCCCGCGGCCGGGGTTTTTGTTTTGCTTCTTGTTTTTGGCGTGCTGCTGTGCTATACTATCTGACAGTGTGCCCTGCGCACTCCTTGAAATCCAAATAACGTCAAAGAGCAACTTAGGATTTTAGGCTCCCCGGCGTATGCCGGGCCAAACCTCCGGGGGCTGGCGGCCCCGGAAGGTCAAAATCTTTCCGCTGGAGTTATTGTATCATGAACAAGGAAACCCTCAACGTCCGCAAACTCACCCGCTGCGCCGTGGTGGCAGCCATCTATGTGGCCCTGTGCCTGGGCCTGGCCCCCTTCTCTTACGGGGCCATCCAGGTCCGTGTGGCTGAGGCTCTGTGCCTGCTGCCCATCTTCGGCCCCGAGTACATCCTGGGTGTGACCCTGGGCTGCGCCCTGGCCAACCTCCTGGGCTCCACCATGGTGGATGTGGTGTTCGGCACCGTGGCCACCTTTCTGGCCTGCCTGTGCACCTATGCGGTCCGCCGCTGGCGGATCGGCGGCCTGGCCATCCCCGCAGCCATCCCCCCGGTGATCTGGAACGCCGTCATCGTGGGCACCGAGATTGCGGTGTTCTTCTCTGACACTCCGGCGACCCCCGCCCTCATCTTTGCCAACGCCCTGTCGGTGGGCGCCGGCGAGATCATCAGCTGCTGCGTGCTGGGCGTGCTGCTGGTCCGCCTGATTGAATCCAACCCCCGGCTGGCCGCAGTCTTTACCGACGAAACCCTCCGCCAGCACGCATAAGGAGATTTGTGATGAAAGACACCCAGCTGGTTTTCTGGGACTGGAACGGCACTTTGATGGACGACGTGGACTATTCCTGCGCCTGCCTCAACGGCCTGCTGGCCGCTTACCACTACCCCCAGCGGTACGGGGTGGAAGAATACCGTAAGGTGTTCGGCTTCCCCATCCAGTCCTATTACCGCCGGGTGGGCTTTGATTTCGGCCGGGACCCTTTCCCGGTGCTGGCCGAGAGCTATATGGATCTGTACAACGCCGGGGTGGACCGGTGCCCCCTGACTGAGGGGGCCGCCGATACCCTGGCCGCCCTGGCCGGCCGGTGTGAAGGCCAGGTGCTGCTGTCGGTCTCCCGCCGGGACTACCTGGTGGACCAGGCCCGGCGCCGCGGGGTGGACCGCCGGTTCACCGACATGCTGGGCCTGGACGACATCCACGGGGTCAGCAAGGTGGAGCTGGGCCGCAGCTACATCCAGTCCGCCGGGGTGGACCCGGAGCGCTGCGTCATGGTCGGGGACACCGACCACGACGCCGAGACCGCCCGGGCCATGGGGGTGCGGTGCATCCTCTACACCGGCGGCCACCAGACCCCCGGCCGGCTCCAGGCCACCGGCTGCCAGACCATCGACCGTCTGGAAGACCTGCCCGGCCTGCTGTAAACAAAGGACTTTGCCGCCCTGCCCCCCTGCAAAGGGGCCGTGCAGGGCGGTTTTTGCGGTCTGTTCACAGAAATTTTACCGGAAAGTCGGCCAAATGTTTGACACCCCTTCCCGCTTTGGTGTATCATAGGAGCAGTGCCTTCGGGGGCGGTAGGATGCCCCGGGGCCTCTGCTTTCCCAGGAAAGCCGGCGGCGCCGGGCCGTGCAAAAAACCGCAGCCCGCCCTACGATATGCAACACTCCTGTTTTGAGGTGAAACTATGTCCCTGGTAGAAAAAATCTTCGGTACCTTCTCGGACCGGGAGCTGAAAAAGATCAACCCCCTCACCAAGAAGGTCCTCGACCTTGAGCCCACTTATGCGGCCATGTCGGACCACGAGCTGCAGGCCCAGACCCCGGCTCTGAAGGCCCGTCTGGCCGGGGGCGAAACCCTGGACGATATCCTGCCCGACGCCTTTGCCGTCTGCCGCGAGGCAGCCTGGCGTGTGCTGGGCATGAAGCATTTCCCGGTCCAGATCACCGGCGGCATCGCCCTGCACCGCGCCAACATCGCCGAGATGCAGACCGGTGAAGGCAAGACCCTGGTGGCCACCCTGCCCGCCTATCTGAACGCCCTCACCGGCGAAGGGGTCCATGTGGTCACCGTCAACGACTACCTGGCCAAGCGCGACAGCGAATGGATGGGCAAGCTGTACCGGTGGCTGGGCCTGACGGTGGGCCTGATTGTCCCCGGCCTGGACGGCGCTGCCCGCCGCAAGGCCTACAACGCCGACATCACCTACGGCACCAACAACGAATTCGGCTTCGATTACCTGCGGGACAACATGGTCACCTACAAGGCCAACATGGTCCAGCGGGGCCACGCCTACGCCATCGTGGACGAGGTGGACTCGATCCTGATCGATGAGGCCCGCACCCCCCTGATCATCTCGGGCCGGGGCGAGGACTCCTCTTCCCTCTACACCCAGGTGGACCAGTTTGTCCGCACCCTGCGCAAGAGCGTGGTGGTGGAGCTGGAAACCAAGGAGGAAGCCGACGACCAGGCCGACGGCGATTACGTGGTGGACGAAAAGCACAAGACCGCCACCCTGACCGCCAGCGGCATCAAGAAGGCCGAGGAATACTTTAAGGTGGAGAACCTGGCCGCCGCCGAGAACATGACCCTGGTCCACCACATCGAGCAGGCCATCAAGGCCCACGGTGTCATGAAGAAGGACATCGACTATGTGGTCAAGGACGGCGAAGTCATCATTGTGGATGAGTTCACCGGCCGCCTGATGATCGGCCGCCGCTACAACGAGGGCCTTCACCAGGCCATCGAGGCCAAGGAAGGGGTCCACATTGCCTCTGAGAGCAAGACCCTGGCCACCATCACCTTCCAGAACTATTTCCGCATGTACAAGAAGCTGTCCGGCATGACCGGCACAGCCCGCACCGAGGCCACCGAGTTCACCGAGATCTACGGCCTGAACATTGTGACCATCCCCACCAACAAGCCCAACATCCGCAAGGATTACCCCGACGTGGTTTACTCCACCGTGGCCGGCAAGTACCGGGCCGTCATCGACCAGGTGATGGCCTGCCATGAAAAGGGCCAGCCTGTGCTGGTGGGCACCGTCAGCGTGGAAAAGAGCGAGATCCTGGCCAAGATGCTCCAGAAGCGGACCAGGGACTTCAACGTCCTGAACGCCAAGAACCACGAGCGCGAAGCCGAGATCGTGGCCCAGGCCGGCAAGAAGGGCGCCATCACCATTGCCACCAACATGGCAGGCCGCGGCACCGACATCATGCTGGGCGGCAACGCCGAGTTCATGGCCAAGGCCCAGATGCGCAAAGAGCAGTTCTGTGAAAAGCTGCTGAGCCCCGATGCCCCCGAGAACGCCCTGCCCGAGCAGGTGGAAGCTTTGCTGGTGGAGGCCGACGGCCACAGCGACACCACCGACGCCAACATCCTGGCTGCCCGTGCCCGGTTTGACGAGCTGTACAACCAGTACAAGGCTGAGATTGCCACCGAGGCCGAGGAGGTCCGCGCGGCAGGCGGCCTGTTCATCATCGGCACCGAGCGCCACGAGAGCCGCCGCATTGACAACCAGCTCCGCGGCCGTGCCGGCCGCCAGGGCGACCCCGGCGCCTCCCGGTTCTACCTGAGCCTGGAAGACGACCTGATGCGGCTGTTCGGCGGCGAGCGGGTCCAGAGCCTGATGAACACCATGGGCCTGGATGAGGACACCCCCATCGAGACCAAGATGATCACCTCCACCATCGAGAGCGCCCAGAAGAAGCTGGAGGGCCGCAACTTCGAGATCCGCAAAAACGTGCTGCGGTACGACGACGTCATGAACCAGCAGCGCGAGATCATCTATGGCCAGCGCCGCAAAGTGCTGGACGGCGAGGACGTCAGCGCCGACATCCACAAGATGCTGCGGGACAACATCGACAGCAGCTGCGCCCTCTTCCTGGCCGGCGAGGACAAGGACACCTGGGACTTCAACGCCCTCCGCCGCCACTACAAGGGCTGGCTGGCCACCGACGAGGACTTCCACTACACCCCCGAGGAGCTGGCCGACCTGACCCCCCAGAAGGTGGCCGACGCCCTGTACGACCGGGGCATCCAGGTGCTGAAGGACAAGGAGACCCGGTACGGCCTGCCCCTGATGCGGGAGCTGGAGCGGATCTGCCTGCTGCGGTGCGTGGACCGCTACTGGATGGACCACATCGACAATATGGACCAGCTGCGCAAAGGCATCTCCCTGCGCAGCTACGGCCAGAAGGACCCTGTGGTGGAATACCGGATCGAGGGCTTTGACATGTTCGACCAGATGGTGGATTCCATCCGGGAGGACACCGTCAAGATGCTGCTGATGATCGAGGTGCGGCCGGTGCAGGCCGGCCAGCAGCCCGGCCAGCCGGCCCCTGCCCAGCAGCCCGCCCCGGCTGCTCCTGCGGCTGCGGCCCCCAAGGCTGCCCCCATCCCGGCAGCCCACCCCGGCCAGGCCGACATCGCCGCCCTGCGCCAGAAGATGGCCGGCCAGAGCGCCGGCGACCGCGCTGCCGCTGCCGGCCAGCTGTCCGGCGGCGCCAACAAGCCGGTGCGCGTGGGCAAGATCGGCCGCAATGACCCCTGCCCCTGCGGCAGCGGCCTGAAGTGGAAGAAGTGCACCTGCCAGCAGTACCACCCCGACCTGTACAAGCAGTCCAAGTAAGCCAAAACGCAAAGAGCCCGCTTCCCTGACGGAAGCGGGCTCTTTTTGGCGTATCGGAAAATCTTTATGCCTTGATCTCGTTCCAGACGCTCCGGCCGTCCAGGCTGGAGGCGTCCACCCCCAGATACTCACAGACGGTCCGGGCGATGGTGGCAAAGCTCATCCGGGTGCCCAGGTTGACCCCGGGGCGGACGTGCTTGCCATAGACCATCCAGGGCACATACTCCCGGGTGTGGTCGGTGGTCTTGAGGTAGGAGGGGTCGCAGCCGTGGTCGGCGGTGATCATCAGGATGTCGTCCTCCCGCATGCCGGGCAGGAAGCCGGCCAGGAACCGGTCAAACTCGGTGGCGGCGGCGGCGTAGCCGGGGACGTTGCGGCGGTGGCCGTACAGCATGTCGAAGTCCACCAGGTTGACAAAGGCCAGGCCCTCGAAATCCCGGGTCTGGAGGGCCTGGGTGAAGGCGATGCCGTTGGTGTTGCCGGTGGTCTTGATCTTTTCGGTGACCCCCTGGCCGTCAAAGATATCGAAGATCTTGCCCACGGCGATGACGTCTTTGCCGGCCTTGCCCAGCAGGTCCAGCATGGTGTCCCGGGGGGGCTTGAGGCTCAGGTCGTGGCGGTTGGTGGTGCGCTGGAAGTTGTCGGCCTTATCCCCCACAAAGGGCCGGGCGATGACGCGGCCCACGCCGTATTTGCCGGTGAGCATCTGGCGGGCAATCTCGCAGCAGCGGTACAGCTCGGGCACCGGCACCAGGGCCTCGTTGGCGGCCACCTGGAAGACGCTGTCGGCGCTGGTGTAGACAATCAGGGCGTTCTGGGCCATGGCCTGCTCGCCGTAGTCCTTCAGCACCTCGGTGCCGGAATAGGGCTTGTTGCACAGCACCTTATAGCCGGTCCTGGCCTCGAATTCGGCGATCAGCTCGTCGGGGAAACCGTTGGGGAAGGTGGGCAGGGGCTGGGGGCTCACCACGCCTGCAATCTCCCAGTGGCCGATGGTGGTGTCCTTGCCCATGCTCTGTTCCTGGAGCCGGGCGTAGGCGCCGATGGGGGCGGGGTCGGGGGTGCCCGCCGTCACCCCGTCCATATTGAACAGGCCCAGACGGCCCATGTTGGGGCAGTCAAAGGCGGGGTCTTTGGCGATGGCCCCCAGGGTGTTGGTGCCTTCGTCGCCAAAGGCGGCTGCGTCCGGCTCTGCGCCGATGCCAAAGCTGTCCAGAACAATCAGAAATACACGTTTTGCCATAGTTTTGTGATGTCCTTTCTGCGGGGAAGCCAAGCGCTCCCCGCTGGTGGGGGCGGTTTGCGCCGGGCCGCTGGCCCGGCCGCCCTGTTTGTATCAGTATACCATATTTCCCCACCCCGCAAAAGGGGCAAAGTCACACTTTCGCCCTTCTTTCGCACTTGAAAAATCAGGGGTGAAACCCAGGATTTTCGCAAAAAAATGCTTGCTCATTTGTATCTATCCCGTTATAATAAGGGTGTATGGCTAGAAATCAATTTCAATCGGCATTCGGCAATGCCAGGAGGTAATATGCGCAAGACCAAGATCATCTGCACCCTCGGCCCTTCCACCGACAAGGAAGGCGTGCTGCGTGCGCTTGTGGAAAACGGGATGAACGTCGCCCGTTTCAACTTCTCCCACGGCTCCCACGAGGAGCACAAGGGCCGTCTGGACGCCCTGAAGGCCATCCGTGAAGAGCTGAACCAGCCTGTGGCTGCAATGCTGGACACCAAGGGCCCCGAGATCCGTCTGAAGGACTTCAAGAACGGTTCCGAGATGCTGGAGGAAGGCCAGACCTTCACCCTCACCACCCGCGAAGTGGAGGGCACCAAGGAGATCGTCAGCATCACCTACAAGGATCTGCCCCACGATGTGGCCCCCGGCGGCACCATCATGCTGGATGACGGCCTGATCAAGCTGTCCATCCGGGAAGTCACCGACACCGATATCGTCTGCACCGTCCTGAACGGCGGCAAGATCAAAAACAAGAAGGGCGTCAACGTCCCCGGCGTCCACCTGTCCATGCCCTATATGAGCCAGCGGGACCGGGACGACATCATCTTCGGCATCGAGCAGGGCTTTGACCTGATCGCCGCTTCCTTTGTGCGCACCGCACAGGATGTCTACGAGATCCGCAACCTGCTGAACATGTATGACTCCAAGATTCGGATCATCGCCAAGATCGAGAACCCCGAGGGCGTCGAGAACATCGACAGCATCCTGGCTGCCGCCGACGCCGTCATGGTGGCCCGCGGTGACCTGGGCGTTGAAATCGATTTCTCTGAGCTGCCCGGCGTCCAGAAGTCCATCATCGACCGGTCCTTCTCCTACGGCAAGCCCATTGTCACCGCCACCCAGATGCTGGACAGCATGATCAGCAACCCCCGCCCCACCCGCGCCGAGATCTCGGACGTGGCCAACGCCATCTATGACGGCACCTCTGCCATCATGCTGTCGGGCGAGACCGCTGCCGGCGCCTACCCTGTGGAGGCCCTGTGCACCATGTCCCAGATCGCCGAGCGCACCGAGGCGGATGTCCACTACCAGGTCCACCGCCTGAGCCGGATGAAGGTCAACGGCACCACCAGCGTCAGCGACGCCACCGCCCATGCCGCCTGCCTCACCGCCCAGGACGTCAACGCTTCGGCCATCGTCACCGTGTCCGAGTCGGGCAACACCGCCCGCCTGCTGAGCAAATACCGCCCCCAGCAGCCCATCATCGCCTTCGTCATGGACCCCCAGGTCCAGCGCCAGCTGTCCCTGTCCTGGGGCATCACTCCCCTGCTGATGCCTCTGGCCCACAGCACCGATGAGCTGATCGAGGTCTCCACCTCCCTGGCCGAGAAGTACGGCTACATCCACAACGGCGAGCTGGCTGTGGTCACCGCCGGCGTGCCGGTGGGCGTCAGCGGCACCACCAACATGGTCAAGATCCACATGGTGGGCAACTGCCTGGTGTCCGGCGTGGGCGTGGGCCGCGAGGACTGCGAGAGCGCCAGCGCCACCGGCAAGGCCTGCGTCTGCCACAACCTGGACGAAATCAAGGCCCATTTTAAGCCGGGCATGATCCTGGTGCTGCCCTCCACCGACAACGAGATGATGCCCTATATCCGCGACGCCGCCGCTCTGGTGGTGGAGGAGCCCGGCCTCAACAGCCACGCTGCCATCGCCGCCAAGGCTCTGCTGAAGCCCGCCATCATCGGTGCCCAGGGCGCCACCACCCACATCCGGGACGGCCTGGACATCGCGGTGGACTGCGCCCACGGCAACGTCCAGTCCCTGCAGGGCCAGGGCTAAGGAGGCTGCTGCCATGGAACGGATTGCCAGCTTCTGTGTGGACCACACCAAACTGATGCCCGGGATGTACCTGAGCCGCCAGGACGGGGACGTCCTGACCTGGGACATCCGGATGAAGCGGCCCAACCAGGGGGACTACCTGTCCACCGGCGCCGCCCACACCCTGGAGCACCTGTTTGCCACCTATGCCCGGAACAGTGCCTGGAGCCAGGGGGTCATCTATGTGGGCCCCATGGGCTGCCGCACCGGCTTCTACCTGCTGACCCGGGGGCTGACCCCCGCCCAGGCTTTGGAGCTGACGGTGGACTCCTTCCGGTTCATGGCCGGCTACGACGGGCCCATCCCCGGCGCCAGCGCCGCCGAGTGCGGCAACTGGCAGGATATGGACCTGCCCGCCGCCCGGGCCGAAGCTGCCGCCATGCTGCCGGTGCTGGAAGGCCTCACCGCCGACCAGCTCCACTACAACGCGTAATAACGCAAAGCAAAACGCCTGCCGGTTTTCGCCGGCAGGCGTTTTTTGGGTTCCGGGGGCGCAAAAAGACGCCCGGACGCACCTTTGCAGGATGATGCGCCCGGACGCCGGGAGGATGGCTGGGTAATGGAACTGTGGTTATGCTTCTTCCTTGGCCATGCCCACCAGGTCGAACTTCTCGGTGGAGATCACCACGTCGTAGTTGTCATGGGCGGGTTTGGGGTACTTGACCCAGATGGTCCGGTCGGACATGTTGTAGTACCATGCGCAGGGAGACTCGTCAAAGACCTCCCGCACGATGGTGCGGGGCACCGGCTGGCCGTCCACCGTCACCCAGTAGGCGCCCTTGGCCTTGCTGACCAGACGGATGGTGAGGCTCTCCACCGTGTCGGCGTAGCTGCCCTCCTTGTGGAAGGAGACGGTGGTCCGATCGCCTGCCCTGACGTTGATCTCGGTGCGGGAGTAGACCCCCTTCTGGTAGTCCTGGGTGTGGCCGTCGTCGTCGTAGAGGACAAAGCTGGTGTCGGTCTCGGCGGCGATCAGC
This sequence comes from uncultured Faecalibacterium sp., assembly GCA_944386015.1. Taxonomy (GTDB): domain Bacteria; phylum Bacillota; class Clostridia; order Oscillospirales; family Ruminococcaceae; genus Faecalibacterium. The sequence goes on from CALWZK010000002.1 coordinate 43,580, forward strand.
AGGTCCAGGTGCCGCAGGGTGTCCCGCAGGATGTGCTTGACGTCCTCGCTGGTGACAAACACGCCCGAGCCCCGCAGGAACATGGGGATGCTGCCCAGGTCCACAGGCAGCTGGATGGTCTGGCCGCCGGCATAGGGCCGCAGGTTGTCGTTCATGTCGTACCAGGTGCAGCCGGCGGGCAGGTAGATGGTGCGGGTCCGTGCACCTTTCTCCACCACATTGGCCACCAGCACGCTGCTGCCGTACAGGAAGGTCAGGTTCCGGTCGGTGTAGCAGGCGGGGTCGTCGGGGAACTCCAGGAACAGGGGCCGCATGGCGGGCATGCCGGTCTGGTTGGCCTGGTACATCAGGGAGTACAGGTAAGGCAGCATCCGGTACCGCAGGGCGTAGGCCTGGCGGATGTATTCGTTGTTCTCCTCATACATCCAGGGCTGGGTGACGGTGTTGTCGCTGTTGGCCGAGTTGAGGCAGAAACGGGGCTGGAAGATGCCGTTCTGGATCCACCGCAGCAGCAGCTCGGCCTCGGGGGCGCCGCCGGCAAAGCCGCCGATGTCGCAGCCCATGTTGGGGCAGCCCGACAGGCCCATCCCCAGGATGGTGGCAATGTTGAACTTGACGGTCCGCCAGTCGGTGAGGTTGTCGCCGCCCCACACCTGGGCGTAGCGCTGGATGCCCGCAAAGCCGGCCCGGTTGATGATGTAGGGCCGCTCGCCGGGATAAACCTCGGCCAGGGCCTGCTTGCCCACATAGGCCATCAGGTTGGAGTGGAGGATCTTGAGCTCGGCCATGGTCCCCTTCTCGCCCTCAAAGTCGCACTGGGCGTTCCGGTCTTCCACACCGTCCATCTCGCAGTTGTCGTTCCAGACCGTCCTGGCCCCCAGTTTCAGGACGTTGTCCTCCAGCAGCTGTTTCCAGGTGTCGCGGCCGGCCTTGCCGGTGAAGTCAAAGAACCGGCCCTCGCCGCCCCACCAGCGGCCGTAGTAATCGCCGCTGCCATCGGGGGTCTTGACGAACACCCCGTTCTTCTCAAACAGGGGCATGTAGGGGTGGTTCTTCAGGATGCCCGGCTTGAGGTTGGGGATCACGTTGATGCCCATGCCGTTCATCTTGTCAAAGAAGCCCTTGGGGTCGGGGAACCGCTTGTGGTTCCAGTTGAAGACATACCGCAGGTTGTCCTCTTCCCCGCTGGTGTAGCCCGAGGCCAGCCAGAAATTGTCGATCAGCACGCCCTCTTTCTTGTGCTTGTCAATGACCTTGTAGATCTCCTGGTCGCAGTCCTGCTCCAGCTCGGCGTAGTACATGGTGGAGGCGCAGTACCCCAGGGACTGCTTGGTGGGCAGGGCCGGGCGGCCGGTCAGCTGGGTGTAGTGGTCCAGCACCTGGCCGATGGTGGGGCCGTTGAGGAAGAACAGGTCGATGTCGCCGCCGTCGGTCTGGTAGTAGCTGTAGCGCTCCCAGTAGCCCGAGATCTCCTGGCCCATGTCAAAGACGCTGTCGTAGGAGTTGTGGTAGAACAGGCCCAGGGCGTGGCGCTGCTGGTCGCTGATCCGGATGTAGAAGGGGATGTGCTTGTACATGGGGTCCCCAAACTCAGGGTCGTGGCCGATGGCGTCCTTGGGGGCCATCCGCATCCGGCGGCCCATCTTGTCCAGGTAGCCGGTCTTTTCGCCGAAGCCGAAGAAGTGGTCGTGGGCCGCGTCGATCTTGGAATAGTGGGACAGCCGGCCCAGCTGATCCTGCTCAAAGGCCCGCTCCCGCAGGTCGGCGTAGATCAGCTCCCCTGCTGCGGTGTACAGTTTGAAGGCCAGGGGGCACTTGTTCATCACCAGGGTCAGGGTTTTGGTGCGGAAGGTCAGGGTCTTGCCGGTTTCCTCGCAGGGGATATCCAGCGGGGTGATCCGCACCCGCTCGTCCTTGAGCATTTCATCCATCCGGTCAGGCCAGGCCGTGGTCACCAGGGTGTAAGATTCCTCCTTGAAGGCGCGGTCGAAGGAAACCCGCACCCGGATGATGTCGTCGGTCATGAACACCAGCAGCACGTCGGCTGCGTCGCCATGGACCTTGTAGCCATTCTCGATTTTCTCAACAGACTGGAAGTGTTTGAGCAGCATAACTGTTTTGTCCTTTTTCTTTTATATTACATGCCGATCAGGTCGAAATCCTCGAAGGACACCGTCAGGGTGACATCCTTGCGGGGGTTGGCGTACTTGATCAGGACAGCCTTTTTGGTCTGGCTGTAGTACCAGCCTTCGGCGGCGGCCTCGAACTTGCGGCGGTTGAGGAAGTGCTCCAGCTTGCGGCCGTCCAGGGCCACCCAGAAGGGGCTGCGGTCCTTGCGGACCATCTCCACCATCACCCGCTCCACAAAGTCGGTGTAGCTGCCCTCGGCGGCAAAGTCCACCTTCACCACGTCGGTGCCCGACACATGGATGCTGGTCTTGCGGCAGACGCCGTTCTCAAAGTCGTTGGTGACGCCGTCGTCATCGTAGAGGGTGTAGGTGCGGTCGCCGGCGGGGATCACAGTCAGGTGCAGGTCGGTCATGTGGTCGTTGGCCATGCTCATCAGCTGGTTGTCGGCCATGGGGACGATGGCGCCCTCCCGCAGGAACATGGGGATGGAGCTCATATCCACCGGGATCTCGATGGTCTGGCCGCCCTCGTAGCAGGTGAAGTGGTTGTTCCAGTCGTACCACTTGGAGCCGGCGGGCAGGTAGACCTTCCAGGTCCTGGCGCCGGGCTCCAGCACGTTGGCCACCAGGATATCCCGGCCGAACATGAACAGGAAGCTCTCGTCGTAGACCTTGGGGTCATCCTGGAACTCATACACCAGGGGCCGCATGATGGGTGCGCCGGTCTGGTGGGCCTCGTACTCAGCCGAGTACAGGTAGGGGGTGAAGCGGTACCGCAGCAGGATGGCGTCCCGGATCAGGCCGGCCGAGCCGCGGTACATCCAGGGCTCGGTGACGGTGTTGTCGTTGCTGGCCGAGTGGATGGAGAACCGGGCCTGGAAGATGCCGTTCTGGACCCAGCGGACAAACAGCTCCTCCTCGGGGGCGGGGCCGTGGAAGCCGCCGATGTCGGCGCCCTCATTGGGCTGGCCCGACAGGCCCATGCCGGTGATGATAGGGATGTTGTAGCGCAGGGTCTTCCAGCTGGTGAAGTTGTCGCCGCACCAGGTCTGGGCGTATTTCTGGATGCCGGAGGAACCGCTGCGGCAGACGATGTAGGGGCGGGCCTTGGGGTTGTGCTCCACCACGGCCTCGGCGCCCAGCTTGCACATCAGGGTGCTCATCAGGGGCTTCAGCTGGCCGATGGTGCCGCCCTTGCCGTCAAAGCAGCAGCGGCTGTCCTTGTCCAGCAGGCTGTCGTATTCGCAGTTGTCGTCCCACACCGAGTCGGTGCCCACGTCGATGATGTTGGCGGTCAGGTATTCCTTCCAGGCTTTGCGGCCCTCGGGGCTGGTGTAGTCCCAGAAAGCGCCGTCGCCGCCCCACCATTTGCCTACGGCATAGGTGTCCTCCTGGGAGTCCTTCACAAAGACGCCCTTCTGGGCGAATTCATCGAACCAGGGGTGGCACAGCAGGACGCCGGGCTTGACGTTGGGCACGTTCTGGGCGCCCTTTTCGTTCATGGCGGCAAAGTAGGCCCTGGGGTCCTTGAAGCGGTCGGTGTTCCAGACAAAGACGCAGCGCTTGTTGTTGTAGCTGGTGTAGCCGGAGGACAGGTGGAAGCCGTCGATGGGGAAGCCTTCCTCCTTGATGGTGTCGATGAAGTCCAGCACGGCGTCGTCGCTGTCCTTCTCCAGCTCGGGGTAGTACATGGAGGAGCCCTGGTAGCCCAGTGCCCGCTTGGGCAGCAGGGCCGGGCGGCCGGTCAGCAGGGTGTAGTTGTCCACCACTTTGGCAATGCTGCCGCCTGCCAGCAGGAACATGTCGATGTCGCCGCCGTCAGCCTGCCAGTAGGTGTAGCGGGACCAGTAGTTGCTTTTCTCGCAGCCCATGTTGAAGACAGACTCGTAGAAGTTGTGGTAGAACACGCCCGCGGCCTTGTGGGTGGAGCGGGACAGCTGGATGTAGAAGGGGATGTGCTTGTAGAGGGTGTCCATCTTTTCGGCGTCATAGCCCATGGCGTCGGTGGCACGCTCCCGCAGGAAGGTCTTGTTCTTGTTCAGCAGGCCCGCCTTTTCGCCAAAGCCGTAGTAGCAGTCGTCCTCGTTCATGGCGCTGTAGTGGGTCACCCGGCGGTTGGAATCCAGGGTGTAGGGGGTGCCGGCCAGGTCGCTGTACAGCAGATCCCCCTCCTTGTCATACAGCTTGAAGCACAGGGGCGAGCGGTCCACCTCCAGCCGGACGGCTGCCGTCTGGAAGGTATAGCCGCCGTCCGTCTCGGTGACCTGGGGCTGCACCGGCTCCAGCCGGGTCCGCTCCCTGGGGAACAGGCCGTCCAGCCGGTCCTCCCAGGCGGTGGTGGACAGGACGTAGGATTCTTCTGCCAGCTCCTTGTCAAAGGACACCCGCACCCGGACGATCTCGTCGGTGACAAAGCATACTTTGATATCTGCGCAGTTGGTGTGGAACAGGAACGCGCCGTCCCGCTGCTCCATGGACTGAATTTCCTTGCAAAGATACATGGGGTTGCTCCTTTCGGGGGGATTGGGATGTTCGATGCCAGTATAGCACACCGGCACCGCCATGAAAAAGGCCCCCGACCATTTGCCGGGCAGATAGTCAGGGGCTCTTGTCGGTAACCAGCGGCCTGGGCCGCCAAAGGAGTAAAAAGCTTGTTTATGCCCACCAGAAGGTGTCCACCAGGCCGGTCAGGTAAGGCACGATCATGGGGATGGCCGGGATGTAAGTAATGAGGAACAGGGCCACCACCATGCCGCAGAACAGCGGGATGATGTACTTGGTGACGCCTTCGATCTTGACCTTGGCGACGCCGCATCCGACGAACAGGCAGGAGCCGACGGGCGGCGTGACCGAGCCGATGCCGAGGTTGGTGATGAGCATCAGGCCGAAGTGGACCGGGCTCATGCCGATGCTGGTGGCGATGGGCAGGAAGATCGGGGTGAAGATCAGGACGGCGGGGGTCAGGTCCAGGAAGCAGCCCATGATGAGCAGGAACACGTTCATGATGAGCAGGATGACGTAGCGGTTGTTGGAGATGCTCATCAGGCCCTCGCTGATGGCGGCGGGGATGCCCGAGTAGGACATGACGTAGGACATGATGGAGGACGCCGCGATCAGGAAGAGGATGGTGGCCGAGCTCTTCATGGTGTCGGCCAGCATATCGTAGAAGGTCTTGAAGGTGATCTCGCGGTAGAGGACGGCCAGCAGCAGGCAGTACAGGCACATGACCACACCGGCCTCGGTGGCGGTGAAGAAGCCGCCCAAAATGCCGCCCATGACGATGATGACGGCCAGCAGGGACGGGATCGCGTCGATCCAGATCTTGACGGCGGGGTCCTCCTCCTTGACGGTGGAGGCCTTATAGCCCTTCTTGACGGCCAGGTAGATAGTCAGGGCACCCACGCACAGGCCCAGCAGGATGCCGGTCAGGTAGCCGCCCATGAACAGGGCTGCCACCGAGACGCCGCCGGCGGTGATGGAGTAAAGGATCAGCGGGCCGGACGGGGGGATCAGGATGCCGGTGGGGGCCGAGCAGATGTTGACGGCGGCGGAGAAGTTGGGGTCGTAGCCTTCCTCTGCCTCCAGGGGGCTCAGGATGGAGCCCATGGCCGAGGTGGCGGCCACCGAAGAACCCGAGACGGCGCCGAAGAACATGTTGGCCAGCACGTTGGTGGCGGCCAGGTAGCCGGGGATGCGGCCCACCAGCAGGCGGGCCAGCCGGATCAGGCGGCGGGCGATGCCGCCCTTATTCATGATGTTGCCGCCCAGGGTGAAGAAGGGCAGGGCCAGCAGCGAGAAGGAATCCAGGCCCGAGAAGCAGCGCTGGGCTGCGATCAGGGCGAAGATGTCAGCGGGCATGCTGAACAGGGCGGTGATGACCGAAGCAATGCCGATGCCCGCCGAGATGGGGACGCCGGCCAGCAGCATCACAAAGAAGGAGCCGAACAGGCTCAGGGTTGCCTGGATGACCATCAGTGTTTGCCTCCTTTCGACTCACTCAGAAGCTGGACGTACTTGAGGATGCGTGCCAGCACGATGAAGACGCCCGAGATGGGCAGGATCGAATACAGGAAGGTGAAGGGCAGGTGCATGACCGAAGAAATGTTCAGCGCATTCATGGACAGCTTGAGCCCGCCGTAGATAAAGACGTAGCAGACAAAGAACAGGGTGGCTGCCTCGATGAAGATATTCAGCACCACGGCAGCGGCGCCCTTCACCCGGCCCTTGACCAGGTCCAGGGAGAGGTGCTCGTCCCGGTAGAAGCAGTAGGCCGAGCCGATCAGGGAGGCCCAGATCAGCACGTAGCGCAGGAACTCATCGGTAAAAGTGGAGGGATTACCCAGCACCATGCGGCTGAAGATCTGCCAGGTGCCGCCCGCCAGCAGGGCGAACATGGACAGGGCCATCAGGAAACGCATGACGGTGTCCAGAACTTTTTCAAAATGTTTCACAGTCTCATCTCCTCATTTGTAGGCGCAGCTCCGCAGGGCCGCGCCGGGCGCAGATTGGCCGGCTGCTCAGACAGCCGCCTGCTGAATCCGCTGCACATAGGCGTACACATCGGGCGAGTTGGCCTCAAGATCGGTATAAATGGACTGGCAGGCTTCCTGGAAGGCGGGCAGGTCCACATCGTAGATCAGCTCGACGCCCTTCTCCTGGGCGGCGGTCAGGACCTCGTCCTCAAACTCGGCCCAGGCGGTCTTGTAGTCCTCGGTCATGGACCGGGCGCAGGCGGTCATCACTTCCCGCTGATGGTCGGACATGGCGTTCCAGATCTTGGTGGACATCAGCAGAATGTCGGGGATGCGGGTGTGCTCGTCGAAGCAGTAGTACTTGGTGACGTCGGCGTGGTCCCGCAGGGCGGTGACGTTGTTCTCGGCGCCGTCGATGACGCCCTGCTGCATGGCGGTGTAGATCTCGGAGTAGCTGGTGACGGTGGCCGAACCGCCCAGAGCCTTCATCATGTTGATGGCCATCTGGGAATCCATGGTGCGGATCTTCAGGCCCTTCAGGTCGGCGGGCTCATGGATGGCCTTGTTGGCGGTGTAGAAGGAGCGGGCGCCGGAATCCATCCAGGTCAGGCCCATGAAGCCCTTGTCCTCGGTGAGCTTGTACAGGTCCTGGGCGATCTCGCCGTCCATGACGTTGTAGTAGTGCTCCTGGTCATTGAAGACGTAGGGCACCGACAGGACGTTCCACTCGTTCTGGAAGTTGCCCAGGGTGGAAGCCGAGACCTTTGCCATATCCAGAGCCCCTGCACGGATCTGGGTGATGTTGTCCACTTCGCTGCCCAGGGTGGCGTTGGGGAAAATCTGGATGTCCACCGAGCCGTTGGTCTGCTCCCGAACATTCTCGGCAAAGCCGGTCAGGGCGATGTGGACGGCGTGGTCCTCGGCCAGGCCGTGAGAGAGGGTCAGGTGAAAGGTTTGCTCTTCACCGCTGGCCTGGGCAGCCTGCTGGCCGCTGCAGCCAGCCAGGGCGCCGGCCGCAGCCACAGCGCCCAGGGCCGTCAAAAAATTACGGCGGGAAATCAGTTTCTTCATTGGAATACATAACCTCCTTTTCACTTGCGGCCCACCGCAGAGAGCCGCACTCCAACTTTCCTTCTGTCTTTTTCTTCCTCCTCTCCCTGTGAGATGAATCTATCCAAAGCGGCCCGGGACCGGGGCATGCAGCCGCCGCATCCCTCCAGGCGCAATGAGACTTATTGTTTGCCCTTTTTCTTTTTGCCGGCGGAGGGCTTGCCCGCCTTCCGGTTGTCCCAGATCCGCAGCAGGTCCCGCAGGCTGAAGGTCAGCAGCGAGAAGGAAGCTTCCCACTGCTTGCCGGTGCGCTGGCTGACCAGCTCCATCACATCCGCCGCGGTGCCGGGCTGGATGGTGGAGCGGTCCACCATCACCACCGACTCGGGGCCGAAAAACAGGTACAGGTACCGGCGGTCCTGGACGATCCGGTCCAGCTTTTCATACCGCAGCTTTTTGCGGATGCCCCCTTCTTCCAGCTCCATGTGGCCGGTGCAGAAGGTGCACACTGACGAGGGCAGATGGCCTCCCCGGGCCTCGATGACCCCTTCGGCCCGGACAATGGCGGGGAAATCCCGCCCCACAAACAAAAGGCACCCCGCCAGAATCAGCAGGCCCTGGGCCAGCACCGGCACCGGCGCAAAGAGGCCGGCCGCCACCAGCGCCACACCGGCCACAGCCGCCGCAACCACGCGGCCCATCCGGTAGGTGCTGTACTGGGTTTCAAACAGTTCCTGGATCGTCGCCTCGGTGTGGTCGATCCGGCCCTCGTATTGAACCGACATCCTGCTCCTCCTCCCTGCCCTGTGCAGCACATCATTTTTTGCAGTTATGACCAAACCCGGTCCGTAGCAATACTGCACAATAATATTCTTCAAAGATTAGATAATATGTTAAATTTTCATTTTGCTGTAGAAATAATATCAAATTCAGACGTCAAAATCGTTTGATTATGTGACGAATTATTCGCAAAATGTGATGTCCTGTGTTATACTTGTATCAAACGTTCTCCTTTTCAACTGTCAGGAGGCTTTGAATCATGCGTCCCTTCGTCACACCTTATGCCGACCAGAACATCACCCCCGAGGAGGCCAACCGGCGCCTGCCCCTGGACAAAGTGGTGGTGGGCTGGTACTCCAACCGCCAGGTCCACCAGTCCTCGACCCACTCCCACCCCTATCACGAATACATCTATATGATCAGCGGCAGGGCCCATTATTATGTAGAGGGCAGCCAGTACGAGCTGAACCCCGGCGAGCTGATGCTGATCCCGCCGGGGGTGGTCCACACCGGCTACTACGACACCTACGACCGCCTCATCATCCAGATCGACGACCTGTTCTGGCGCCAGACCCTGAAAGTCTGCGGCCTGGATCAGGCGGTCTACACCGTCCCCCTCCACCTGCTGATTTTCCACGAGGATGCCAGCTACAAGTGGGGCATTCGGGCCCTGATCGAGCGGGCCGCCGCCGCCGCCACCATCCCCCAGGAGGAGGACCGGGAGCGGATGTACCGGTTTTTGCTGGGGGAGCTGTCCCTGTCCATCCTGCAGATCATCCGGGAGGACGGCCTGGGCAAGCCCACGGCCACCAGCACCATGGTGGCCTCGGTGACCAACTACATCCAGGAACACTTCCGGGACCCCGACCTCAACGTGACCAAGCTGGCCCGCTACGCCTACGTCAGCCGGGAGCACCTGTCCCGCATCTTCAAGGAATACACCATGCAGAGCATCCACGACTACCTCACCGAGCTGCGGATGCAGCACTGCCGCCAGGCCATCGCCGACGGCAAGCAGATCCTCGCGGCCTGCACCGAGAGCGGCTTTTCGGATTACAGCAGCTTCCTGAAAACCTTCCATAAGATGTACGGCATCACCCCCACCGAATACCGGTCCAAGTTCCGCTCGGCGGCCCGGCGGTGACCGGCGGGGCTGCCTGTACATATTCTCTCTGCCTCCCTCATACCTTTTAGAAAGGTGATCGGAGGGATCGGTATGAAAGGTGACCCGGAACAGCGGGCCGTCCTGCTGGGAGAATACATCGTACAGCACGGCGCCACCGTGCGGGCGGCCGCGGCCGCCTTTGGATACAGCAAATCGACGGTCCACAAGGATGTGGCCTTCCGGCTGCGGGAGGTGAGCCCCGGCCTGTTCGACCAGGTGAAAGCGGTTCTGGCCCGCAACAAGGCCGAGCGCCACCTGCGGGGCGGGGCTGCCACCCGGGAAAAATACAGCCGCCTGCACCGCCAGGCATCCCACTGAAAAAGCTGCCGCAAGGGTTTTTGACGCCCCTGCGGCAGCTTCTTCTTTCTTATTAATATATGGACAGCCCCTCAGGGGGAATCCCCCATCCTGCGGAACTGCTGGAGGGCGCTTTTTTCCAGCCGGCTCACCTGGGCCTGGCTGATGCCGATCTCTTTGGCCACCTCCATCTGGGTTTTGCCCAGGAAGTACCGCAGCTCCATGATCTTCCGCTCCCGGTCGGACAGGCTGCGGACGGTCTGGCGGAACTCCAGGCCGCTGATCCAGCTGTCCTCCCCGTCGGTGTCCTTCACCTGGTCCATCATATACATGGCGTCCCCGCCGTCGCTGTACACCGGCTCTTCCAGGCTCACCGGCTCCACCACCGACTCCAGGGCCGCCGTCACCTCCCGGCGGGATAACCCCACCCGGACGCAGATTTCGTTGAGGGTGGGCTCCCGGCCCAGCTCTTTTTCCAGCTGTTCCCGGGCCTGCATGGCCCGGTAGGCGGTGTCCCGCAGGGAACGGCTGACCCGCAGGGCGTTGTTGTCCCGCAGGAACCGCCGGATCTCCCCCACAATCATGGGCACCCCGTAGGTGGAAAACCGCACGTCCAGGGTGGGGTCAAAGTGATCGATGGCCTTGATCAGCCCGATGCACCCCACCTGGAACAGATCGTCCAGGTTTTCGCTCCGCTGGGAAAACTTCTGCACCACGCTCAGCACCAGCCGCAGGTTGCCCTCGATCATCCGGCGGCGGGCCGCCTGGTCCCCGGCCTGGGCCGCGGTGAGGAGGGCGCGCTTTTCTGCTTCGCTCAAAACGGGCAGCTCGGCGGTGTTGACGCCGCACAGCTCCACTTTGTTGTACATCCTGTGCCTCCCGGTCTTTGTGTTACCGGAAGTATGGCCGGGCCGCCCTCTGCTCATGCAGGGGCCGGGCTGTCAAATCATGGCACCGTTTTCCACAATCCCTGACAAAAAGGGCGGAAAACCGCCCCCTTTACTCCTGTTCCAGCTGGCGCCGCAGGTCCCGGATGATCCGCTTTTCCAGCCGGGAAATATAGCTCTGGCTGATGCCGATGGCGTCGGCGGCCTCCTTTTGGGTGTGCTCCACCCCGTCCACCAGGCCGAACCGCAGCTCCATGATCTGCCGTTCCCGGGCGCTGAGCCGCTCCACCGACCGGCGCAGCACCGCCCGCTCGGCGTTCTGCTCCAGCCGCTGGCCCACCTGGTTCTCGTCGGTGCCCAGCACGTCGGACAGCAGCAGCTCGTTGCCGTCGCTGTCCACGTTGAGGGGCTCGTCGATGCTGGCCTCCTGGCGGCGGTTGGAAGTCTTGCGCAGGTACATCAAAATCTCGTTGCCGATGCACCGGCTGGCATAGGTGGCCAGCTTGATGTTCCGCTCCAGGGTGAAGGTGTTCACCGCCTTGATCAGGCCGATGGTGCCGATGGACACCAGATCCTCCGAGGGCACCCCGCTGGACTCAAACTTCCGCGATAAGTACACCACCAGCCGCAGGTTGTGGGTGATCAGCTTATCCCGGGCGGCCTGGTCCCCGGCGGCCATCCGGCCCAGCAGCTCTTTTTCCTGGTCGGGGGTCAGGGGCGGAGGCAGGCTGGGGCCCCCGGTCAAATAATGGACCGCCCCAAAGGCCCCCGCCCGGGCCCACCATTTCCGCCACAGTGTCACAATCCAGTTCAGCATACCTTCTCCCCCTTGTCTCAGGATAATCCCATCCGGCCCGCCAGGTCGGTGCCCAGCAGCAGCGTCCACCCTTCCCCGGATTCCCCGGGGGAAAAGGCGGCCAGCAGCCCATCGGCCCGCCAGCTGCGGCCCCCCGCCTGGCGGCAGAGGGCATCCACCGGCACCGCCGGCAGCAGGGTCCGGCCTGCGATGGTGCCGCAGATCAGATACCGCATCCCCAGGGCCGGGTCGGGCAGGGGGCCGGCGCCCCCGAAAGCCGCGTCCAGGCAGTCCCGATAGGCCTGGGGCAGGGCTGAACGCACCGCCCCGTACCGCACCAGCACCACCGGCCGCCCCGCCACCGGGTCGGCCAGGGTGAAGCCGCTGTCGTAGAAGGCCTCCACCGGGATCCGTACCCCGCCCAGCTCCAGCCAGGCCGGCACCGCCGCCTGGCCCGGGCGGCCCAGCAGACCCAGCAGGGCCCGCACCGCCAGATACACTGCCGCCGTCCCCGCCAGCAGCCGCCCCGGGGTGATGTCCAGATAGGCGGTGAGGTTGGCGGTGTGGCCCCCCGGCATCAGGGCCGCAGCCCCGGTGAGCAGCAGGTTCAACGCCAGGAACCAGCCCCCCAGCCGCACAAACACCCGCAGCCCCGGCCAGCCGTAGGCCAGGGCCACCGCCCCCGCCCCGGCCGCCGCTTTATAAAGGAGGGCCAGGGCAAAGGGCATGGGCGGCGCCAGCAGCACCAGGCAGCTGGCCGCCCCCAGGGCTGCCCCCGCCGCCACCCGGGGCCCCCGGCCCCGCACCCCTGCCAGCAGCCCCGCCGCCAGCAGAAAGGCCGCCGCCGCTGCAAAATTTGTCAAGAGCAGTTCGTCTATGTACAGAACCTTCACGGTGCATCGCCCCTGCTGTCCAGCATAATCCGCCGCCGGCGGGAAAAGGCACGAACCAGAAAATTGCCCCCCTTTCGCCCCCGCCCGGCGCTCCCCGGCCATCTTTTTTCGCAAAAACCCTTGCAAAATCGCTCGCGTTGCGCTATAATATTTCTCACAAACTTCATAGATGCCTCTTTAGCTCAGTCGGTTAGAGCACCTGACTGTTAATCAGGGTGTCGCCTGTTCGAGTCAGGCAAGAGGCGCCAATTAGCACAGATCGGTCGGATCTGTGCTTTTTTGTGCAATCGGTATAAATCCAGGCATATTTTTTGGCGTAAACACCATGCTTTTTTATTCTGAATTTGAGAAACGACCCTTGAAGAAACTGTCGCATTGTGGTAAACTACACATAAGCTTTGAGGGCCGGCAGGCACCTTGAAGCTGCAGCACCTTGATCAAAGGGTAGGCGCTCCCTTCTTTTGATAGCAGCTGACCTCTGCTTTGTCCTGTTTCTCCGCAGGGCAGGGCAAAGCAGAGGACTGCGTGCTGCTATAGGGGTTTTCTCCTTTTGTATCGTGCCGGGCCGGGTTCATTTTCTTCAGCTCTGGCCCCGATTTAGACAGGATGGAGTCATTTTCCTCTTGTGAATTGGGCTGGAATATGATAAAATGTGTCCATAGTCCGGTATGAACAATTTAAAAATACATTGTGAAGAGACCGTGACCATACTTCCACGTTTCTCTTGTAAAGGAACCATCTATGCGTTATACTTACGTGCGGCAGCACGACACCACAGACTGCGCGGCTGCCTGCCTCGCGATGGTGTGCCTGCACTACCGAAAGGAAATCACCATCACGCGGCTGCGTGATATGATGGGCACCGACCTGAAAGGCACCAATCTGATTGGTCTGCAGAAGGCGGCCAACGAGCTGGGCTTCACCTCAGCCGCCGTCCGGGTAGACCGCGAAAACTTTCTCAGTGACTTTTCCCTCCCCTGCATTGCGCAGGAGATTACCGACCAGGGCTTGACCCACTTTGTGGTCGTATTCAAAAAAAACACCATTCCCGATGAGGCCGCCCGCCGCAAGCACATGCTGAAGGTGGCCGATGAGAAGGCCGAGGCTGAGAAGGCCGGCAAGAAGTACAAGGACAAGGAATACGTCATTGTGGGCGACCCGGCCACCGAGCTGCGGAAGATGACCCTGGACGAATTCTACAAGAACTTCACCGGCGTCCTTCTGCTGCTGAACCCCACCGCTGATTTCCAGCCGGGGAAGGTGGAACAGGGCAGCATGTTCAAGCGGTATGTCAACCTGTTGCTGCCCCAGAAGAAACTCTTCGCCTATGCAATCCTGAGCTCGGTTCTGCTGACCATCCTGGGCATTGCCTCTTCCCTCTTCAACAAGATCCTGATGGATGAGGTGCTCCCCTACGGATTGCAGAACCTGCTGCTGACGCTGGTCCTGGTATTCAGCGTCGTCAGCATCACTTCAGCTGTCATCACCTTTGTGCGGCAGTGGATTCTGGTCCATCTGTCCATCAAGATTGATATACCGATGATGCTTGGCTACTTCGGGCACATTTACAAGCTGCCCATGAAGTTCTTCGCCACCCGCAAAACCGGTGATATCACCACCCGCTACTCCGACGCCAACACCATCAAGTCCATCTTCACCAGCATTGCGCTGAGCCTGATCATGGACATTGCGATGGCAGTCGTCACCGGCATCATCCTCTTCAAGATGAATGCCGCCCTCTTTTCGGTCTCCCTGTTCATGACGCTGGTCAGCATCCTGCTGGTGCTGGTGTACAAGCGCCCCTACAAGAAGATCAATGAGGAGACGATGCAGCAGGCGTCCGTCCTGAACAGCCAGATGATCGAGGGCCTGCGCGGCATCGAGACCATCAAGTGCAACGCAGGAGAGGACAACGAGCTGGAGCGCCTGGAGCGGGAATACATCAAGAGCCTGAAGATCAGCATCCGGTCCAGCAAGCTTTCCACCACCCAGACCCTGATCACCTCGCTGATCTCCACCGGCTTCACCATGCTGACCACTTACGTCGGCATCTCCCAAGTGCTGCAGGGCGACATCACCCTGGGTTCGTTTATGGCGTTCAGTACTCTGTCCAGCTATTTTACCAACCCAGTGAGCAACCTGGTCAGCCTGCAGCTCCAGATCCAGGAAGCCTCCATTTCCATGAAGCGTCTGACTGAGATCATGGATTATGAGACCGAGCAGTCTGACGAGCAGGAACACACCGAGCTCGAACAGATTGAGGGCGATATCGAATTCCGCGATGTCACTTTCCGCTACGGCAACCGCAACCCGGCACTGGACCATGTCTCCTTCACCATTCCCGCAGGGAAAAAGGTGGCGCTGGTTGGTTCTTCGGGCAGCGGCAAATCCACCATCACCAAACTGCTGCTCAAGTATTATGAGCCGGAGTCGGGTGAGATCCGGGTGAATGGCGTCAACCTGGACGAATACACCAATGATTCGGTCCGCCGCGCCATCTCCTACGTTCCGCAGAACATTGAGCTTTTCAGCAAGACCATCCTGGACAACATCCGCATCTCGCGCCCTGACGCGACGGTGGACGAGGTCAAGGAGGCGGCCAAAAAGGCGGATGCCCACGAGTTTATCCGCAAGCTGCCGCTGCAGTACTACACCTACCTGGAAGAAGCCGGCAACGGCCTGTCAGGCGGTGAGAAGCAGCGGATCGCGCTGGCCCGGGCATTCCTGAAGAACTCAAACCTCTATATCCTGGACGAATCCACGAGCAACCTCGACTTTGCGACAGAGAATGCCATCTTTGACATGATCTACCACCAGCTGGCCGACCGCTCGATGCTGATTGTCGCCCACCGCCTGTCCACTGTCCGCGGCTGTGACCAGATCCTGGTCATGGAGGAAGGCCACATAGTGGAGCGGGGTACCCATGATGAGCTGATGGCCAAGCAGGGCAAGTATTACGCCTTGTGGAACCTGCAGCAGGGCATCTTCCGCAAACGGGAAGAGCCCAAACCAGTTGTTGAGACTGTCGGTTCCTCCGACGATGAGGATGACGATGGCTCGATGACCTATTGACGGTGCAACCAGGTGCGCACCTGGTTACATAAATGATTCCCGTCCGGTTGCGCAACCGAACGGCAATCGACACATTTTTTCGTTTCAATCATTTGAAGGGAGTAATTCATTATGATGATGCCTGCAAACTACTCTGTTATCGCAGAGAACGAAATGACCTATGTTACCGGCGGCGGCGTGATCGCTAACGTTCTGCCCGCTGTCATGACCCAGGCTAACTGGAAGACCTTCAACACCAACCTGGTGAAGATCATCGGCAACACCTTCATGAAGCCCGTTATCGACGCTACTCTGGGCGTTATGTTCGGCGGCAAGTGGGGCGAGGGCGAGAGCCTGTTCGGTGAGACCACTGGCACCATTTCCGGCTACTACACCGGCAAGAGCTCTGTCCTGAACAAGATCATGGGCACTCTGGGCGGCCTGGCTGTTGTCTACACCCTGGGCACCGGCGATGCTAAGACCAAGCACACCGATAGCGTTGTCACCTTCTAAGTCAGATTCATTCCAAATTAAGAAAGGTGGTTTATTATGACCTTTCCTGCAAATTACGCAGTAATTGCAGAGGATGAGCTGACTTATGTCACCGGCGGCGGCGTGATCGAAAACGTTCTGCCCGCTGTTATGACCGCTGACAACTGGAAGACTTTCAGCACCAACGTTGTCAAGATTGTTGGCAATACCTTCATGAAGGGCTTTGTCAACACCGTTCTGGGCACCGCTTTTGGTACCAACTATGTTTTTGGTGATATCTCCAACAACATTGGCACCACTCTGAGCGGCATGAACTTCCTGAACGGCGCTATGCAGGTTGTGGGCGGCCTGGCTGCCATCTACACCCTGGGCACTGGCGACGCTAAGGTGAAGCAGTCTGATGTCATCGGTGTCGATGGCGAGAAGGTTGCCTAAGCTGGTGTTTCAGCTCTAATCCCGATTGCAAGTGTATTTTAGTCTGACCCCGCCCCCCGGGGTTGGGGCAGATCAAAATGCCTCGTTATGGTGTGCCAGGAGGCAAGTCCTCCTGGCGCACCTTATTTTTTGTAATTTTTTATCCCTGCAGCTTGCCTGTTCCATCCCATCGGATGCGACAGGCAAAAGCGGACGGTGAGCGTATTCGGTTTCATGGTCACCGCCGGCTTTTGCCTGCTGCGCCCCGCATGGCTCCCTGGCCCGCCCTCTTTGCGGCGGATGGGTGGGTCTGTGCGGCCAGAGGGACGAAGTGCAGGGGCATACTAACAATCAAACAGGTGAAAGACTATGCATGAAATCCAAGTAAGCGAAAACAAGACCCTCAAGCTCACCAACGTGCTCAGCCGCCGCATCCAGCCTGAGGAGTTCGGCAGCATCAACCTGATCGTGACCCAGATGGAGAACTTCGTCCGCAGCCACGACGCCCAGCCCATCGGCCCCCTGGTGCAGCACATTCTGGTGACCAAGGGCCCCAAGCCGGAGGTGCAGATGTACCTGCTGCGCCAGGCCAACCAGATGATTGCCCGGCTGGATCCCCAGTACCACATGGATGCTGTGCTGCGGGTCAAGAACTGCCTGTACGCCCACTATGTAGGCCCCATGAGCCACAACGAGCTGGCCTCCCAGAAGCTGAACATCCTTGCCTTTGAGAACGACATCAAGCTGTCTGGCAGTGTCTACAGCATCTTTGTCAGCCAGGACGAGGACGAGAGCGTCGTGGATGTCTTTATGGAAAAGGAATAACTCTTATGACCAACATTCGTGTCACCAACCTGTACGATCTCCAGGACCGCCGGATCATGATGGAGAAGAAGCTGCCCCCCTACGGGTATGCCCTGCTCCTGATTGTGACCGCCCTGATGGTGGGTCTGGTGATCTGGAGCACCGTGACCCCGCGGATCTATATCTCCCAGCTTTCGGGCACCGTGCAGGCCACCAACAAAACCTATGTCATGTCCTCCTACTCGGGGCAGATCACTGAGCTGAACGTCTCGGAAGGCAGCTATGTGGAGCAGGGCGACCTGATCGCCCACATCAAGAGCACCGACCTGGACCTGCAGAAGAGCCAGCTGGAAAACCAGCTGGAAATCTACCAGACCCAGCTGTCCCAGTACAACAAGCTGATCCAGTCCATCCAGGACAACACCAACTACTTCAGCGAGTCCGACCCGGCAGATCAGTCCTACTACTACCAGTACGAGAACTATCAGAGCCAGGTGGCCCAGCACACCTTTGACTCCTCCTCCTATCAGGCGGCGGGCTACACCGACGCCCAGATCCAGGCCCTGATGGAGCAGAACCAGAGCGAGCTGGAGCAGATCTACTACTCGGCCCTGCAGTCTGCTGCCCAGAACGTCAGCAGCATCCAGGCCAACATTGAGAACACCCAGTCCCAGCTGGATGCCCTGAGCACCGGGGCCAACGATTACTATATCTACGCCCCCACCTCCGGCGTCGTCCACATGGACAGCCCCTACAGCGAGGGGATGGTGCTGTCGGCGGGCTCGGTGCTGGCCACCATTTCCAGCGAGAACTCGGACTATGAGATCGTGGCTTATGCCTCTCTCAGTGACCGTCCCCTGCTGGACGTGGGCGACCCCTGCACCATCGCCGTCACCGGCCTGGCCCAGACGGCCTACGGCACCCTCACCGGCACCGTCACTGCCATCGACAGCGACGTCACCACCAGCGACAGCACCTCCTTCTACAAGGTCACCGTCAAGCCGGACAGCACCTACCTCATCAGCAAGAGCGGCGACCAGGTGGACCTGTCCAACGGCATGAGCGTCACCGCCCGGGTCCAGTACGACAAGGTGACCTACTTCGAGTACGCACTGGAATCCCTGGGCGTCCTGGTGCGCTGAGTTTTCCCTGATTTTCCGGCGGGGGCCGGGGGCACAGCGGGCCCTCTGTCCCCGCTGAAAGTCCCTTTGCAGGCGGCGCCGCCGCCTGGATTTGTCCGCAACGAGGTACAACATGAAGTTTTTTGCAAAACGGCTGCCGGCTCTGCTGCTGCTGGCCGCCCTGACCGTCAGCGCGGCCCAGCCCGCTGCCGCCCTTCAGCTGCCTTCCCTCCAGTGGCCCTCTTTCGGCAAAGAGGAGGAGGTGGCTGTGGAAAGCATCGACCCCGGCTCCTACAACGCCGAGATGACCCTGGGCACCACCCAGCAGCTGAAGCCCACCGTTCTGCCCGACAACGCCACCGATAAGGAAGTGGTCTTTGCCTCGGAGGACATCAGCATCATCCAGGTGGGCCAGGACGGCCTGATCGGGGCCGCCTCAGTGGGCACCACCCGGGTGTCGGCCACCGCCGGCGGCGTCACCATCTACTACACCATCACCGTCACCCCTGACCCCTCCACCGTGGTGTCCGACATGGACGCCGCCATCTCGGAGGAGGAGATCGCGGTGGGCGCCACCGCCACCATCTCGGTGTCGGTGAGCCCCAGCTCGGCGGCCTCCACCGCCAACGTGACCTTCAGCTCTTCCAATGAGTCGGTGGCCACCGTCAACAACTTTGGCCGGGTCACCGGCGTGGGCAAGGGCAGCGCCACCATCACCATCACCTGCGGGGACATCGTCCGCACCGTCAGCGTGAAGGTCTATGTCCCCACCGACGGCATCCACCTGAACACCAACTACCTGGTTTTGAAGCCGGGGGCCACCGCCCAGATCAGCGGCAGCGTCTCCCCTTCCACCGCGCCCCAGGGTCTGACCTTCCGGTCCAGTGACACCAGCGTGGCCACCGTCAGCAGCAGCGGCACGGTGACCGCCGTGGGTGCGGGCTCCACCTCCATCATCGTCTCCAACGGGGATTCCTCCAGCATGGTGACGGTGATCGTGAACCAGGGCACCAACCACAGCACTTCGGGCAGCGGTTCCAGCTCGGGCTCTTCGGACGGCTCCGACAGCGAAACCGCCGATCAGGACCCCATCGTCCAGCAGATCAACGACCCCCAGATTGAGGTGGTGAACCTGAACCAGGGGGACATTCCCACCGTCACCACCCAGATGCTGGACGCCCTGCGCCGCACCGGCAAGACCATGAACATCACCGGCGAGGGCTATATCCTGACCATCCGGGGCACCGACATCCGCAACACCCAGAACGCCCTGGCCACGGCGGTGACCTTCACCCCCAGCCAGGAGGAGGACGGCCTGGAATTCTCCCTCAATGAGGGCGGCGCCATGCCCTGCGCCGTCAGCCTGACCCTCACCGGCGACAACGCCGGTTATGGCCGGCTGTACCTGTACAACACCGCCACCCAGCAGTGGCAGTTCCTGAACAGCTACGCAGACAGCGTGGTCACCACCGACACGGCGGGCCGCTATCTGCTGACCAACAACACACTGACCTTCGTCCACATGAACTTCTACGCTCTGGCCGCCGCAGGCGTCGCCCTGCTGGCCATCGTTGTGGTGTATATTGTGGTGAAAAAGAGGTACTGGTTCTGGTGATGCAGGCCATCCACATAAGAATCTTACCTTCCCTCTAGGCACACAAAGCCCCGCCTCCCACCGGAGACGGGGCTTTGTGCTTTTTGTTTTGATTTTTCCCAAGCCCGGGGCAACATTGTTCTGTTACCTCATAGATGATTTTTTTCTAAACCCGCCCACCACCCTTTCAATGTTCCCCCGCGGCTGCGCCGCCGCCCCCATACGGGGGCTCTGTACCGGGAACTGCTCCTTCTAGTTTTGCGCGGCGGGGTAGCTTTCACTGAGACAATGCCAATAGAGGAAAAAGGGCTCTAGCCCACCGACTGTTCCCTTTTTCCGTTGACCGGGCAGCAGCCGTCAGGCAGGGCTTTGCGGCTGTGACACAGCCTGCAAATAGAAGGAGCAGTGATCGGTTTAGAGCCCCGGTAGGGGCGCGGCCGCAGGCCGGGGGGTTCCTCTGTGGGCGGGTGGGTTTAGATCAAAAATAAAAAGAAAAATCCCTGCTCCGGGGTGGGAGCAGGGATATGGCATCACTTTGGACTCACAGGGCCGCAGGCCGGGAGCCTGCCAAAGAGAACAGGGGTTTGCCGCCGGCAGGGCCCTGGGAGGCCCAGGCCGTCCGTGGTACCAGGCAAAAAGTCTTTTGCTTACTTTTCTTCAGAAAAGTAAGTTATTCCACCGTGACGCTCTTGGCCAGGTTGCGGGGTTTATCCACGTCGCAGCCCCGCAGCACCGCCATGTAATAGGCAAAGAGCTGCAGGGGCACGATCAGCTGCAGGGGCATGAAAATGTCCTCGTATTCGTCCAGCCGCACCACATAGTCGGCGATGCCCTCGGGCACCACCGCGTCTTTGGTGGTGAACAGCAGCACCTTGGCCCCCCGGCTCTTGGTCTCCTTGGCGTTGGAAAGAGTCTTTTCATAGACCTTGTGCTGGGTGGCCAGGACGATCACCGGCACCCCGTCGGTCACCAGACTGATGGTGCCGTGCTTCAGCTCGCCGGCGGCGTAGGCATCCGAGTGGACGTAGCTGATCTCCTTCAGCTTGAGGCTGCCCTCCAGGGAAAGGGAATAATCAAAGCCCCGCCCGATGAAAAAGCAGCTCTGGGTATTTACAAACAGGCTAGCCAGATATTTGATATACTCGCAGTCATCCAGCCGAGGCTTGACAACCTCGGGAGCCCGCTGGAGCTGGGCGGTGTAGCGGCGGGTTTCCGCCTCGGTCAGGCGGCCCCGGGCGTATGCCAGCCGCAGGGCAAACAGGTACAGCACGCACATCTGGACCATGTAGGCCTTGGTGGAGGCCACCGCAATCTCGGGGCCCGCGTAGGTGTACATGACATAGTCGGCGGCCCGGGCAATGGAGCTGCCCACCACGTTGACGATGGCCAGCACCGGCACCCCCTGGCTCTTGGCCAGTTTCAGGGCCGCCAGGGTGTCGCTGGTCTCCCCCGACTGGCTGATGATGATGACCAGGTCCTCCGGGCTGAGGATGGGGTCACGATAGCGGAACTCGCTGGCAATGTCCACCTCGGCCGGCAGCCGGGCCAGGGTCTCGATGGCGGCCTTGCCCACCATGCCGGCATGCATGGCGGTGCCGCAGGCCACCAGGTGAATCCGCTGGATGGCCGCCAGCCTCTGGTCGGTAAGCTCGGGAATCCGCAGGTTGGGCATTCCGTCCTCTACCCGGGGCCCCACCGTGGCGGTGATGGCGGCGGGCTGCTCGTTGATCTCCTTGAGCATAAAGTGGGGGTAGCCGCCCTTTTCGGCGGCCTCCACGTCCCAGTCGGCGGTGAGGCGCTCCCGCTGGACGGGGCGCCCAAACTCATCGTAAAAGTCCACCTTGCCGGCGGTGCACACCACCATGTCCCCTTCTTCCAGGACGCTGTAGCTCCGGGTGTACTTCAGGATGGCGGGAATGTCCGAGGCCAGGAAGTTCTCCCCTTCCCCGTAGCCCACAATGAGGGGGCTTTCCCGCCGGACGGCAAACAGGGTATCGGGCCAGTCGCGGAACAGCACCGCCAGGGCATAGCTGCCCCGCACCCGGGCCAGCGCCTCGGTGAGAGCTTTGAGGGGCTCCCCCTGGTAGCAGCTGTCAATCAGCTTGACCAGCACCTCGGTGTCGGTCTCGCTGACAAAGGTATAGCCCTTGGCCTCCAGCATCTCCTTCAGGGCCCCGTAGTTCTCGATGATGCCGTTGTGCACGATGCTCACATAGGGGGTGGAGTGGGGATGGCTGTTGACGTCGCTGGGTTCCCCGTGGGTGGCCCAGCGGGTATGGCCGATGCCACAGTGGGTCACCGGCAGATCTTCCTGCTCCAGCTTGGCCCGCAGGGCGGTGAGCCGCCCCTTGGTCTTGACCACGCGGATGGCCTCCCCTGTCTCCAGGGCCACGCCGGCCGAGTCATAGCCCCGGTATTCCAGCTTGGTCAGACCATCCAGCAGTACATCCTGGGCGCAGCGGGCGCCCACATAGCCTACAATGCCACACATAAGCAAAACACCTCCATGCCGGCAGGGCCCATGCCGTTTCAAAAGGCAGGGCCTGCTCAGCTTCCCGGGCGGCCCGGGGGCCGCCTGTACGATTGTATTCACAGCATGGCTTGCTTTGAAGAGATCTGTTGCGGTATTGCTGCCGTTTTTTGCTCCTCTCTATCGGCTGGTACAGCCATCAGCCGGAAGAACATCCGCCGAATCTTTCGATGATCCTTCTCCTCGTCACCCTCACGGCTGTCACCCGCGTGGCCCGGCGCTTTTTGTCAACCAGAGGTACACATTCCTTCTTTCAATCCCATTTGTATTTTATCGCTTCCCCAGCATCTTATGCAGCCGGGGCTGCCACACCAGTTTGTAGACCTTCAGCAGGTTGACCAAAGCCCGGTCGAACAGCAGGAAGGCCACGTTCCCGATCAGCAGGGTGACGGCGGCCATGGCAAAGGCCGCCTCCTGCACCTCATCGGGCATCTGGGCTGCTGGGAACAGCACCAGCAGCACCCCGTACAGGAGGGCCACCGCGCCGTTGCACAGCAGCAGTTTGGCCCCCACCCGCAGCGGCGCCGGCCGCAGCCGGTCCAGCCTGGGCTTGACCAGGGGGTAATACCCCAGCAGGGCCACGAAAAACAGGGCGGTCTCCTTGTCGGGCACAAACAGCACCCCCAGGACACTGGCCGCCCCATAGGTGATCCAGGCGTAGCGATGGCCGCATTCCTCGGCCACCGCCCCGATCAAAAGGCCCCCGGCAGCGGGGGCAATGAACATGGCAATGGGGATGATGGCCCCCAGCAGCATCAGCACCACCGACAGGGCCACCACCATGCCGCAGAGGGCCACCGGCCAGCTTGGATTGGTATTTTGTCTCATGAAGGAAGCTCCCAGTTCAAATCCCAGGAGCCGTGCTCCAGGGGGTCCACGGTGTCCCGCAGGCCCAGGATGATGATATTGTCCAGCAGGGACCGGTTCAGTTTGATGTCCATCAGGGTGTACACCCGGGACAGGTCGTTGATGGATGCGATGGCCTGGCGGCGGGCATTTTCCCGGGCGGCCTCCTCGCTGAGACCGTTGGCCACAAAGACATTGTACCGGTCCTCTTTCTGGTCCTGCTGGTGGCGCTGGGCCTTATCCAGCAGATAAAAGGCCTTGCCGATGCAGCTGCCAATGTACCGCATGTTCTTCCGCTGGACCGGATCGTCGGGGGCCAGCACCGAGAACAGGGCCCCGTAGATGTTGCTCATGGGCTCGGAGGCCACCGCATAGTTCTGGCCCCGCAGCTGCTGCTGGGCCACAGCCTGGGCCCGCTGCTGGCAGAAGATCCGCTCCAGGGCGGGCTCTTCCTGCACTGCCTTGCGGTAGGCCCGGTAGAGGGTCAGCCGCTGGATCAGCCGCTGGGCCTTCTGTTTCAGGGGCAGCTCGCTGCTGCGGCGGTCCTGCAGGCGGTGCCAGCTCATCAGCACCTCGATCTGGGCGGCCAGCCGGATGCCCCGGGTCTGGCACATCATGGGCACTGCGGACAGGCTCCCCGGCAGCCGGATGCTCTGGCAGGTGGCCTGACGGCCCGCCAGGCTGTCGGACAGCAGAGCCAGGGTCCCCGCCTTGTGGGGCAGGCTCTGATAAGCCAGCAAGCCATAATCCAGATACAGCTGATAGCTGACGCCCCGGACATAGCGCTTATAAACATTGTAATCACGGATCGTAAGCTCCGGCAGATAGGGGTGAATTCTGCCTGTCAACATGGCGCACTGCCTCCATTGTACCAAACCTTATGTGCCCTGTGCCCCAAAAAGGCCCGCAAGGCACTTTCGGCCGGGCTGACAGCGCAGCCTGCGGCCCGGGTCCGGGAATACCCGAATTATAACTGTTCTTAGTATAATCGATTTTGTGTCCAGATGCAATTACAATTTGAAAAGTCTTTGCATTTGTCGGCTGTCCGGTCCGGGTTTGGTTGTTCGATCCGCCTGTTTTAAACCGAAATACGTTGGTTTTTACTTCTCAATTTCTTGACCTAATTTTGTGTGTTTTGACACATCATTTGTCTGGTCATTGCTCCGGGAACATCACCCTTTTTTCTCGGGTGCGCCGTTCTGGCCGTGGGGATGAACCCGGCGGCCGTCAAAGCCCTCTTTGGCCATGGGGCGGGCGGTTTTGGCGCCGGGGGCGCTGTAATACATATACACCTGGCAGGGGATCATGCCGTTGTACATCTTGCGGCGCTTGGTGGCCCGGCGGCCGTAGTGAGCCTCAAACTCCATGTCGGCGGTGATGACATAGACACCGGCGCAGGGGTGGGCCTCCATCTGGCGGCCAAAGGTCTGGGCCAGCCGGGCGGCCCCGTCGATGGTGTTCATCCGCTCGCCGTAGGGCGGGTTGGTCAGGACGATGGCCTCGGCCCGGGGGGCAAAATTGGCCACATCCGCCACCTCAAAGTGGCAGCGCTTGTCAACGCCGGCCAGCCGGGCGTTGGCCTTGGCCAGCTCCACGGCGGCGGGGTCCACGTCATAGCCGAAGCCCTCAAAGGCGGCGTCCTGCTTGATCTCCTCCAGGGCCTTGCGGCGCTGGTCGGCCCAGACCTGCTGGGGCACAAAGCTGTAGTGCTCGGCGGCAAACCGGCGCTGGAGGCCGGGGGCAATGTTCATGGCCTTCTGGGCGGCCTCGATCACCAGGGTGCCGCTGCCGCAGAAGGGATCCTCCACCAGGCTGTCCCGGCGCACCCGGCCCAGGTCGGCGATGGTGGCGGCCAGGGTCTCCCGCAGGGGGGCCTCCATGGCGTTGCGGCGGTAGCCCCGCTTGTGGAGGCCCTCGCCGCTGGTGTCCAGCATGATCTCGCACTGGTCCTTCCGCAGCAGGAACTGGACCCGGTAGACGCTGCCGGTCTCGGGCAGCACCGAGGTCTTGTGGCCCTGCATCAGCCGCTTGACAATGGCCTTCTTGATGATGCTCTGGCAGGCGGGCACGCTGGTCAGCTTGCTGTTCAGGGAAGACCCCTTCACCGGGAAGGCGGCGTCTGCCGGCAGCAGCTCCTCCCAGGGGATGGCGTAGACCCCATCGAACAGGTCGTCGAAGGTCTCGGCCTTGTAGCCGGCCAGCAGCAGCATCACCCGCTCCACCGTCCGGAGGTTGAGGTTGGCGGCGGCGATCATTTCGGCGCCGCCCCGGAAGGTCAGCCGGCCGTCGGTGACCCGCAGGTCCTCGGCGCCCAGCCGCTTGAGCTCAAAGCTGGCGGTGGACTCGCAGCCGAAAAAGCAGGGCGCGATCAGTTCGTACATTGCAGACATGGAGACATCCTTTCTTTGCAGCAAAAGGGCCCGCCCCTGGAGGGGTCCGCGGCAAGGTTGCCTTGCGCGGTTCCCGCTGGGGGCAGGCCCGGGTTCTTGGTTGGAATCTGAAGCCGGATCAGCGGCCGCCGCCCCGGCGGCCCCGGGAGGCATAGCCGCCCCGGCGCCCGCCCGACTCGTGGTCGAGATCCGCCATTTTTTCTTCGCTCTGGCTCTTGAAGCGGCTCATCATGTCCTCAAAGGACAGATTGTCGCTCTTGGCAGGAGGCCGGGGCTGCCACACCCGGGGCCCATCGTCCCGCGGGGGGCGCTTGCCGCCCCGGAACCCGCCGCGGCCCTCCCTCGGGCCGGAGGAACGGGGGCCGCGGCCATTGTCCCGCCCGGTGCGCTGGGGGGCCGGCAGCAGCTGTTTGATGGACAGGGCGATCTTGCCTTCCGGCGAGATGCTGATCACCTTGACCTGGACCGTCTCCCCCTCGTGGAGCACGGCCGTGATGTCCTGCACATAGGAGTTGGACACTTCCGAAATGTGGACCATGCCCACCTTGCCCTCGGGCAGTGCCACAAACGCGCCGAAGGGTTTGAGGCCGGTGATCCGGCCTTCCAATACGTTACCTACCTCTATCAAAGCTCTATACCCTTTCTTCAGCCAGAGAGTTCCCGGGCCGCCCGCAAAAGCAGCCCGCCGCAAACAGACGACTTCAGTTGCCCGAGATATCAATGATGATCCGCTCGTTGGGTGCCGCATAGCCATAGGAATCCCGGGCGATCCACTCCACGATCTCGTCGGGGTCGCCGTCCAGAATCCGCTCCAGCTCCTCGTTTTCCGAGTCCTGCTGGGCGATCTGTTCCTTAAGGGCGTCCAGCTCGGCCTGTTTGGAGCTGATGGTCACCTGATTGGACACATAGGCTGCCAGCATGCTCAGCAGCAGCAGCACAAAAAACAGGCGGGTAATCCCCCACCAGATGGTCTTGGTTTTTTTACGGGTCCGTGCCATTCCGGCCGCCTCCATCCATGGATCAAACTGCGCACAACCGAATCGTTATACACTGGAATTATACAACAGATGCTCCTGGTTTGGCAAGGTCTTTTTTTGCTTTTCTGCGGCGGTTTTTGCTGCCCTGGCCGCCCGGCGGGCCCGCAGGGCGCCGATTGCGGGGGCCAGAGCCCGCCGGCCGATCAGCCGGGCCATGGCCCACCCAGGCCAAAGCACCATCCGCCACACCCGGCTGGTCACCGGGGCCAGCAGGCTGTGGGCCGCCAGGGCCCCCAAAAACCCCGCCGCCACCATATACCACCGCAGGTTCCCTGCGGCGCTGTAGCCGGCGGCGTAGCTCTGGAGGAACAGCAGCAGCATCCCCACCAGGGCCAGGTCAGGGAAAAAGGCGGCCCGGCCCCTCCGGGGGCCCACCGCCCGCAGGGCCCCCACCAGGGCCCCCAGATAGAGGCAGCAGGCCACTTCCTGCCCCGCCTGCCAGGGGGCCAGCACCGGGGCCATCAGCGGATCAGGCGGCGCAGCAGGCCGCCCGGGGTCCGGGCCTCGGTGTATTCCAGGGCGTCGATCCGGCCCGACAGTTTGGCCTCCCCCCGCTCCAGGTCCAGGGAGGTGACGCTCAGCTGGGCCCCCGACAGGTTGAGCACGCAGTCGGACGTCTCGATCACCGCGCTGTCCGGGTCGCACCGGACCACCCGGCGCACCCCGGTGACGGTGAGACGGCTCCGCGCTTCCAAAATCAGGTTGTGCGGCGCCGCCTCGGCCGGCCGTGCGGTCTGTTTTTCCATGGTATCGCCCCCCGCCCTTGGTTTCCTGTTACCCAGTCTATGCGGCGGGGCGGCGGCTTTATTCAGCGATGACTTCGTACATCTCCCGGGCCACATCCTTGGTGTGGGGCTCGGTGTCCGACAGCACCCGCACCTTCACCGGGCGGTTGCCGAAGGTGATCTCGATCACGTCCCCGGGGTTGACGGCGGCGCTGGCCTTGGCCACCTTGCCGTTGATCAGGATCCGGCCGGCGTCGGCCACCTCGTTGGCCACCGTCCGCCGCTTGATCAGGCGGGAAACTTTCAGGTATTTGTCCAGGCGCATGGGTTTTTCCTCCTATAAAAAAGGCTGCCGGCGCGTCCGCACGGGGCGGACCCTTCCGGCAGCGGTATTACACAATTCCTTCCCGGCAGCTTACAGGGAATCCTTCAGAGCCTTGCCCTGCTTGAAGACGATGCTGCGGGATGCAGCGATGGTGATGGGCTCCTGGGTGCGGGGGTTGATGCCCTGCCGCTCGGCCCGCTCCCGCACTTCGAAGGTGCCGAAGCCCGAGATGGTCACCTTTTCGCCGTTGGCCAGAGCCCGGCTCAGGGCCTCGAACACAGCGTTCACAGCCTTGTCGGCGTCCTTCTTGGTCATATCGGTGTTGGCAGCAACCTGTGCAGTCAAATCAGCCTTCGTCATAGTAGTACCTCCAAAATTGATTCATTGTTCGGGTCGTTCAGCCTCCTGCCCGCCTTCCACAGCGCGGCAGAATGCCTTGGATGCAAATGTGAGCGCCTCCTCTGCGTCGACGCCTGCCAGCCGGATGGAATCCGCTGCTGCCAGCAGCAGCCCGCCGGCGGCCCGGGCCGCCTCTTCAGGGCCCGCCCCGGCAGCCTGGTGCCAGCTGTCCTCCGCCTGACGGAGGATAGCCAGAGCCTGCTGCTGATCGGCGGGGCCGATGCCGTGGCCCGCCGCCCGCTTCTGGAGCTTCTGGGCCCGCATCAGGGCCGGCAGGGTGGCGGGCACGGTGTCCAGCTCATCCGCCAGGGTCCGGCGGCCCTTTTCCTTATTTTTGAGCGCATCCCAGCCGTTTATACCGGCGTTGCGGGCTGCCGACGATGCAAAGACGTTGGGGTGGCGAAAGACCAGCTTTTCGCACACTTCCCGGCAGATGTCCGAGAAGGTGCTGCGGCCCTGCTCTTCTTCCAGCACCGCGTGGAACACCACCTGCATCAGCACATCCCCCAGTTCTTCCCGCAGCATCCGGGGGTCGTCCGCATCGATGGCCTCCAAAGCCTCGCAGGTTTCCTCCAGGAAGTTTTTGCGGATGGACTGGTGGGTCTGGACCTTGTCCCAGGGGCAGCCATCCTGCGGGTCGCGCAGGATGCGGATGATCTCGACCAGATCCTCCGCCGTATAGTGCTCCTTTTCGGGCCAGTCGATCATGCAGCCTTCTCCTTTTCCGCCGGTTTTTCCAGCACAAATCCTAGTATATTTTAACTTATATGGTGTCGATTTTCAAGCGTTTGCGGCGATTTCCCGAATTTTTCATTTCTCGGGGCCCTGGACAAAAAAAGCGCTCCCCGCCGGGGGGAGCGCCTTGGATTGCCTGCAGATGCCGTTACAGCTGGGCGCCGCACTTGGTGCAGAACAATGCGTCTGCCGCCACCTCTGCGCCGCACTGGGGGCAGAACTTTTTGGCCCCGGCCTCGCCGGCGGTTTCAGCGGCGTCCTCGGCGGGGGCTGCCTCCTCCTGGACGGGGTCGGCCATCACGTCGGCCATGTCGGCCTCCACATCCACGGAAGCGTGCTCCACCTCGCTGGCCTCGGCGGGGGTCAGCTTGGCTTTCAGCTGGCGGTTCTCCTGCTCAATGGAGTCGATCATATCGATATAGCGGTCCACCAGGGGCTGGTTTTCCTCGTTGCCCTTGGCCAGGCTGTACACCAGGGCGCCCAGCTGGCGCTGGGCCCGGCTGATCTTGGCCTGGTTGGACAGGATCTTGGCCTGGGTCTTGCCTTTCTCGGTCAGGTCGCTGGCGACGCTGACACCCATCTCCACATATTCACGGCTCTTGGCCAGAATGGTATCCTTCCACTTTTCTGCATCCATTTTCAAAGACACCTCGCTTCTCCGTAGTCTTTGCCGGCGCGGGCCCCGGGCCCTCTGCCGGCCAGGTTACAAATTCAGTATACCGCACTTTCCAGCGGGATGCAACCGCTTCCCCCCGGCTTTTACAGTTTTATAATCCTTCTGCCATTTTCCTGTCACAGATGGTCACAGCACCGAGGCGTAGAACTCCCGCAGCATGGCCCCTTCGGGGATCAGCTCCCGGCTGAGGGGGTCCACGTGCTCAAAGCGGCGGGCGGTTTCGTCCCACATTTCGGTGTAGCGGCTGTCGGGGCTCATCCACCGGCCCACCTCGGGCAGCAGCCCGGCGATGATGGGCAGCTCGTAGGTGAAGGCAGTGTCCAGCAAAAAGTCGGCTGTGTTCTTGAAGCCCTTGATATACCTGGTCTCCCCGTCCAGCACCCGCTCCCACATGGCCAGGGTCCGGTCGGGGCTGCGGCCCCGGACGGCGGCGTCCCGCAGGACCCGGCGGCACAGCCGGATGTCCTGGGTGCTGATGAGGCGGCGGCCCTCCTGGCAGTATTCCTCCCGCAGGCCGGCGTAGATCCGGTAGATGTGGCCCGCGGGCACCAGGCTGGTGAGAGCCGGGTTGAGGGCGTGAATCCCCTCCACAATGCAGACGCCCCCGTGCAGGTCGATTTCCTCGGTCTGGTCCGACCGGGCCTCCTTCACAAAGTCATAGATGGGCAGCACCGTCTTGTCGGTCTGGCTCAGCTCCTGGAGGCACTTGCGGATCAGGGGCATATCCAGGGTGTCGGGGTGCTCGTAGTCCAGGGTACCGTCGGGCATCTTGGGGTAATACTCCGACCCCCGGAAGAAGTTGTCCAGGCTGATGACCTGGGCGGGGGTGCCCATCTCCGAGAGGGTGGCGGCCAGCTTGTGGGCAGTGGTGGTCTTGCCGCTGGCCGAAGGCCCCGTCAGCATGATGATCTTGGCCCCCGACTGCCGGATTTTCTTGGCGGCGTACCGCAGGCGGCGGCAGTAGCTGGCCTCGCTGATCTCCACCAGCTGGGCCGGGCTGCGGGCCGCCACGTTGCACAGATCAATCTCCACCAGGCGCTTTGGTACCCAAATCGTAATCATAAAACGCGGACACTCCTTTTTTGCGCTCCAAAACCTGGTCGAAGCGCTGAATGTATTCGTTGGGATACTTGAAATTGAAGATGCGCTGCATCCTGTGGCCGGCGGCGTCCACCAGCTTGGTGCTGCCGCCCGCCCCCGCCGAGAGGATGGTCTGCACTTCCTCCATGATGTAGATGTTGTAGCAGCCCTCCTTGCCCGGCTTGCTCCAGCCCACATTTTCCAGGTTCTGGAGGGTATTCTTCTGGCGGTAGAGGTAGTAGGGCCGGTAGCCGGCGGCGGGCAGCAGGCTGCACTTTTCCAGCATGGCGGCCACGTCGGCGTAGCGGTTGTCCTCCTGGTCCTCCATCACAATCCGGGAGGCCCGCTTGAGGGTCAGGGTGTGGACGGTGATGTTCTCGGGGTCCAGGGAGATGGCGGTGCGCAGGCTCTGCTCAAAGCCCTCCACCGTGTCCCCCGGCAGGCCGGCGATCAAATCCATGTTGATGTCGGTGTGGCCGGCGGCCCGGGCGGCGGCGTAGCAGTCCAGGATGTCCTGGGCGGTGTGGCGCCGGCCGATCCGGGCCAGCACCTCATCCGAGAAGGTCTGGGGGTTGATGGAGATCCGGGTGGCGCCGTATTCCTTGATGACCGCCAGCTTTTCGGCGTCGGTGCAGTCGGGGCGGCCCGCCTCCACCGTATACTCGGCCAGGCCCTCCAGGGGGAACTCCCGGCGCACCGTCCCCATCAGCTGCCGCAGCTGGTCCGCCGACAGGCTGGTGGGGGTGCCGCCGCCGATGTAGATGCTCTGGAGCTGGAGCCCCGCCTGGTCCGCCTCCTGACGGATGGCGGAAAGTTCCCGGCACAGGCAGTCCACATAGGGCTGGACCAGTTTGCGGTCCCGGTCCAGGTTGCAGCTGACAAAGCTGCAGTAGCTGCACCGGGAAGGGCAGAAGGGGATGCCGATATACAGGCTGTAGGCCTTGGGCCGGGACCCCCGGCGGAGGATGGGCTCCTGGAGGTCGGCGATGGCCCTGGCCATCCGGTATTTTTCCTCCGAGCAGTCAAAGTGATGGAGGAACCAGTCATCCATCTGGTCCTCGGTCCAGCCGGCCGCCCGCTTGTCGTGGATCAGCCGCACCGGCCGCACCCCGGTCATCTTGCCCCAGGGGGGCCGGATGCCGGTCCACTGGCGCAGCAGGTCATAGGTCAGGCTGGCCAGGGCAAACTCGGGGGTATCCCCCTTTTCATCGGGCAGCGGGGCCGAGAGGGTTTTGCTCTTGCCCCCTTCCCGCACCAGCACCGAGAGGCCCTCCCCGGTCCGGCTGGCCCAGACGCAGTCCTCGCCCTCCTCGGGCGGGGTCAGGGTCAGGGGCGCCATGGGGTAAAACAGCCGCACCAGGTGCTCCACATCGTAGCCCGAGGGCAGCCCTGTAATATAAATCTTCATGTTGTATTCCTTATGCTCTGGCGTTTTTCAGATACCAGTTGTTCTTCAGTTCTTCCCCGAAGGTGGACAGCTCCCCGTGGCCGGGCAGCACCTGGGCGTCAGCGGGGATGGGCAGGCCGGCCAGCTTTTTCAGGGATTCACTGAGCTGGCGGCTGCTGCCGCCGGGCAGGTCGGTACGGCCCACGCTCCCTGCAAAGAGGGTGTCCCCGGTAAAGAGGTAGTGTTCGCACAGCAGGCAGACGCTGCCGGGGGTGTGGCCGGGGGTGTGCCACACCGTTAAGGTCATCTCATCCACCTGGATGGTGCCCCCCTCCTGATAGCCGCTGTCCGCCTCGCTGAGGGGATAGAACTGGCTGCCCTCCAGGTCGGCGGCCTCGCACCAGAGTTTGGCCCCCCATTTCTTTTTCAGTTCCACCGCGCTGCCCACATGGTCAAAGTGGCCGTGGGTGCACAGGATCTGGGTGAGGGAGGCCCCCTCCTGGTCCAGGATCTTGTTGTAGTCCTCCGCCGCCCCCGCCGGGTCGATCACCACGCCGTGGCCGGCATCCGAAATCAGCAGGAAGGTATTGGTGTACATGGGGGCCTGCCCCACTACATGGTATGCCTTCATCTCAGTCTCCCTTCTTCCATTCGTCGGTGTCCATCACGATGGTGCAGGGGCCCTCGTTCACCAGGGCCACCTGCATATCCGCGCCGAACTCCCCGTGCTTGACCTCTTTGAGGCCCTGTTTGCCCATCTCGGCCACAAACAGGTCGTAGGCTTCCACCGACAGGGGGGGCTTGGCGGCCCGGATGAAGCTGGGCCGCATCCCCTTTTTGGTGTCCCCATACAGGGTGAACTGGGACACCACCAGGGCCGAATAGCCGTTGTCTTTGGCGCTGCGGTTCAGCTTGCCGTTTTCGTCGTGGAAAATCCGCAGCCCGGCGCACTTTTCCGCAAAGCGGGGCACCATGTCCAGGGTGTCGGTGTCCTTGACCCCGAACAAAATCACCAGGCCGGGGCCGATGGCCCGGGGTTCGCCGCCGTTCACCCGCACGCTGGCGGAGGAAACGGCCTGTATCACAGCTCTCATTGGCGTTGTTTAACTCCTTGTCACCTTGAGCACATCCCGGACTTTGGTCAAACGGGCCACCACCCGGTCCAGGTGCTCGATGTTGTTGATGCCGATGGTCAGGTTGACGATGCCGTAGCTGTCCACCTGGCGGGCGTTGACGGTATACAGGGGCACCCGCATATCCGACAGAGCACTCAGCACGTCTTTCAGCAGGTCGTTGCGGTCCAGGGCCACGATTTCCAGCCCGGCCTTGTAGCTCTCCTTGACGCTGTCGGCCCAGTAGGCCTTGACCCACCGGGGGGCGTTGGAGGGGTCCTTCATGCTGGACTGGGCGTTGGCACAGTTGGCCTTGTGGATGGACACGCCGAAGCCCCGGGTGATGAAGCCCACAATGGGGTCCCCGGGCAGGGGGTTGCAGCACTTGGCGAACTTGATGGGGGTGTTGTCGAAGCCCTCCACAATGACGCCGTCGGTGGAGTGGACCTTCCGCAGGTCCACCTTGGCCAGCTCGGCGGGGGGATTCTCCGCCGCCCGCAGCTTCTGGTATTCCTCCTTGAACTTGGGCAGGCAGTTGGCGATGGTGATGCCGCCGTAGCCGATGGCCGCATACAGGTCCTCGGCGCTGTTCTGGCGCATCCGGCGGCAGCAGCTGCCCACAAACTCATCCAGCTTGTCGTCGGCGATCAGGATATTCTCCCGCCGCAGCTCCTTGGACAGGGCGTCCCGGCCCTGGGTGATGTTCTCGTCCCGCCGCATCTTCTTGAACCAGTTGCGGATCTTGCTCTTGGCCTCGCTGGTGCGGACGATTTTCAGCCAGTCCCGGCTGGGGCCCTTGTCGGCGGGGCCCAGGATCACCTCGATGATCTCGCCGGTGGCCACCACATGGTCGATGGGGACCATCCGGTTGTTCACCTTGCAGCCGATCATCCGGTTGCCCACCGCCGAGTGGATGGCGTATGCGAAGTCAATGCAGGTGGCCCCGGCGGGCAGGTTGATCACGTCCCCCTTGGGGGTGAAGGCAAAGACTTCCTCGGGCAGCAGGTCGCTCTTGAGGTCGTGGAGCAGGTTGCCCGAATCATCCGACAGCCGCTGGTTTTCCAGCAGCTGCCGCACCCAGGCCAGCCGGTCGTCCAGCTTGTCGTGGCCCACGATGCCGTCCTTGTACTTCCAGTGGGCGGCCACGCCGTACTCTGCCATCTCGTCCATCTGGCGGGTGCGGATCTGCACCTCGAAGGGAATCCCCTCGTGGCCGATGACGGTGGTGTGAAGGCTCTGGTAGCCGTTGGGCTTGGGGGTGGAGATATAGTCCTTGAACCGGTTGGGCAGCGGGTGGTACATATCGTGGATCAGGCCCAGGGCGCTGTAGCACTCGGTGATGGTGTCCAGGATGATCCGGACGGCGTAGACGTCGTAGATCTCCTCAAAGGATTTGTTCTGGACATACATCTTGCGGTAGATGCCGTAGATGCTCTTGACCCGGCGCTTCATGGTGGCGCCCTTGATGCCGCTCTCCTCCAGCCGCTTTTCGATCAGGGCCGACACGTTGGCCAGGAACTCCTCCCCCGACCGCTCGTTCAGCAGCTTGCTGATCTCCTCATAGCCCACAGGGTCCAGGTAATGGAGGCTGCGGTCCTCCAGTTCTTCCTTGATGTTCAGAATGCCCAGGCGGTTGGCGATGGGGGCGTAGACCTCCATGGTCTCCCGGGCCTTGTCCCGGCGCTTCTGTTCGGGCCAGGCGTCGCCGGTGCGCATATTGTGGAGCCGGTCGCACAGCTTGATGATCATCACCCGCACGTCCTGGCTCATGGCCAGCAGCATCTTGCGCAGGTTCTCGGCCTGCTGCTCCTCGATGCTGGAAAACTGGATCTTGGTCAGCTTGGTGACGCCGTCCACCAGCAGGGCCACATCCGACCCGAAGGCGGCCTTGATCTGGTCCACGGTGGTGGGGGTGTCCTCCACCACGTCGTGGAGCAGGGCGGCGGCGATGCTCTCGCTGTCCATCCCCAGGTCCAGCACCAGGCGGGCCACCGCCAGAGGATGGCAGATATAGGGCTCGCCGCTGCGGCGCTTGATGTCCTTGTGGGCCTCGTCGGCCATGTGATAGGCCTTTTCGATCATCTCCATGTTGTAGGGCCGGCCGCTGGCCTTGATGGCCTCCAGCAGCTTGTCATAGGTGATGATCTCGGGCCTTGCTTCGGAGGGGACCACATAGTCCGCCGCCTCTGCGGGGGTGGCGGTGGCGACCACCGTCCCCACCTCACGCACCTGATGCTGCAGGTGACTTTTGGCGGTATAGGAATCCTGCCCAGGGGCAGGGACCGCCGTTGTTTTTCCCTCTGGCATATTACTTCTCCTCCAAACACTTCAGAATCGGCGCGTCGGCCAGATTTTTCTTGCCGGCCACCCGCACCAGTTCCAGCCAGGCCACGCCGTCCCTCTCTGCATCGGCCACCAGCCCCACCTGACGCAGGGCTTCCACCGCCACCAGGGTTTTGCCGGTGGCGTCGGTGCCCATCCGGGCGCACAGGGGCTGCAGGTCATCGGCGTGCCAGCGCCGGTTTTTCAGTTCCCGATAGACGGCGGCCACTTCCTCCCGGGTGGGGCAGATCAGCTGCCTGTCTTCCGGGGGGAGGCTGGCCCCCCGCTTCAATGCCTCCACCAGGGCGGCCTGCCGGGCCGCGTCGGGGCCCAGCCCCGCCGGGTGAAGATCCAGAATCCGGCCCGAAATCTGGGCCCCTCTGGCCCCCTCGTACACCGAGAGGCTGAGGGCGGCGTCCACCGCGTCCCCGATCTGGTAGGGCACCCGCTGGGGGGGCATCCCGAACCAGACGGCGTAGAGGCTGGCGCTGCCCTGATGGAGCCGCAGGCGGCTGTGCTTGCCGTCGGACACCGGGTAAACCCCCTCCACAATGGCCTTTTCCAGCAGGAACACCGGGGCGGGGTTGTCGGCCCCAAAGGGGGCCATCCGCTCCACCGCCCGCACTTCCTCCACCGTCACCCGGGACAGCCGGAGGGACAGATCGCACACCAGGGGGGGCGCATGGATCACCGGGCATTCCCGGGCGGCCCACTCGTTCATCCGGCGGCGCAGCTCGGGGAGGTTTTCCTCCCGCACCAGCAGGCCGGCGGCCATGGCGTGGCCCCCAAATCGGAGCAGCAGGTCGGAGCAGGCGGTGATGCAGGCGTGGAGGTTGAACCCCGGCACGCTGCGGCCGCTGCCCTTGGCGTCCCCGTTTTCGGCGATGGACACCACCATCACCGGCCGGCCAAACTTTTCCACCAGCCGGGAGGCCACAATCCCAATGACCCCCTGGTGCCAGCCGGCCCCCCACAGCAGCATCACCCGGTCCCGGGTGCGCTCAGGCTCGGCGGCCAGCATTTCCTCCACCGCCTTCTCGATCTTCTGTTCGGTCTCCTGGCGCTGGGCGTTGATTTCGTTCAGGTTGCGGGCCAGGCAGGCGGCCCGCTCCGGGTCCTCACAGAGGACCAGCTGGAGGGCCGAGGCGGCGCTGTCCATCCGGCCGGCGGCGTTGAGCCGGGGGGCCAGGCCAAAGCTGACATTGTCGGCGGTGACGTTTTTCCCCGCCAGCCCCACTTCTTCCAGCAGGGCTGCCAGCCCCGGCCGCTCGGTGTGCTGCAAAATCTGCAGCCCCGCCTTGACGATGGTGCGGTTTTCCCCGGTGAGGGGCATCACGTCCGCCACCGTGCCGATGGCCGCCAGGTCGCTGCAGAATTCCAGCAGCTCCTCAGGCATGCAGTCCTCCAGGGCGGCGCAGAGCTTGAAGGCCACCCCGGCGCCGCACAGGTCCTTGAAGGGGCTGTGATCGTCCTTTTGCCGGGGGTCCACCACCGCCACTGCGGTGGGCAGGATGCTGGGGGGCAGATGGTGATCGGTGATCACCAGGTCAATCCCCAGGGAGGCCGCATAAGCCGCCTCCTCCACCGCCGAGATGCCGTTGTCCACCGTCACGATCAGGGTGTAGCCCTTTTCGTGAATCCGGTCGATGGCCCGGCGGGACAGGCCATAGCCGTCCCCTTCCCGGCTGGGGAGCATGCACTTGACATTGCCCCCCAGGCCTTTCAGCTGCTCATACAGCAGGGAGGTGGCGGTGACCCCGTCCACGTCGTAATCCCCATAAATCACAATGGTCTCGCCGGTTTCCAGTGCTTTGTGGATCCGGGCGCAGGCCTTGTCCATATCCTTCATCAGCATGGGGTCGCTGATGGTGTCCTCCCCTGCCAGGAAGGAGAGGGCCTCCTCCGGCTGGGTAAAGCCCCGGGCTGCCAGCAGCCCCGCCAGCAGGCTGGCTTCCTTCTGCTGCTGGGCCAGCACGGCGGCCTGTTTGGCGTCGTCCCATTCCTCCCCATTGTACGCAGCTTCCTGTTCCAGCTGTTCGGTCCGCTCCTCGGCGATGGCCTCCTGCAGGCCGGCCACCGCCTCCCGGTCCAGGGGACGGAGCTCCCACGGGCGGCCGGTCATCGCAGGCCCTCCCCGGTGAGGCCGTCGCTGGCCAGCATCCCCTCCAGCGCCGCAATTTCGCTGGACACATCCAGTGCCGCATCGGACAGCAGGGTGTCATAGAGATTTTCATACGCCGTGTTCAAGGTGTGCAGGATGCCGCCGATGTCCCGGCGGATGGCTTCGGCGTTGTCCCCCTTCTGGCCCTGAACGTCGTTGTAGGTGTGGAGCAGTTTCAGGGTGGTGGGGATATAGTATTCCGCAAACCGCCGGGCCTTGGGTGCGCTCTCGGGGTGGCTTTCCAGCCAGGCGCAGATGGACTCGGTGGTCTGCTGCATTTTTTCCAGTTCTTCGGCGGCGGCGGGATCTTCCATCAGCTTCTGCTCCTGGGCCAGCACCTGGGCGAACCGCCGGGCTGTATCCAAATGGATGGGCTTTTCCGCCTTGTCCTCCGCCTCTTTCTCAGGGGCGGGCTGGGGTTCAGGGGCCTGGGGAATGTTGTGGGCCGCCCGGAAGTCGGCGGCGCTGAGGTAGAGGCAGTCCTCCCGCTGGTCCATCCAGCCGGCCAGCCAGCCTTTCTCCATCATCTCCTGCAGCCGCTTGCGGAGCTTTTTCTTGCGGATCTGCAGCAGCCCCGCCAGGTCGTCCAGGTAGATCCCCTGGGAGACATCCATGGCGGCGCAGGCGTCGGCGCAGCGGTTGAGCAGTTTGGAGGCTTCCAGCCGGTCGCCTCCCACCACCATCCCCACGATGGAGCCGATCCAGATTCCCGTCAGGCCCAGGCCGGTGATCAGCAGGGCATTGAAGCCCGCGGTGCCTTCCATCACGGCCTCTGTGCCGATGAAGCAGGCCATCGACCCCAGAAAGCCGCCGAACACCAGCACCCCGAAGCAGATCAGCATGGCCAGCCCCACCGCGAACTGCTTGACGGCGCTGCGGCGGATGGCCTTGCTGTAGTCTGTGTCTGATGCCGGTGCCTGGGGCTGGCTGCCGGGCCGGCCCCCAAAGTCGGCCGCGTAATCATAGGGCGGCTGGGCGGTGTACCGGGCTTCCCGGCGGCGGCGCCGCTCTTCCCGGCGCTGGCTGCGGCTGCGGCCGGTGTCAAAGGCGTCCCGCAGGGCGTCGTCCACCTCCCCCACCACGCTGTTCATCAGTTGGGTGAAGCTGCGGCCCACCTCGGCGGCCTGGCGGCCGATCTCGTCGCCGTAGTTCTCAAAGCCGCTGCGGAAGGCGTCGGATACCGTCACACCCAGATCCCGCAGCTGCTGTTCCAGCTCCTGCTGGACCGCTTCCTCCTGCTGTTTTTTTGTCCGTTCCTTGTCGTCCATGGTTCTTCCCTCAATCTCCCGCCGGGTGATAGCGGCCCACAATGGCCGCCGCAGCCCGCAGGCCATCCACCGCGGCGCTCATGATGCCGCCGGCGTATCCTGCCCCCTCGCCGCAGGGGTACAGCCCCGGCAGCTGGGTGCACTCATAGTTCTCCC
The DNA here is from genome assembly GCA_944386015.1 of uncultured Faecalibacterium sp. Lineage (GTDB taxonomy): Bacteria > Bacillota > Clostridia > Oscillospirales > Ruminococcaceae > Faecalibacterium. The sequence goes on from CALWZK010000002.1 coordinate 82,674, forward strand.
CCCGCACCAGCCGCACCGGGCTGGAGGTCCGGGTTTCCAGACCGGTCAGAATGGCTTCGGGGGCGGTATAGCCCGCCAGCTTGTGGTCAAAGGCCCGCAGGCCTGCCCGCAATGCCTCAGCCAGCTGGCCGGGCAGCAGGCTGCCCAGATCGGCCGGCACCACACCCCGGTTGTAGGTGGGCTGGACCCGGGTGATCTTCAGTTCCCCCCGGCCCTCCAGAAAGCTGACGATATTTTCTGCCGGGGCCGCATAGGGGCCGCCGGCCCTGCCCGCGGCGTAGGCCCGGGCCTCCAGCTCCCGCTGGAAGGCGATGGCCCGCCGGGGGTCCTCCCCGAAGTCGGCGGGGCCCACCCCCGCCACCACTGCGGCGTTGGCGTTGCGGCCGTCCCGGGCGTGGTAGCTCATGCCGTTGGTCACCACCCGGCCCGCCTCGCTGGCGGCCGCCACCACCTGGCCCCCGGGGCACATGCAGAAGGTGTACACCCCCCGGCCGTTCACCTGCTGGGACAGTTGGTACTCCCCCCGGGGCAGGGCCGGATGGCCGGCGGCGTCGTGGTACAGGCTCTTTTCGATTTCACTCTGGAGGTGTTCCGCCCGGAACCCCACGCTGAAGGGCTTGCACTGGAACACCAGGCCCCCCTCCATCAGGGATTCAAAGGTATCCCGGGCCGAATGGCCCACCGCCAGCACCAGCACCTGGCAGGGGATCTCCCCGGCGGTGGTTTTCACCCCGGCCAGGGCCCCGTTGCGGGTGACCAGGCCGGTGAGGGCGGTGTTGAACCGCACCTCGCCCCCCAGGGCCTCGATCTCTTTGCGGATGGAGGCAATGACCCCCCGCAGCAGGTCGGTGCCCACATGGGGCTTCTGCTTCCAGGCGATTTCGGCGGGGGCGCCGTGGGCCAGGAACACCCGGGTCACATAATCGCAGAGGGGGTCCCCGATGCGGGTGGTGAGCTTGCCGTCCGAAAAGGTGCCGGCGCCCCCCTCGCCGAACTGGATGTTGGCGTTTTCGTCCAGCTCACCGGTGGCGGAAAAGTGTTCCACCGCCTTCACCCGCTCTTCCAGGGCGGGGCCCCGCTCCAGCACGATGGGGGCAAAGCCCTGCTGGGCCAGGGCCAGGGCGGCGAACAGCCCCGCCGGCCCCAGGCCGCAGACCACCGGCCTGCCCCGCAGGGCCTCGGGCCCCGGGGTCAGGACAAAGTCTGCTTCCCTGCGGAAAGCAACGCAGGGCAAGGCCCCTGCAAAGGCAGGTTCCTCACCCTCATCTTTGAGCGTTACTGCTATGGTATAGACCAGTTTGGGCCGGCCATGGCGGGCGTCCACCGACAGGCGGGCCACCCCTATATGCCGGACTTTGTGCCGGGGCAGCCCCAGAAGGGACAGCGCCCGGGCCTGAGCCTGCTCCTCCCCGGCGGAGAGGGGCAGGCGGATATCTCTGACCAGTATCATCTGTTGTTCGTTCCGTTTCTCTCAGTATGGTTATTCGCTCTGAATCCGGCACTGGACGGTGTAGCTGCCCAGGGCGAAGACCCGCCCGTCGGCCGGCACATAGATGCTGCAGGCGATGTTCTGCTGGCCCAGGGAGACCGAGAAATCGTCGGCGTCGATCCGGGCCACCACCTGGTCGGCGGTGAGGCCCGCCAGCACCGAGGCCGGGCCGCAGAGGGTCACGTTCAGCAGCCGGTCGGATTCCACCGTCAGCTGGTAGGTAGAGGGCAGGTTCACCACTTCCACATTCCCGGCGGGGATGTTCAGGGTCTTGGTGGCCATGTTGCTGCAGTTGAAGCTGACGGTGACATTGTCCACGTTGTCCAGGGAGACGATCCCCGAGGGCAGGGTGACGGGCATCTCGTAGACCTTGTCCAGGGCAAAGGTGGACAGGTCGATGGTGCCCACCGCCAGCTCGCTGAGGTTATCCACCGTATCGGCGGGGCCCGCCACCCGCAGCTCGGTCTGGCTGAGGGTATAGATCAGCACCGAGTCGTCAAAGTTGGGGGGCGTGTTTACAAATCGTACATTGACGGGTAGGGTCGCCGTCTTGTAAACGGTCAGGGTGACCTCCACCGAGTCATGGTCGGCGGTGACATAGTCAAAGTTCAGCTCGTGGCCGCTCTCGTTGTAGAACCGCAGGTTGGTGGTGACGGTGACGCTGTTGCTCAGGGGGTCGTCGTAGCTGACCTCGGCGGTGCAGCTGGCCACATCGGCCAGCTCGCTGGAGGGGCCCGAGAGGGTCACCGTCTCGCTGGAAGCGGCGGTGCTGTAGAGGATGTAGCCGTCCTCGATGGTCAAATAGCGGGTGTTCACCTGGATGGGCAGAGTTTTTTCCTCCACCACGTCAAACACCACACTGACAGTATTGTCTGCATTGGCGATGGAAACCGAGATATTTCCGGCCACGGCGCTGTTGATGCACCGCACCCGCAGCTGCAGGGTCTTGGTGCCGCTGGACCGCACCGAGGAGCTGTCGGGGTAGACCACAAAGTCCTCCTGGGTCAGCTCGCCGATGGTGTAGCCGTCGCCGGAAATGGTCAGATCCACCGTCCGCTCGGGGGCCTGGACGATGCTCAGCCCCCGGGAGGTGAAGACGCTGGAATCATAGCTGTAATCCACCGGCACCCCCCGCATCACGATGGTGGTGCCGGGCTGGACCACGGTGGTCACCACCACCCACATCATCACCGCCAGCAGGAAGGCCATGGCCAGCCGGACCCGCCGGTCCTCCAGGACCGAGCGGCCCTGCATCCCTTCCAGGCGGAATGGTTTCTTGATCGGGCTCATTTGTTTTCGCCCTCCTTCTTTCTCCAGTCCATCAGGGACAGCACCTGTCCCTTGAAGGTGTCAAACCCTCTGGTTTTTTCGGCGGCGGTCTCCTTGGGGATCATCTCGTCCACCAGCCGGGTGTAAAGGGTCTGACGGTCAAAGTGCCGGATCAGGACGCCGTTTTTGGCCATCGAGATGATGCCTGTCTCCTCGCTGACCACAATGGCGATGGCGTCCGAGTTTTCGGCGATGCCCAGGCAGGCCCGGTGGCGGGTGCCCATATCCTTGCCCAGGTCCAGGTTGTTGGACAGGGGCAGCACGCAGCCCGCCGCCTTGATGCGGCCGTCCTCGATGATGGCGGCGCCGTCGTGGAGGGGGGTGCCCTCGTAGAAGATGGTGCCCAGCACTTCGGGGTTGACCTCGCAGTCCACCGGGGTGCCGGTGCGCTCGATCTCAGACAGGTCGGTGCGGCGCTCCAGCACAATCAGGGCGCCGGTCTTGGTCTCGGAAAACCGCTCGGCGGCGTCGCAGATGGCGATGATGGCGCTGCGCCAGCTGCCCCGGGTGGCGGGGTCCACATGGCGGACCCGGAAAAACTTCAAAAACCACTGGTCGGTCTGGCCCATCCGCTCCAGCGCGCGCCGGATCTCGGGCTGAAAGACCACCACCAGGGTCAGCAGGCCCACCTGGAGCAGCGAGTCCATGATCCAGGTGACGGTGCGCATGTTGGCGCTGCTGGCGATCACATAAATCAGGCCCACCACCAGGGCACCCCGGGCCAGCTGCCCGGCCCGGGTGCGGCTGACGATCCCCAGGATCTGATAGATCACAAAGGTGACGATCAGCACATCCAGCAGGTCGGCCAGGTTAAAGGTTTGGAAATTGGCAATGATGGAACTCCAGTTCATTGGTTATCACTCCTGTCAGCGGGGCTGGATCAGCGCCACCGCATGGGCGGCGATGCCCAGGCCCTCCCCGGTAAAGCCCAGGTGTTCCTCGGTGGTGGCCTTGACGCTTACCGCCTCCACCGGCAGCCCGAAGGCGTCGGCCAGATGCCGGCGCATGGCGGGGATATGGGGGGCCAGCTTGGGTTTCTGGCAGAGGATGGTGGCGTCGATGTTCCCCACCTGCCAGCCGGCCCTGGCCAGCAGATCCGCCACCGCCCGGGCCAAAGCCAGGCTGTCGGCCCCGGCGTAGGCGGGGTCAGTGTCGGGGAAGTGCTGGCCGATGTCCCCCAGGGCCGCGGCCCCCAGCACCGCATCCATGACAGCGTGGGTCAGCACATCGGCGTCCGAGTGGCCCAGCAGCCCTTTCTCATAGGGCACCGTCACCCCGCCCAGAATCAGCGGGCGGCCCTCCACCAGCCGGTGTACGTCATAGCCATGTCCAATCCGCATGTTGGTTTCCCCCTGCATTCCCCCGGGCAGATCCTCCCGGGTGGTGATCTTGTAGTTGGCGTAGTCCCCCTGGGTCAGCCGCACCGGCAGCCCCGAAAGCTCAAAGAGGCTGGCGTCGTCGGTGACCAGCCGTGCCTTTTCGGGGTCTAACTGCTGGGTGATCCGCAGGTATGTATCCCGGTCAAAGCACTGGGGGGTCTGGATGGCGTAGAGGCTGGACCGGTCGGGGGTCAGACTCACCAGGCACTGGGCCGGGACCTTCCGGCCGTCCCCGGGGGTGCCGCACTTGATGGTGTCCTTCACCGGGACAGCCGGGGCGGCGGCCCCCCACTGCTCGGCCCCTTCCAGGGCGGCCTCGATGACCGCCTGGCTCACAAAGGGCCGGGCCGCGTCGTGGATGGCCACCAGCACCCCCGAGGCCGCTTCCACCCCGCTGCGGGCGCTCTCGGCCCGGGTGGCCCCGCCGGCCACCAGGTGCACCGGCTTGCGGCATTTGGCCGCCTCCTGCCGGGCCAGGGTGTCGTCCGGCCCGGTGACCACCACGATCTCGCTGATCCGGGGGCAGGCCTCAAAGGCCTGCAGGCTGCGGCCCAGCACCGTTTCCCCTCCCAGATCCACGGCGAGTTTATCAAAGCCCATCCGGGTGGATGAGCCTGCTGCCAGTACAACGGCGGAAGCTTTCTTTTTCATCTGTCTGTCCCTGTCCTTACCGCCCTCTGCCCGGTGCAAAGGGCCGCTATATCCTACAAAAATCCGATTATTATTATACCGCATCGGCCTGTAAACTGCAACCATTTCACCCCGGCGGGCTGCGGGCTGCCGCGCCCCGGATTTTCCGGCGGGGTTTCTCACCGAGTTTCTCTCCCCCGGGGCAAACAAAAACAGCGCACAGGCTGTCTGCCTGTGCGCTGTCAGACGATCAAAAAAGTCCCAGCCGGACGACATGTGCGTACGGCTGGGACACCTACAGGGAAATTTGCCGCAGAGAGTGTGCGAGGCCGTAAGGCCGCGTGCGCGGTTCTGAGGCAAATTTTGTCCCCAGGGGGCAAACACAGCGACTGCGTCCTGCGGACGAAACAGGGAGCTGTGTTTGGCGCAGCGCTCCAATTTTCACAAGGGCGCTGTGCGGCCCGCAGGGAAAATTGGCTAAGCGCAAGAGGACTGCGGCCCCCCATTTTGCAATGGGTTCCCCCTAAAGCGTGTCGTTTCTCGACACGCTAACAGCGCACAGGCTGTCTGCCTGTGCGCTGTCGGGGTTCAGGAAAAATGCTTTAGGCCAGCATGGGCTTGATGGCTGCGGCCAGGGCGTCCTTCTGGGCCTGGGCCTCGGCCAGGTCCTTGCCCAGGGTGGTAAAGTAGGTCTTGATCTTGGGCTCAGTGCCGGAGGGACGGACCACCACGGTGGCGCCGCCTTCCAGGGTGTAGATCAGGACGTTGGCTGCGGGCAGGCCGGTCTCTTCCGGCTTCTCGTAGTCGGTGACCTTAACCACCTTGTGGCCTGCGAATTCAGCCGGCGGGTTGTCCCGCAGGTTCTTCATGATGCCGGCCATCTTGTCCATGCCGGTGAGGCCGGGGAACTCATAGCTGTCCACCTTGTTCAGGTAGCGGCCATACTGCTTGTAGATTTCCTCCAGGCGCTGCTTGATGGAAGAACCGATGCTGCGGTAATAAGCGGCCATCTCGCAGATCAGCATGGAGCCGATGATGGCGTCCTTGTCGCGGACATAGGGGCCGGCCAGGTAGCCATAGCTCTCCTCAAAGCCGAAGATGAAGCGGTCCACTTCACCGGCGGCCTCCAGGTTGGCGATCTGGTCGCCGATCCACTTGAAGCCGGTCAGGACGCTGCGCATCTCGACGCCGTAGTGGGCGGCGATGGCATCGGCCAGGGGGGTGGAGACGATGGACTTGACGGCCACCGGGCGGTCGGGCATGGTGCCCTTCTCAATGCGGCCGGCGCAGATGTAATCCAGCAGCAGGGCGCCCATCTCGTTGCCGCTCACCAGCTCGTAGCTGCCGTCGGGGCACTTCATGGCGATGCCCACGCGGTCGGCGTCGGGGTCGGTGGCCAGCATCAGGTCGGCGCCCGACTTCTCAGCCAGCTCCAGGCCCAGCTTCAGGGCGTCGAAAATCTCGGGGTTGGGGTAGGAGCAGGTGGTGAAGTAGCCGTTGGGGTACTCCTGCTCGGGGACGATGGTGATGTCGGTGATGCCCATGTCGTTCAGCACATGGGTGACAGGCACCAGGCCGGAGCCGTTCAGGGGGCTGTACACCAGCTTGAGGCCGGCGGTCTTGCACAGGCCGGGACGGACCTGGCGGGCCTCGATGGCCTGGTACAGGGCGTTCTTGCAGTCGTCCCCCACAAAGCGGATCAGGCCCTGCTCCACGCCTTCGGCGAAGGAGATGTACTTGGCGCCGTTGAGGACGTCGGTCTTCTGGATCTCGGCGTAGACGATGGCAGCGGCGTCATCGGTCATCTGGCAGCCGTCGGGGCCGTAGGCCTTGTAGCCGTTGTACTTGGCGGGGTTGTGGGATGCGGTGACCATGATGCCCGCATTGCAGTTGTAATACCGGGTGGCAAAGCTCAGGGCCGGCACAGGCATCAGGGCGTCATAAATCCGCACCTTGATGCCGTTGGCTGCCAGCACGCCGGCAGCAGTCTTGGCAAACAGGTCGCTCTTGAGGCGGCTGTCGTAGCTGATGGCCACCGTCTGGGTGCCGCCCTGGGTCTTGACCCAGTTGGCCAGGCCCTGGGTGGCCTGACGGACCACGTAAATATTCATCCGGTTGGTGCCGGCGCCCAGGACGCCCCGCAGGCCGGCGGTGCCAAACTTCAGGGCCACTGCAAAGCGGTCCTTGATCTCAGCATCATTTCCCTCAATCTTTGCCAGTTCGGGCTTGAGATCGGCGTCCTCCAAGTCGGCCGCCATCCAGCGCTTGTATTCATCGAGATACATTGTGAACACCTTACCTTTGTTTTTACAGGGCATACTGCCCATGATTCAGTCAACTATACTTATAGTTTATGCCACCGGGACAAGTCTGTCAATTCTATAATATGCAACAAGATGGCACCCGCAAAACTGGCAATTAGCACAAAAAACAGGGCAGTGCTTGTGGCACTGCCCTGGAAGTGGTTTCAGGCTGCCTGGCTGTCCGCCTCACTGGAGGCGCCGCCGGAAGCGGCGCTGTCGGCCGAGGGGGCCGGTTCGCCGCTGAGGACCGACTGGATCAGGGCCTGTGCTTGGGCCACCGAGTCCTCGTCGGGTTTCATGACATAGAGCTTCTGGCCCTGGGCCGAGTAGCAGTGGGTGCTGGAGGAGCTGCTGCCGGTGACACTGTAGTTTTCAATGTCCCAGGAAGCAAAGTCGGACAGCTGCATCCGCACCAGGGCGGTAATCTGATTGGAGGAAAGGCTGGTGACAAAGTTGTCCGACACCGCTGCCAGCAGCTTGCTGTAGCTGGTCAGCAGGGCGGGGCTCTTGATCTTGTCCAGCATGGCGTCGATCACCTTCATCTGGTTGATGCCCCGCTGGATGTCGCCGGTGGCAAAGGCGTGGCGCTCCCGGGCAAAGGCCAGGGCGGCGGCGCCGTCCAGATGGTTCCAGCCCTCCACAAAGTCGGTGGGGTCATAGTAGCCGGGGCTGCCCACCGAGGTGAAGGCCTGGTCCGAGTAGACGTCCACGCCCCCCAGGGCGTCCACGATGTCGATGAACCCGGCGAAGTTGATCCGCACATAGTGGTCCACCTGGATGCCGTAGAGGTTGCCCAGGGTATCCATGGAGGTCTGTACCCCGTACAGGCCGGCGTGGGTCAGCTTGTCCTTGCTGTCGGTGCCGGCCAGGTCCACATAGTAATCCCGGGGGGTGTTGATGAGGGCCACCCGCTTGGTGAGGGGGTTGACCACCGCCAGGATGTTCACATCGCTGCGGGCGTCCTCGGTGAGCTCGCCCCGGTTGTCCACGCCGCTGAGGTAGACCACAAAGGGCTCGGTGGTGATGGCCATGGCCTCCATGTCGGTGACGGTATCCTCCCCCACCGTGACTTTGTCCAGGGCGGCCAGGCCCTGCTGGGCCCAGACGCAGCCCACCGCCATGCCGGCGCTGAGCAGCAGCGAGAAGGCCCGGGTCAGGAAGCCCCGCACCGGGTACTGCTGGCACCGCAGCACCAGCAGCCACAGCAGAAACAGCAGCACCCCCAGGATGGCCAGGTAATACACCGGCAGCATCTGGGTGCGGTAGAGCTGGAAAACAGCTGCCGCGCTCAGGACAGCCTGGATCAGGAGGATCAGCATAAGTAAACCTCGGTTGGGTGTAGGTCGGTCATCGGCCCGGGGAGCCCGGGCGGCGGTGCGCCGCCGGGCAGGCCGGGGCTGCTCCGGGGCAGGGGCAGCAGGAGGCGGCGGGGCCGTCTCCTGGTCAGGCTGGAAAAAATCCCGGCTGTCCACTGGCACCGGGTCGCTGGAGGACATCTCATCGCTCCGCCGGATCTTCCGCGGCATCTGCCGCTGCGACCCGGGCCGGCGCTCTTCCGGCTCAAAATCAAAGTCCATAGGGCAAGCTCCTTTGCATCAGCCGGCGGGCACAATGGCCAGCACAGCGCGGGCGGGCAGGCAGGTGGCGGTCTGATCTTCCAGGGTCAGCCATCCATAGCTCTCGCAGATGTGGTCGGGGCAGGGGGAATTCACAAACCGGGCGGCCCCGTCCTTCACCTCGATGTGGACGGTGAGATAGCCTGTGTCCACATCGTAGACCTTGTCCACATCCAGGGGCAGATCCATCACGGTGTTTTCGTCGCCGTAGACCAGCTGGGCTTTCAGGGCCAGGGCGGTGTCCTTGCCCGCGTCCCGCAGCCAGAACAGCGCCGCCGCCGCGGCCAGGATCACCACCGCAAACAAAAGATTCACAAGCAGTTTTTTGCGCTGCATACAGACAACTCCTTACTGGATGTGCAGTTCCTCCAGCTGGGCCAGCCAGGCCGCAGCCGAGGCATCGCTGGGCATCCGCCAGTCTCCCCGGGGGGAGAGGGTGACGCTGCCCACCTTGGGGCCGTCGGGCAGGCAGCTGCGCTTGAACTGCTGGGCGAAGAACCGCCAATAGAAGCTCCGCAGCCACTTGTAGAGGACGGCGTCGGGGTATTCGGGCCGGCCCGCAAAGGCGGCCTTGGCCAGACGGAAAATCTTGCGGGGGCCAAAGCCGAACCGCAGCACATAGTACAGGCAGAAATCGTGGAGCTCATAGGGCCCCACCAGCTCCTCGGTGCGCTGGGCGATCTCCCCGTCCTTGGCGGGCAGCAGCTCGGGGGACACCGGGGTGTCCAGGATGTCCAGCAGCACCTGCCGCAGGGCCTCATCCTGGGCGATGTCGGCCTCATACCGCACCAGATGGCGCACCAGGGTCTTGGGGACCCCGGCGTTGACGCCGTACATGCTCATGTGGTCGCCGTTGTAGGTGGCCCAGCCCAGGGCCAGCTCGGACAGGTCGCCGGTGCCCACCACAAAGCCGCCGTTGTAGTTGGCGATGTCCATCAGCTCCAGGGTGCGGACCCGGGCCTGGCTGTTTTCAAAGGTCACGTCGGGGGTCTTGCCGTCGTGGCCGATGTCGGCAAAGTGGCTGCGGACGGTGTTGGTGATGTTGACCTCCCGGAAAGAGACCCCCAGCTCCTGGCAGAGGATCTCGGCGTTGCTGCGGGTGCGCCTGGTGGTGCCGAAGCAGGGCATGGTCACCGCCAGCACATCGGCGGCGGGGCGGCCCAGCTGGGCCATGGCCCGGGCTGCCACCAGCAGGGCCAGGCAGCTGTCCAGCCCGCCCGAAATGCCGATCACAGCCGTCTTGGCGTGGGTGTGCTCGATCCGCTTGGCCAGGCCGTCGGCCTGCATCCGCAGGATCAGCTCACACCGCTCGGCCCGGCGCTTGGGGTCCCCCGGCACAAAGGGGGCCGGGTCAATCCACCGGGTCAGCTTGGTCTCGGTGACGGCCAGGTCAAAGTACACCCTCTGGTACCCCTCCTCCGAGGGGACAAAGCTGGTGTTCCGGGCCCGCTCGGCCAGCATCCGGGCGCAGTCCAGCTCGGTCTCGGCGTCGCCGCCGGCGAAAGGCAGGGCCTCGGCCAGCATGGAACCGTTTTCAGCAATCAGGTTGTGGCCCGAGAACACCATGTCCTGGGTGCTCTCCCCGTGGCCTGCCGAGGCGTAGAGGTAGCAGCACAGCAGGCGGGCCGACTGGTTGGCCACCAGGGCCCGGCGGTATTCCGCCTTGCCCACCGTCTCATCGCTGGCCGACAGGTTGGCGATGACGGTAGCCCCGGCCATGGCGTGGAAGGTGGAGGGGGGCAAAGCGCTCCACAGATCCTCACACACCTCGACGCCCAGCACAAACTCGGGCATCTGGCGGCAGGCAAACAGCAGAGATGTGCCGAAAGGCACCTGCCACTTCCCCACCATCACAGTGCGGACTTCTTTGGAGCCGGGGGTGAAGTGGCGCTTTTCGTAAAATTCGCCGTAGTTGGGCAGGTAAGTCTTGGGGACAAGGCCCAGCAGCTGCCCCCGGCTGACGGCGGCGGCACAGTTGTACAGCTTGCCGTTCACCAGCACCGGCAGCCCCACCAGGGCCACCAGGTCCATCGACTGGCTGGCCTTGCAGATCACATCCAGCCCTTCCAGGGCCGCCTGCTGCAAAGCCTGCTGGAAAAACAGATCCCCGCAGGTGTAGCCGGTGAGGCACAGCTCAGGGAACACCGCCAGCTTGACCCCCCGGGCCGCGCAGTCTTTGAGGGCCGAGACAATCTGCCCGGCATTGTAGGCGCAGTCCGCCACCCGCAGGGCGGGAGAAAGGGCCGCAGCTTTCAGAAAACCATCCTTCATACAAGACACATCCTGTCCATCTTCACACCGTAATAAGCCGCTCGGCAGAGCCGCTCAAAAAAGTTGATAACAAATTCAGTATAGCACAGTTTCACCAAAACGAAAAGAAACAATCTGTGAAAAGCGCAAAAAAAGGGGCCTGCATGTGTGCAGGCCCTGCCTTCTCAAGGAGGAAAACGAGATAGACCGTAAGCCGGGTTCTGTATTAAACGACGATCTGTCTAGGCCCGCCATTGCTGACGGGCTCGTGCCGCCTTCGGGACACGCGAGCAGCGCTGTACGTCCCATATAGGCGTTGCTTCCGGTAGGGTTTACAAAGCCGGATGGTCACCCATCCGCTGGTGAGCTCTTACCTCGCCCTTTCATCCTTACCGCGCCGGAGCGCGGCGGTTTGCTTTCTGTTGCACTTTCCCTGGGGTCACCCCCGGCTGCCGTTAGCAGTTACCGTGCTCTGCGAAGCCCGGACTTTCCTCAGGACGGTCAAGCCGCCCCGCCGCCGTATGTTCCACTCGTTTTCCACGCAACATGATACCATACTCAGCCGTTATTTGCAAGTCTTGGGATTTTTTGTTATACTGAATAGACATATCCTGCACCCAAAGGAGGGCCGGCCCATGCGGCTTTATTTCCCTGTCCCCCCCGAGGCGGGGCCGGAGGGGGTGCTGCTGCGGAACTTTCTGCGGGGCTGCGCCCTGTCCACCGACCTGCTGCGGGGGATCAAGTTCCACAGCGGCGGCTTTCTGGCCGACGGCAAACCGGTGCTGGCCAACCAGCGGGTATATCCCGGCCAGGTGGTGTCCTTTGCCCTCCCCCCCGAGGAAGGGGGCTGCCTGCCCCAGCCCGAAATCCCGGTGCAGGCGGCCTACGAGGACTTTTTCGCCATCGTGCTGGACAAGCCCGCCGGCCTCGCCGTCCACCCCACCCTCAACTATCCCGGCGGCACCCTGGCCAACGGCTACGCTGCCCGCCAACTGGCAGAGGGCCGCAGCCCGGTGTTCCGGCCGGTGAACCGGATCGACAAGGACACCAGCGGCCTGGTGCTGGCGGCCCAGAACCCCTACGCCGCCCCCCTGCTGGCCCGGCACGTGGAAAAGCTCTACTATGCCGTTGTGGAGGGGGAGCTGCCCCTGGGCCCGGGGGTGATCGACGCCCCCATCGGCCGGCGGGCCGACAGCATCATCGGCCGCTGCGTCACCCCCGAGGGCAAGCCCAGCCGCACCGAGTATACCATTATAAAGGCGGAGCGGGGCCTCAGCCTGGCGGCCTGCGTGCCGGTCACCGGCCGCACCCATCAGATCCGGGTCCACTTTGCCTCCATCGGCCACCCCCTGGCGGGGGATGACCTCTACGGCGGCCGCCGGGACCGGATTGGCCGGCAGGCGCTCCACTGCGCCCGGCAGCAGTTTCAGGTGCCCCAGGGCCGCCCCGTGGCGGACGGCTTCCGGGTGGACACCCCCCTGCGGCTGGCGCCTGTGACGGTGGAAAGCCCCCTGCCCCCCGACATAATTGCGTTATTTTCGTGAAAAGTCGGTGAAAGGTTGATCCAAAATCTGTGCAAAACCTTGCCTCAGGGCCCGCCGGGTGTATAATTTAGATAAGAAATGCAGGGCCCGGCAGCCGCTGGTCTGGCCGGGCCGTCTTTTTGTGCATCGACTTTGCGTACAGGGGACAGGCCTTGGGCCTTGCTCCCTTTTTCCCGGTTTGGCCGGGTATTGCTGCTGCCCCGGGCAGCGGCCGGCCCCTGCAGGGGGCCCAATCCCACCGGAAGGAGAACCACTCTTTTGATTGACGATAAAATCCAGGAGCAGCAGGAGGCCCAGCAGCCGGCCTCCCCGCCTCCTCTGACAACAAAAGAAAAACTGCGGGCCTTCTGGGCGCGGATCCAGTGCAGCAGCCTGCTGCGCCGCCATCATTTCCGTGCCCGGACCCGCCACCGGATGGAAGGGTTCAGCGCCATCCTGCGCCACATCCCCCTGGCCCGCCAGACCGGGGAGTTCCTGTATTCCCTGGGCTTCACCGGTGAATACACCATGATCCAGGCCTGGCGCACCACCCGGGCCGCCGCCCTGTGGCTGGCCGCCGCCTTCCTGGCGGCCTGGCACCAGGTGGCCGAAATCGCCTTCCCCGGGGCCCGCACCGTCCTGCGGGAGCTGTTCGACCCCATTTACCTGTTCTGCCGGGGCATCCGCAACATCTGGGTCTACGGCAACACCGTCCGGCGGGAGAAAGGCTTCTGGGCCGGCATCGCCGCCGACATCGCCTATCTAGGCCGGGGCATCGCCCGCTACGCCCGGCTGGTGCCCAAAATGGTGGTCTACTTCCTGCCCATAGGGGCCCTGGCCGTCCTGCTGGCTGTGGTCCAGCTGATGGTGGGCAGCCCCTACACCCTGGCGGTGGACGTCAACGGCGTCACGGTGGGCCATGTAGCCAACGAGGATGTCTTTGATTCCGCCCGGGAGGACGTGCTCCAGCGCGTCAACTATGCCGGCACCAGCAGCGACACCCAGCTGACCATCGAGCCCACCTACCGGCTGGCCATTTCCAGCGACGTGCTGGACGAGAGCCAGATGGCCGACGCCATCCTCTCGGCCGTCAGCGACGAGATCACCGAGGGCACCGCCCTCTATCTGGACGGCGAACTGACCGCCGTCTGCGCCGAGGGGGACCAGCTCCAGATGTACCTGGACGGGATGCTGGACGCCTACAAGGACCCCAATGACCCCGACGCTGTGGTCAGCTTCAACCGCACCGTCACCCTGGAGGACGGCCTCTACTTCACCGACAGCTTTATGGACTACGCCGACGTGGTGGCCCTGCTGTCGGGGGTGCGGCAGGCCCAGCAGGTCTACACCGTCCAGCAGGGGGACAGCGTCAGCCTGATCGCCACCAAGAACAACCTGACCACCGCCAAGCTGTGCGAGCTCAACGGCATCACCCCTGACACCGCCATCTACCCCGGGGACGAGCTGATTGTCACTCGGGAGGAGGCCATGCTGGAGGTCCATATCACCAAGAATGTCACCTGGACCGAGGAGATCCCCTTCACCACCGAGAAGACCCAGTCCAGCGACTACGCCTACGGCACCACCCACACCGTCCAGGAGGGTGAAAACGGCGTGCGGACCATCACGGCCCAGAACGTCTACGACACCGAGGGCAACCTGCTGTCCCAAACCATCACCAGCAGCGAGGTCACCAAAGAGCCGGTGACCCGGGAGATTGTGGTGGGCACCAAGCTGCCCAGCGGCAGCGTGGCCCAGGTGGGCAGCGGCACCTTCATCTGGCCTGTACCCAAGTATACCTATTGCTCCCGCTGGTACTCCAGCAGCCACAAGGGCGTTGACATCAACGCGCCGGCGGGCACCCCCATCTACGCCTCTTCCAGCGGCGTGGTCAGCAAGGCCGGCTATGAGCGGGCGGGCGCCGGCACCGGCTACGGCTACTCCCTCATCATCAACCACGGCAACGGCTACAGCACCCTGTACGCCCACTGCCTGTCCCTGTCCGTCAGCGCCGGCCAGGCCGTCCGCCAGGGCCAGCTGATCGGCTATGTAGGCTCCACCGGCCGCTCCACCGGCAACCACTGCCACTTCGAGATCCGGTACAACGGCCGTTACCTGCCGCCCCAGAACTACTTCAAGAAATAACCGGGCATCTGCCTTTGCCCCCGCCCGGATTCACCCATCAACCAAAAGGAGGTCTTGTTGTATGTCCACTCCCCACATTGCCGCCGAACCCGGCGATTTCGCCAAAACTGTCCTGATGCCGGGGGACCCGCTGCGGGCCCAGTTCATCGCCGAAACCTTTCTGAAGGATGTCCGCCAGGTCACCGCCGTCCGGGGGATGCTGGGTTTCACCGGCACCTATGAGGGCCGGCCCATCAGCGTCATGGGCAGCGGCATGGGTATGCCGTCCATCGGCATCTACTCCTATGAGCTGTTCAAATTCTACGATGTGGACAACATCATCCGCATCGGCTCCGCCGGCAGCTACACCGACAAGGCCAAGCTGTTCGACGTGGTGCTGGCCACCGGCGCTGTCAGCGAATCCAGCTACGCCAAAACCCAGAGCGGCTTCGAGGGCCACATCACCTTCCCCAGCCAGGAGCTGAACAACAAGCTGCGGGCTTCCGCCGCTGAACAGGGCATCCCCCTGATCGAGGGCAACATCCACTCGGCCGACGTGTTCTACCGCCAGCCCTCGGATGAGAAGCCCGCTTATTGGGAGAAACTGCGGGACCAGCAGGGCTGCGTCTGCGTTGAGATGGAGAGCTTTGCCCTCTTTGCCAACGCCCAGGTCCTGGGCAAGCACGCCGCCTGCCTGCTGACCATCTCGGACAGCTTTGTCTCCCCTGAGATCACCACCGCCGAGCAGCGCCAGAAGAGCTTCACCGACATGATGAAGGTGGCCCTGGGCGCCCGTTACTGAGGAGGCGGCCCATGGCAGCATTGACCCGGGAGGAAAAGCAGCAGCTGATCCGCCTGGCCCAGGAGGCCCGCACCCATGCGGTGGCCCCCTACAGCCGGTTTACGGTGGGGGCTGCCCTCCGCAGCACCGACGGCCAGATCTTCACCGGCTGCAACATTGAAAACGCCGCTTTTACCCCCACCAACTGCGCCGAGCGCACCGCCCTGTTCAAGGCGGTCAGCGAGGGGGTCACCCACTTCACCGACATTGCCATTGTGGGGGCCCGCATCGGGGAGATCAACGAGCTGGTCACCGGCCCCTGCGGGGTGTGCCGCCAGGCCCTGTATGAGTTCTGCGGCCCCTCCCTGAATGTCATCATGGCCAAAACCCCCGACGACTTCATCGAGCGCACTTTGGGGGAGCTGCTCCCCTTCGGGTTCGGCCCCGCCAACATCTGACACAGAATCCCTAAAAATCCTGCAGGAAAACGCCGGAATTGTGTTGATTTTCTCCATTTTCCCGGCAGATTTGTAAAGATTTTGTAATGGAAATCCGCTTGAACCCGACACCCTTTCCCGTTATACTGGAATGGTAGAGATTGCGGCGGCACTGCCCCGTTTTTCTCATTTTGGTACCTGTCACAAATGGTTGCATACAAGTGTGAAAAGGAGAGTATTCTTATGCATATGATTTCGCGTCGTAACTTCATGGCTGTGGTGGGCGCAGCCGCTGTTGCTTCTGTTCTGACCGCCTGCGGCGGTTCTTCCAGCACCGCATCCAGCACCGCATCCAGCACCGCTGCCTCTTCCGCCGCTTCCGGCGCAGCTTCCGAGGCCGCTGAGGGCTCCACCGTCTCTTATGTGGCTCTGTGCTGCGACACCGGCACCATCGACGACGAGAGCTTCAACCAGGCCTGCTGGACTGCCGTCCAGAACTACATGGGCGACAACTGCCAGTACTACATCCCCGACGCTGACGCTTCCGATGAGGAGCGCGAGACCCAGATCCGCCGTGCTGTCAGCGACGGCGCCGACACCGTCGTCTGCGTCGGCTACCTGTACGGCGCTTCCCTGGCCTGGGCTGCTGAGCAGTACCCCGACATCCGCTTCATCGCCATCGACGTGACCCAGGGCGATATCGGCACCGACTCCATCCCCGCCAACTGCTACTGCATCACCTTCAAGGAGGAGCAGGCAGGCTATCTGGCAGGCTATGCTGTCACCAAGGACGGCTTCACCAAGCTGGGCTTCCTGGGCGGCATCGCTGTTCCCGCCGTCATCCGCTACGGCTACGGCTACATCCAGGGCATCGACGCAGCTGCCCAGGAGACCGGCAACCCCGTTGAGGTCAACTACTTCTACGGCGGCCAGTTCTACGGCGACGCCAACATCACCTCCCGTATGGAGGGCTGGTACTCCAACGGCACCGAGATCGTCTTCGCCTGCGGCGGCGGCATCTACACCTCCGCTCTGGAGGCTGCTGTCAAGAGCAACGGCTATGTGATCGGCGTTGACGTGGACCAGAACTACATCGGCGAGGAAGGCGTGGCCGACGGCAGCTACAGCTACAACCCCTTCATCACCTCTGCCATGAAGCAGCTGACCGTGGCTGTGGAGGCTGCCCTGACCGACATCGATGACGGCAACTGGTCCAGCATCGCTGCCACCAACGGCAACTTCGGCCTGCAGGAGGGCGACTACATCGGCCTGCCCACCGCCGAGGGCAGCTGGAACTTCCGCACCTTCACCGTTGACGAGTACGAGGCCGTCAAGGAGAAGATCGCTTCCGGCGAGATCGTGGTGGACAACTCCAGCGAGGACAGCGTCAAGCCCGAAACCAGCGACCTGGTCACTGTCAACTACATCCAGTAATTTCTACATACCGCAAGGGCGGGGCACCGCAGGGTGCCCGCCCTTTTTGTTTTGTCCCGGCTTTTGGGCATTGTGCAAGAAAAGCGGGGCGCCGGTTTGTCTGGTTCGACGGTTTCAGAATTTGGTGTTTTTGACGGGGACAAAATCGCTTTCTTTTTTGCAAAATGCCAGATTTTGAGACATCTTTTCCTTGCAAATCAGCATGAGAATACGTTATAATGGGTAAAGTGATAACAATGCGTCACCACCATGTGAAAGGAGAGTGAGCAGATTGGCCGAGGATTATGTGATCGAGATGCTCCATATTACCAAGGAATTCCCTGGGATCAAGGCGAACGATGATATTACCCTCCAACTGCGCAGAGGTGAAGTTCACGCCCTCCTGGGCGAGAATGGCGCCGGCAAAAGCACCCTGATGAGCGTGCTGTTCGGCCTTTATCAGCCGGAACAGGGCAAGATCCTGAAGGATGGCAGGGAGGTCCAGATCCGCAACCCCAACGACGCCAATGCCCTGGGCATCGGCATGGTCCACCAGCACTTCAAGCTGGTGGAGTGCTTCACGGTTCTGGACAACATCATTCTGGGCGTGGAGCCCAACAAGATGGGCTTCCTCCAGAAGGCTGAGGCCCGGAAAAAGGTGATGGCCCTCAGCGAAAAATACGGCCTGCGGGTGGACCCCGACGCCCTGGTCAGCGATATTTCGGTGGGCATGCAGCAGCGTGTCGAGATCCTGAAGATGCTGTACCGGGACAACGAGATCCTGATCTTTGACGAACCCACCGCCGTTTTGACCCCCCAGGAGATCGACGAGCTGATGGAGATCATGCGGGGCTTCAAAAAAGAGGGCAAGAGCATCCTGTTCATCACCCACAAGCTCAACGAGATCATGGCGGTGGCCGACCGGTGCACCGTCCTGCGCAAGGGCAAGTATGTGGGCGTGGTGAACATTGCCGACACCACCCCCGAGGAGCTTTCCCGGATGATGGTGGGCCGCGACGTCCAGCTCCAGGTGGAGAAGGCCCCCGCCCACCCCGGCGAGGTGATCCTGGACGTCCAGCATGTGGACGTGCCCAGCTCCTCCCGCAAGAAAAACGCGGTGCGGGATGTCTCCTTCCAGGTGCGGGCGGGCGAGATCGTCTGCCTGGCCGGCATCGAGGGCAACGGCCAGACCGAGTTTATCTACGGCCTCACCGGCCTGTCCAAGGTCAGCAAGGGCACCATCAACTTCTGCGGCAAGGACATCACCCACGCTTCCATCCGGGAGCGGTCCAAGACCGGCATGAGCCACATCCCCGAGGACCGGCACAAGCACGGCCTGGTGCTGGACTACACCCTGGAAAAGAACATGGTGCTGCAGCGCTACTGGCAGCCCGAGTTCCAGAGCCACGGCTTCATCCGGGCGGACAAGGTCCGGGAGTACTCTGACCGGCTGATCGAGCAGTACGACGTCCGCAGCGGCCAGGGCAGCCTGACCATCGCCCGCAGCATGTCGGGCGGCAACCAGCAGAAGGCCATCATTGCCCGTGAGATCGACCGCGACCCCAAGCTGCTGGTGGCTGTCCAGCCCACCCGCGGCCTGGACGTGGGCGCCATCGAGTATATCCACCGCCAGATCGTGGCCCAGCGGGACGCCGGCAAGGCGGTTCTGCTGGTAAGCCTGGAGCTGGATGAGGTTATGAACCTGTCCGACCGGATCCTCGTGATGTACGAGGGCGAAGTGGTGGGCGAGTTCGACCCCAAGAAGACCACCGTCCAGGAGCTGGGCCTGTATATGGCCGGCGCCCGCAAGCAGGGGAAAGGAGAGTAAGCGCTTTATGGATACCAAGAAGAAGAAACTTTCCCGCGGCGCCAACGGCCGGGCGGCCTTCATCAGCGTGCTGGCAGCTCTGCTGTGCATTGTGATCGGCCTGATCTGCGGCTACCTGGCGCTGATGGTCATCAACGCCCAGCACGCCTGGAGCGACGGCTTTGTCCGGATTCTGCAGGGCGGCTTCTATGACGCCCCCTACGGCGTGGGCCGCACCCTGGCCAACGCCGCACCCCTGATCATGACCGGTCTTTCGGTGGCCTTCGCCTTCAAAACCGGCCTGTTCAACATCGGCGCCGCCGGCCAGTACACCCTGGGCGCCTACGGTGCTTTGTACTGTGCCATCGTCCTCCACCTGCCCTGGTATCTGAGCCTGATTGTGGCCACCATCCTGGGCGGCCTGTGGGGCGCCATCCCCGGCCTGTTCAAGGCCTATCTGAACATCAACGAGGTCATCACCTCCATCATGTTCAACTGGATCGGCCTGTACCTGGTGAATGAGATCATCTACGGCAACGGCTCGGGCGTCATGTACGATTCCCGCAACACCCGCACCTGGAGCCTGCGCCGGATGGACGACGCCGCCAAGATTCAGATCCCCGACTTTGGGCTGAACAATCTGTTCCAGACCAACAGCACCACCATCGCCATCTTCCTGGCCATTGTGGTGGCCATCGTCATCTGGATCATCCTGGAAAAGACCACCTTCGGCTATGAGCTGAAGGCCGTCGGCCTCAACAAGAATGCCGCCCGCTACGCCGGCATCAACGAGAAAAAGAACCTGGTGCTGTCCATGGTGATTGCAGGTGCCCTGGCCGGTTTCGGCGCGGGCCTGTACTACCTGTCCGGCGTGTCCGAGTGGAACCCCCTGAACTCCACCACCCTGCCGGCCATGGGCTTCAACGGCATCTCGGTGGCCCTGCTGGCCAGCTCCAACCCCATCGGTGCCATCTTCTCGGCCCTGTTCATCTCCCACATCACGGTGGGCGGCTCCTTCCTGTCCACCCGCTACTACCCCACCGAGGTGGCCGACCTGATCAGCGGCATCATCATCTACCTGTGCGCCTTCTCGATGCTGTTCCGCGGCAAGATCGCCAAGCTGCTGTCCGGCAAGCGGGCCGATAAAAAGGAGGGCTAAGTTATGCTGTTACTGATTAAATATACCCTGCTGTACGGCATCGTCCTGATGCTGGTGGCCCTGGGCGGCATGTTCAGCGAGCACTCCGGCATCATCAACATTGCCCTGGAGGGCATCATGGTCATCGGCGGCGTCGCCGGCGTCCTGGCCCTGACCATGCTTCCCGCCTCCATGCCTGCCTGGATGATTGTGGTGCTTTCGATCCTGATCTCGGCCCTGGCCGGCATGGTGTATTCCCTGCTGCTGGCCTTTGCCTCCATCAACCTGAAGGCCGACCAGACCATCGGCGGCACCGCCCTGAACCTGCTGGCCACCGCCCTGGCCGTGGTGTTGTCCAAATATTTCAGCGAGAGCGGCAGCGCCAAGCTGAACTACACCAACCGCCCCTTCCTGTTCTCCATCGGCGGGCTGGAGCTCAGCGTCTTTGTGCCCCTGGGCCTGGTGCTGCTGATCATCAGCTTTGTGGTGATGTACAAGACCCGCTTCGGCCTGCGCCTGCGGGCCTGCGGCGAGCATCCCCAGGCTGCCGACTCGGTGGGCATCAACGTCTACAAGATGCGCTACGCCGGCGTCCTGATTTCGGGCGCCCTGGGCGCCATCGGCGGCATGGCCTATATCGTGCCCCCCGTCCAGACCTGGAACTTTGAGGTGGGCGTGGCCGGCGCCGGCTTCCTGGCCCTGGCTGTTATGATCTTCGGCCAGTGGAAGCCCTTCCACATCTTTGGCGCCGCCATGTTCTTCGCCATCTTCAAGAGCCTGGCCAACATTGCCGACTCCACCTTCCTGGCCAACCTGGGATGGTCCAGCAACATCTACAATATGATGCCCTTCATCGCATCCATGATCATCCTGGCTTTCACCTCCAAGAACAGCATGGCCCCCAAGGCCGAGGGTATCCCCTACGACAAGGGTTCC
Organism: uncultured Faecalibacterium sp.; assembly: GCA_944386015.1. Taxonomy (GTDB): domain Bacteria; phylum Bacillota; class Clostridia; order Oscillospirales; family Ruminococcaceae; genus Faecalibacterium. Next base: position 103,829 of record CALWZK010000002.1, read on the forward strand.
CGCTAAACACATTCGGCATCAGCGGCGGCAGGCAGCACGGCTTGCCGCCGTTTTTGTTCCCTGCCTTTGCATGAAAGGAGGCGCTGCCCATGCAGAAGATTCTGGTGATCGGCTGCCCCGGCGCCGGCAAGAGCACCTTTGCCCGCTCCCTGCGGGACCGCACCGGCCTGCCCCTGGTGTATCTGGACTGCCTGTGGCACCGGCCCGACGGCTCCCACGTCACCCAGGAGGCCTTTGACGGGGCCCTGCAGGCCCAGCTGGCCCGGCCCCAATGGATCATCGACGGCAACTATCTGCGGACCATGGAGCCCAGGATGGCGGCCTGCGACACTATCTTCCTGATGGATTATCCCCTGGAAGTTTGCCTGGCCGGGGCCCAGAGCCGGGTGGGCACCCGGCATGAGGACCTGCCCTGGGTGGAGGAGCGCTTTGACCCCGAGTTCCGCCAGTGGATCCTGGATTTTGGCCGCGACCAGCTGCCCCGGGTGTACCAGCTGCTGGAGCAGTACCGCCCCGGCCGGGAGGTCCACATCTTCCGCAGCCGGGAACAGGCGGCCTGTTACCTGGCGGCCCTGGACGCCGCCCGGCAGGCGGCGGGGCCGGTGCAGCTGCGGCCCTACCGGGAGGGGGACTGCCCCGCCCTGGCGGCCTTGTTCACCGATACGGTTCACACCGTCAACGCTGCCGACTACACCCCCGCCCAGCTGGACGCCTGGGCCCCCGCCGCCGGCCCCGATCTCCAGGACTGGGACCAGCGGTTTAAGGACCACATCACCCTGGTGGCCGAGGTGGAGGGCCGGCTGGCCGGCTTTGCCGACCTGGATCCTGCCGCCGGCTATCTGGACCGGCTCTATGTGGGCAGCAGGTTCCAGCGGCAGGGGGTGGCCACCGCCCTCTGCAACGCGCTGGAAGAAGCCGCCGCCGGACCGGTGGTCACCCATGCCTCGGTCACGGCCCGCCCCTTCTTCGCCAGGCGCGGCTACCGGGTCCTGCGGGCGCAGCAGGTGGAGCGCAGAGGGGTGACCCTGGCCAACTATGTGATGGAAAAAGCGCAGACGGGCGATCTGTGAAGTTTCTGCCAACTTTCGGGCCGGGGCCTTGCCCCGGCGCAAAAGTCATACTATACTAGCATTACCACCATTGACCACCCAACACGTCGTGACAGGAGTGAAACACCATGCGTATTTACGATTTGATTGCAAAGAAACGGGACGGCGGGACCCATACCCGCGCCGAGCTGGAGACCATCGTCAACGGCTTTGTCTCGGGGGAAGTGCCCGACTACCAGATGGCGGCCTGGATGATGGCGGTTTACCTGCGGGGGATGACCGATGAGGAGACCGCCCTGCTGACCGACGTCATGGCCCACAGCGGCGAGATGGTGGATCTCTCCCCCATCGCCGGCATCAAGGTGGACAAGCATTCCACCGGCGGCGTGGGGGACAAGACCACCCTGGTGATCGCCCCCATCGCAGCGGCCTGCGGGGTCAAGATTGCCAAGATGAGCGGCCGGGGCCTGGGCCACACCGGCGGCACCATCGACAAGATGGAGAGCGTACCCGGCACCCGCACCGCCCTGAGCCAGGAGGAATTTTTTGCCCAGGTGAACCGCACCGGCATTGCGGTAATCGGCCAGAGCGAGAACATCGCGGTGGCGGACAAAAAGATGTATGCCCTGCGGGACGTCACCGCCACCGTCAGCTGCATCCCCCTGATTGCTTCCAGCATCATGTCCAAGAAGCTGGCCTCCGGTTCGGATGCCATCCTGCTGGACGTCACCACCGGCACCGGCGCCTTCATGAAGACGGTGGAGGAGAGCATCCAGCTGGCCAAGCTGATGGTGTCCATCGGCACCCATCACGGCCGCAAGGTGGCGGCCATGATTACCGACATGGACACCCCTCTGGGCCACAACATCGGCAACAGCCTGGAAGTGATCGAGAGCATGGAGGTGCTGAAGGGCCGGGGCCCTGCCGACCTGACCGAGGTCTGCCTCCAGCTGGCCACCTACATGCTGGTGCTGGCGGGCAAAGGCACCCCTGAGGAGTGCCGCGCCATGGCCCAGCGGGTGATTGACGACGGCAGCGCCTTTGCCAAGTGCAAGGAGATGTTTGCGGCCCAGGGCGGCGACGTCCGGGTCCTGGAGGATTACAGCCTCTTTGCCCAGCCTGCGGCCACCTACGAGCTGCTGGCGGAAGAGGACGGGTACATTGTGGAGAACGACGCCGAGAAGATCGGCACCGCCTCGGTGCTGCTGGGCGCCGGCCGCGAGAAGAAGGGTGATCCCCTGGATTATGCTGCGGGCATCATCCTGCACAAGAAGCGCGGGGACTACGTCCATCGCGGGGACAGCCTGGCCACCTTCTGCGGCGACGCCAGCCGCTTTGCCGCCGCCGGCGCAGCCTACCGCTCCGGCCTCAAGATCGGCCCCGAAAAGCCCGCCGACCTCCCCCTCATCTACGCCATCGTCACCCAGGACGGCGTCTCTTACTTTTCTGAAGAAAAGTAAGCAAAGGCAGCGGCGGCGACTGCGTCCGGTGGACGAAACAGGGAGCCGCCGCTGGCGCCGCGCTCCGATTTTTACAAGCGGGCGCTGTCCCGCGCCGCAAAAATCGGCTAAGCGCAAGAGGTTTTACTGGGTACCGGGCAACTGCTCCCACTCACGTTACGTCCTGCCGGCGGTCCTGCTCCGTGACTCTTAGAGCACCTAACAAAACCTGACAAATAGAGGAATAAGCAGTAAAATACCAGTGGGGGTGAAGCAAATGCCCAG
>CALWZK010000003.1 GCA_944386015.1 uncultured Faecalibacterium sp.
TTGTGCCGAAGATAGTTGGCTGGACACGGCCTGTGAAAATAGGTAGATGCCGGCTTCTCTAAAAACCCCCTGAGGATGATTCCTCAGGGGGTTTCTCGTTGCCGGGAATTATGATGGGGCAAAATTTCTCCGTCTAGCTCCGAAAGCGGAGCGATCGCGCCGTTATCATTGTCTTTGATTTTTATAATGTTCCAGCACAAAGCCAAGGGCGCCCACAGCCGACAGGATCCCATAGATTTCCACCAGATGGCTGCCGAAGGGCCGCCACTGGGTCAGCTGGAAAAAGTCGATGATGAAAATGCAGGCGAACAGGAGCGCAGTGAGGATGATCCAGCAGAATACAATGCGCTTTTGATTTTTGGTGAGAGGCAGCATGAGTTGTCCCTCCTTTCAATGGACAGGGGATGTAACCTCTGGGCGATGCAGAGAAAGGCACAATTGGAACGACCCATGGGAAGGACCTCCTTTTCTGAAGAAAATGGCGGCAAAGAAATCTTTCAAGTCCATTATAATCAAAACAGGCTGAAGATACAATGAAAAATGCACTTGCGGCCATGGATTTCAGCCGGCGGCAGCGTTCCCTTTCGGCTTTTGGGCCGAGAGGGAATTTTTTTGTCTGCTGCGCTTGACAATGCTGTATTGATTGAATATAATGTACTTAGTCAATAAGTACATTAGAGCACGGAGGAGGGGCGCAGTGGAAATCATCATCAGCTCCAACACGGGCAAGCCGATTTACGAGCAGATCACTTCTCAGATCAAGGCTATGATTATGAGCGGGGAACTGAAAACCGGCGATCCCATCCCGTCCATGCGGGCGCTGGCCAAGTCCATCCATGTCAGCGTCATCACGGTCCAGAAGGCGTATGAGGACCTGCAGCGGGACGGCTTCATCGAGACAACGGTGGGGCGGGGAAGCTTCGTGTCGGCACAGAACAAGGACTTCTATCAAGAGGAACAGCAGCGGCAGGCCGAAGAACACCTGCAGGCTGCCGCCGACATTGCCCGGTCCAGCGGCATCCCGCTGGAAACCCTGGTCAATGTCCTGACACTGTTTTATCAGGAGGGCGATTGATATGGCTGCCATCTTAGAGGTAAAAGATCTGACCAAACGCTACGACGGCTTTACCCTGGACCACGTTTCCTTTCAGGTGCCGGGCGGCTGCATCATGGGGCTGATCGGCGAAAACGGCGCCGGCAAGAGCACCACCATCAAGGCCGTTTTGGACCTGATTCACAGGGACGCAGGCACCGTCACCTTCTGGGGCCAGGAGCTGTCAGCCTCCTCCGACCTGAAAGAGGACATCGGGGTGGTGTTTGACGGCATCAGCTTTTATGAGACCCTGACCCCTGCCCAGGTGGGCAGGATTCTGGGGGCAGCCTACCGGCGGTGGGATGACGGCCTTTACAAACAGTATCTGGAACGGTTCTCCATCCCCAAAGAAAAGGAAATCAAGGGCCTTTCCAAGGGGATGAAGGCCAAACTCTCCATCGCGGCAGCCCTGAGCCACCGGCCCAAATTCCTCATTATGGACGAGGCCACCAGCGGCCTGGACCCGGTGATGCGGGATGATATGCTGGACGTCTTTCTGGAGTTTGTCCAGGACGAGGAGCACAGCATTTTGATGTCCTCCCACATCACCACCGACCTGGAAAAGGTGGCGGATTACATCACCTTCATCCACCAGGGAAAGCTGCTGTTTTGCAAGCCTAAAGACGAGCTGCGGTATCAATACGGCATTGTGCGGTGCGGCGCAGCCGCCTTTGAACAGATGGACAAAGCCGACATCCTGGCCTGGCGGAAAGAGGACTATCAGTGGGATGTGCTGGTGCCCGACAAGGAGAAGGCCCGCCGCTTGTACAAAAACGTTGTGGTGGATGACGCCACCATCGACGACATCCTGCTTCTGTATGTGAAAGGGGAGCGGTCCAAATGAAAAGCCTGGTACTGAAAGACCTGTACAACATCGGCCACAATGCCAAATCCCTGGTGTTTATGCTGGCGATTTTGACGATCGCCATCGTGCCCGCTTCGGGGGTGGGCGGATACCTGGTGATGTGCATCGTTCTGTGCAGCATGATGACGGTCACCACCTTTACCTTTGATGATATGGCGGGCTGGACCCCTTACGCTCTGGTGATGCCTGTAACACGAAGAGAAGTTGTGCTGGCCAAATATGGGGTGCTGGCGGTGTTCAGCACGGCGGGCGCGGCGTTTGGCCTGGTGACAGGGGGCGTCGTGGGGGCTGTCGTCGGAGAGTATGATTTGAGCATGTCGGCCATCGCAGAGCTGGCTGTTATAGCCCTGGTGGGTTGGGCGGTGGCTTTTGGAACCGGCAGCATCGCCATCCCGCTGGTATTCCGGTTTGGGGCAGAGCGGGCCCGGATCCTGCTGATCCTCTCCTATTTGATCCCCGGCGCTCTGATTGCCGGCGTATATGGGCTGCTGCAGATGGCCGGGACTTCCATCAGTCATGGCATGCTGACAGCGCTGCTCTGCGCTTCGCCCCTGCTGGCCCTGGCATGGGGCGGGGTGATGTACCAGATCGCCTGCGCCATCTTTGCCCGCAAGGAATATTGATAAAAATCAGAAAGGCCCCTGCCTCTCCTGAACGGAGGAAGCAGGGGCCCTTTTTCTGTTTTGGCTGAGGTCAGTTGTCGTCCATCTTCCGCAGGCCGATCACCTGGGAGACCGGCAGCGAGAAACAGATGGCACCGGCCTTGGTGCCTGCGCCGCTGGTCTTGTTGATGGCGGTCATGATGGCGGCCTTCTGCTCAGCAGTGGCCACGATATACAGGATGTCCTTTTCCTCGGCCAGGGACACGCCGAAGAATTTTTCCGCCTGCCTGGTGCCGGTGCCACGGGCATGAAGCACCGTACCGCCCACGGCGCCGGCGGTGCGGGCGGCGTCCATCACCGCGTCCGAGTAGCCCTCGTTGAGGACGGCGATGATCAGTTCGTGCTCAAAGTGCAGATCGGGTGCGCCCCCTGCGGGGGTCTTGTTGCCGGTGAGATATGCCAAGGTTCTCCCTCCTCCTACGCTCTTGATGGGCACCGTCAGCATGATGCCGTTGCCCGGAATGTCCATAAACAGCCTGCGCTTGGCGGCCCGGATCAGCTGGCGGGTGCGCTCGCCGTCCGCCACCGTGGATACGATGGCCTTCTCGGTGCTGGACAGGCCATAGATGGACAGCTGCTCGCTGGTGGCGGTGCCTTTGCCCAGCATAATCAGGCCCATGTTCAACTCCAGGCTCTGGAACAGGGAGGACAGCTCCTCAATCTGGTCCCGGTCGGTAATGCTGATGACATAGTTCAGTTCCATTCAGGCCATCTCCTCCCACAGTTCAATGATTTCATCGTCCCCATAAGCCGGCAGCGGCTGGGCGGCGGGGGCCACCGAGCGGCGCAGCTTGACCACATAGATGGCGCCCATCACCTGGACGGTGATCAGGGGCATCAGGGCCACAAGGGCTACCAGGCCGAAGGCATCGGTCATGATGTTGCCCCCCAGGGCATTGCAGGCACCCATGGCAAAGGGGAGCATGAAGGTGGCGGTCATGGGGCCCGAGGCCACACCGCCCGAGTCAAAGGCGATGGCGGTGAAGATGGGGGGCACCACAAAGGTCAGGGCCAGGGCGATCAGGTAGCCGGGCACCAGGATCCACAGGATGGGCAGGCCGGTGAACACCCGGACCATGGCCAGGCCGTTGGCGGTGGCCACTGCGATGCAGAGGCTCCGGCCCATGGCACGGGCTGAGATGGCGCCGCTGGTCAGGTCCTCCACCTGTTTGTTCAGCACGTGGACGGCGGGCTCGGCGTTGATGATGAACCAGCCCATCAGCACCGCCAGGGGCACCAGCAGCAGGCTCAGGCCCTGGGATACCATCTCGCCCCCCAGCACATAGCCCAGGGAGGAGAAGCCCACGTTGACGCCGGTGAGAAACAGCACCAGCCCCACATAGGTATAGACAATGCCCACCATAATCCGGGCCAGCTGGACTGCGGGCAGCCGGAGGGCTGCAAACTGGAACAGCAGGAAGAAAATAAAGATGGGGGCCAGGGCCGAGGCCACTTCCAGCATATACTCGGGGATGGCTTCCAGGTAGCCCCAGCCCAGGCTCACCGAATCCTCAAAGGACTGGATCACCATGCTGGAAGAGCCGGTGCTGTTGGGGTAGAGGAACCCCAGCAGCAGCACCGCCAGAATGGGGCCGATGGAGCACAGGGCCACCAGGCCGAAGCTGTCGTCCTTGGCCTTTTCGTCGCTGCGGATGGAGGCCACGCCCACGCCCAGAGCCATCACAAAGGGGACGGTCATGGGGCCGGTGGTGACGCCCCCCGAGTCAAAGGACACCGACAGAAAGCCGGGGTCGGAAAAGGCGGTGAGCAGGAACACTGCCCCATAGAAAACCGGAAGCAGCCAGCGAAGGGGAATGCCCAGCAGGATGCGGACCATGCTGATGGCGAGGAACAGCCCCACCCCCACCGACACGGTGAAGATCAGGGCGCCCCGGTCGATGCCGGGGACGTTGGTGGCCAGAACCTGCAGGTCGGGTTCGGCCACCGTGATGACCACCCCCATGATAAAGCTGAGGGCCAGAATCAGCCACAGCTTGCGGGATTTGGTCAGCCGGGCGCCGATGAGGCTGCCGATCTGGCTCATGGACTGCTCTGACCCCAGGGTAAACAGGGCCATGCCCACAATGATCATGGCGGTGCCCACCAGGAAGGCCAGCATCAGCCCCGAGCCCACCGGCACCAGAAAAAAGCACAGGACGCTGACAATCAGGGCGATGGGCAGCACCGAGTCCAGGGCTTCTTTCAGTTTTGCGTTGCGCTGTGTTTTGCGGATCAAATCGTTTCTCCTTTCCTAACAACAGTGGGGTGAACGGTTTATTCCTAAAAAGTATACCATAATCCGGGGGGCGAGGCAATCGCATGAAAGATTTGCCGGGCTCATAGAATGGTTCCGGGGCAGGAATTTCTGCCCCTCAAAAAAAGTCCGCAGGGGGCGAAATTTGCCCCCTTTTACCCCTTGACACCGGCTGCGGGGTGTGGTAAAATCATCGGGTAAAGAAAGCAGCTACGGCCATGCCGCGCTCGCCTTGCGGGTCTTCAATCGGACCCCGGGCTATACCGAAAATCAGTCCATCTTGTTTGGGCTGTGTTTTTGTGTGGAATTCAGCGCGGCTGTCCGGGAAACTGGATGGCCGCGTTTTCTACGTTGACTTGATGGATTATTGTTTGGAGGTGTATCGACAATCGCTACCACTGGAAAATCGAAGGAACTGGAGATCAACGGTCAGATCCGTGATCGCGAAGTTCGCCTGATCGGAGCAGACGGCGCACAGATGGGCGTCGTGAATATCCAGGCGGCCATGCGCGCCGCAGAGGAAGCCGGGCTGGATCTGGTCAAGATTGCGCCCCAGGCCAAACCCCCTGTGTGCAAGCTGCTGGACTACGGCAAGTACCGCTTCGAACAGCAGAAGAAGGAGAAGGAAGCCAAGAAGAACCAGAAAGTGGTCGAGGTCAAGGAGACCCGCCTTTCGCTCAATATTGACACCAACGACTTCAACACCAAAGTGACCCAGTCGGCCAAGTTCCTCGCCGCCGGGCACAAGGTCAAGGCCTCGATCCGTTTCCGTGGCCGCGAGATGGCGCACAGCGCCCTGGGCGCGGACGTGCTCAAGCGCTTTGCCGCCGCCCTGCCCCAGGCGTCGATGGACAAACCGCCGGTCCTGGAAGGGCGCACCATGTCCATTCTGTTGACCCCGAAACCCAATAAGGACTGATTTTAGGAGGATACCGAAAATGGCTAAGATGAAACTCAAGACCCATTCCGGCGCAAAGAAGCGCTTTAAGCTCACCAAGAACGGCAAGATCAAGCGCGGCCACGCCTTCCGCAGCCATATCCTGACCAAGAAGACCACCAAGCTCACCCGCGGCTACCGTCAGCCCTGCTACGTGGACAGCACCAACGCCGCCACCCTGAAGCGGATGCTGCCCTACGGCTGAGCGCGTGTGACACCCAAACAGACATTACCCGATCGTTAAAAGGAGATAGAAAAAATGGCACGTATCAAAGGCGCAACGATGACCCACAAACGTCGCAAGAAGATGCTCAAGCTCGCCAAGGGCTTCTACGGCTCCAAGAGCAAGCATTTTAAGATGGCCAAGCAGCAGGTCATGAAGAGCGGCAACTACGCTCTGGCCGGCCGCCGCATGAAGAAGCGTCAGTTCCGCAACCTGTGGATCTGCCGCATCAACAACGCTGTTCGTCCTCTGGGCATGAACTACTCCACCTTCATGGCAGGCCTGAAGAAGGCTGGTGTCGAGCTGAACCGCAAGATGCTCAGCGAGATGGCCATCAATGATCCGGGCAGCTTTGCCGCTCTGGTCGAGAGCGTCAAGAACGCCTGATAAAGCTTATCCAGACGCCCGCGCGTATACGCGGGCGTCGATTTTGTATGTGTTGGAATGCAAGGCCCTGAACGCCTGGCAGGCAGACAGAACAGGGCCAAGGCCCTGCCGCGGCACAGAACGCCCGGCGGGTCGGCCCTGTTTTTGTTTTTGAGGAGAATCACCATGGACGAGACCATCACCAGCCGGGACAATGCCAGAATCAAATACGCCTGCCGCCTGTCTGCCAGCGGGGCTTTCCGCCGCAGCGAAGGCCGGTTTTTCGCCGAGGGGCGCAAACTCTGTCCTGAGCTGGCCAAGGGCGCAGCCCTGGAGACGCTGTTCTACACCGCAGCCGCGGCGGAAAAATGCCCCGAGCTGGCCGGGCTGCCGGGGGAACACTTCCTGGTGGAGGACCATGTGGCGGACAAGCTGGCCGGGGTTCCCGCCCATCAGGGGGTGTTCGGGGTGTTCCGCACCCCGGTCCACACCCTGGAAGAAGTGAAAACCGGGGGCCGGTACCTGGCCCTGGAGTGCGTCCAGGACCCGGGCAACGTGGGCACCCTGATGCGCAGCGCGGCGGCCTTTGGCTTTGACGGGCTGATCCTGTCCGAGGGGTGCGCCTCCCCCTATGCCCCCAAGACCCTGCGGGCCTCCATGGGGGCGGCGGTGCGGATGCCGGTGATCGAGGCGGGAGAGATGCCCCCGGTGATTGCCGCGCTCCGGGCCAAGGGCATTGAATGCCTGGCGGCGGCCCTCTACCACTCCCAGCCCCTGGGAGAAGGCCAGACCGCAGGCCCCGGCGGGGTCTGCGTGGTGATCGGCAGCGAGGGCCAGGGCCTGACCCAGGCCACCATCGAGGCCTGCGACCGGACGGTGCGGATTCCCATGACCGACCGGGTGGAGAGCCTCAACGCAGGCATTGCCGGCAGCATTCTGCTGTGGCATTTCCGGGGGGCAGGACTGTGACCCCCCTGGATGGAGGGGAGCAGCTTTCCATGATGCCCCCGGAGGAAAAGCCCCAGCCGCTGCTGTGCTGGCTGTGGCTGGCCCATGTGCTGGGCCCGGCCAACCCCCACGCCGCCCAGCTGGTGGACTGGTGCGATGACCCGGTGGAAATCTGGGAGGAGCGGGACACCCTGACCTTCCGCAAGGCAGCAGGCCCTGCGGCGGCCCACAGGGCCCAGGACCCCGGCTGCACCCCCTGGTCTTTCCGGCCTCTGGCGGCCCAGTGCGACCGGCTGAACATCCGCATTGTAACCTACAGCGACCCGGATTATCCTCTGTCTTTGACCCGGATCCCCGACCTGCCTCTGGTGCTGTACTGCACCGGGGACCCCTTCTGGCTGAATGCGCCGGGCCTGGTGGGGATGGTGGGCAGCCGCAAGCCCGACAACTATGGCCGCCAGGCTGCCGCCGCCCTGGGGCGGGATCTGGCCCAGAGCGGGGCGGTGATTGTCAGCGGCCTGGCCGACGGGCTGGACAGCGAGAGCCACCGGGCAGCGGTGGAATCCGGCGCCCCCACCATCGGGGTGCAGGGGGTGCCCATCGACCGGACTTTCCCCGCCTCCAACCGGCTGCTGCGGCAGAAGATCGAGGAGTACGGCTGTGTGATCTCGGAGTATGCCCCGGGGGAGGAGTTTTCCACCAAGGTCAGCTTCCTCCAGCGGAACCGACTGATTGCAGGGCTGTCCCAGGCGCTGGTGGTGGTGGAGGCCAAAGAGAAGAGCGGCACCATGTCCACCGTGGCCCATGCCGAGCGGTATCACCGGCCGGTGTATGCGGTGCCGGGGGATATCAGCCGGGACAATTCCAGCGGCACCAACCGGCTGATCCAGGCCGGCCGGGCCCAAATGCTGCTGGGGGCGGAAGATTTGATGGAGCCCCTGGGGCTCACCGGCGCCCCGGCGGCGGCCCCCGCTGCAGAGGGGCCCGCCCTGTCCCCCAGGGAGCGGCAGGTACTGGCCTGCGTGGGCCGGGAGCCCAGGAGCGTGGAAGAGCTGGCCGCCGGCTGCGGCATCCCGGCGGGGGAACTGTCGGCGGTGCTGATGGGGCTGGAACTGTCCGGCCGCGTCAAGCGGCTGCCGGGGCAGCGGTACTGCCTGTTGTAAAGAAGAAGATTTGCGGCGGATTCCCGCAGAATACCGGTGCGGGAACAACCGATTGAAATAGATTTTGAGCCATCTGGATATAGTATGGCAAGAACGCCCCGGATCCCCGGGATCCAAGACAAGGGGCAGATCGAGGTAAAAAACCATGGCGAAACTGGTTATTGTGGAATCGCCCGCCAAGGCGAAAACCATCGGCAAATATCTGGGCAAGGACTATGAGGTGACGGCCAGCATGGGCCATATCCGGGACCTGCCCACCTCCCAGCTGGGCATTGATGTGGAACACGGCTATACGCCCCAGTACATCAACATCAAGGGCAAGGAAAAACTGATCCGGGAGCTGAAGAGCAAGGCCAAGAAGGCCGACGGCGTCCTGCTGGCCACCGACCCGGACCGGGAAGGGGAGGCCATCAGCTGGCACCTGGCCAACCTGCTGGGCATCGACCCCAAGGAGCCCAACCGGGTCACCTTCGACGAGATCACCAAGAAGGGCGTCAAGGAGGGCATGTCCCATCCCCGCCCCATCGACGAGGACCTGTTCAACGCCCAGCAGGCCCGGCGGGTGCTGGACCGTCTGGTGGGCTACAAGCTGAGCCCCTTCCTGTGGCGGAAGATCCGCCGGGGCCTGTCGGCCGGCCGCGTCCAGAGCGTGGCGGTGCGGCTGATCGACGACCGGGAAAAGGAGATCGAGGCCTTTGTCCCCGAGGAATACTGGAACGTGGATGCCACCCTCTCGGCCAGCGGGAAGAAATTCACCGCCCGGCTGGCCTCGGACGCAGCGGGCAAAAAGCTGCTGCCCAAAAACGAGGCTGAGGCCCGGGCCATTGAGGCGGGCCTGAAAGGCGCCGTCTACACGGTGGGTGAGCTGAAGCGGGGCAAGCGGACCAAACAGCCCACCCCTGCCTTCATCACCAGTACCCTGCAGCAGGAGGCTTCCCGGCGGCTGGGCTTCACCGCCACCCGCACCATGCGGGCCGCCCAGACCCTGTACGAAGGCGTGGACATCGCAGGCCACGGCACTGTGGGTCTGATCACCTATATGCGTACCGACAGCCTGCGGATTTCGGACGAGGCTGTGGCCGCCGCCAAGGAATATATTGCGGGGGCTTACGGGGAACAGTATATCTGTCCCTACAAGCGCACCTGGAAGACCCGCAGCGCCACCGCCGCCCAGGACGCCCACGAAGCCATCCGGCCCTCCATGCCCTCCCTGACCCCCGACGAGGTGGACAAGAGCATCTCGGGGGACACCGCCAAGCTGTACCGGATGATCTGGAGCCGCTTTATGGCCAGCCAGATGGCCGACTGCCAGATGGACACCGTCTCGGTCACCGTCTATGCAGGGGATTACCGGTTCAAGGCCAGCGGCTTCACCGTCACCTTTGACGGCTTCACCGCCCTGTACGAGGAAGCAGTGGAGGACAAGGAGAAAAAGGAGACCGCCCTGCCGCCCCTGGAACAGGGGCAGGAGCTGAACCTGGTCCAGCTCAAGAGCGAGCAGAAATTCACCCAGCCCCCCGCCCGGTACACCGAGGCATCCCTGATCAAGGCCCTGGAGGAAAACGGCATCGGCCGGCCTTCCACCTACGCCCCCATCATCACCACCATCATTGATCGCGGCTATGTGGAGCGGGATCAGAAAAAGCTCAAGCCCACCCCCCTGGGCCGGACTGTGGACAGCCTGATGCTGGAACAGTTCCCCCGGATTGTGGACGTGGACTTCTCGGCCCAGATGGAAAAGAACCTGGATAAGATCGAGAGCGGCAAGGCCGACTGGCGCCAGACGGTGGATGAATTCTACAAGGGCTTTGACGCCAGCCTCCAGGCTGCGGAAAAGAATATGGAGGGAAAGAAGATCAAGGTGCCCGACGAGCCCTCCAGCGAGGTATGCCCTCTGTGCGGCAAACCCATGGTCATCAAGGTGGGCAAGTACGGCAAGTTCCTGGCCTGCAGCGGGTTCCCCGAGTGCCGGGGCACCAAGCGGCTGGTGAAGGACACCGGCGGCATCTGCCCCAAGTGCGGCCAGGGCCGGATGCTGGAGCGCAAGAGCGCCCGGGGCCGGATCTACTACGGCTGCGAGCGCTACCCCGACTGCGACTTTATGACCTGGGATGTGCCTGTGCCCACCAAGTGCGAGAAGTGCGGCGCAACCCTGTTCCGCCACGGCTCCAAGCTGTACTGTGCAAAAGAGGGCTGCGGCTTTGAGATGCCGGTGCCCAAAGGGAATGGAAACGGATAAGGAAAACATGAAAGAAACACTGCATGCAACCATTCTGGGGGCAGGCCTTGCGGGATGCGAGGCGGCCCTCTGGCTGGCCGGCCAGGGGGTGGAGGTCACCCTCTGGGAACAGAAGCCGGCCCACTTTTCCCCCGCCCACAAGAGCGCCGGCTTTGCCGAGCTGATCTGCTCCAACAGCCTCAAGGCCGAGCGGCTGGACTCCGCCTCCGGCCTGCTGAAAGAGGAAATGCGCCGGATGGGCAGCAGCCTGCTGCCGGCGGCTGAGTCGGTGCGGGTGGCGGCGGGCGGCGCCCTGGCGGTGGACCGGGATGCCTTCAGCGCCGCGGTCACCCGGCTGGTGGAGGAGAACCCCCACATTACCGTCCGGCGGGAGGAAGTCACCGCCATCGACGAGAGTCAGCCGGTGCTGGTGGCCACCGGCCCCCTCACCGAAGGGGCCCTGGCCGGGGAGATCGCCCGGCTCACCGGGGACAGCCGCCTCCACTTCTACGACGCGGTGGCCCCCATTGTCACCGCCGAGAGCCTGGACTATGACAAGGTGTTTGCCGCTTCCCGGTACGGCCGGGGAGAGGCGGACTACCTGAACTGCCCCTTCAACAAGGCGGAATACGAGGCCTTCCATGCAGCCCTGGTGGGGGCCGAGCGGGCCCCCCTCCACGACTTCGACCAGGACGCCAAGGCGGCCCCCGACCCCGACACCGTGGGCAAAAAGGCCGACACCGTCACCGTCTACGAGGGCTGCATGCCCATCGAGATCATGGCCGTCCGGGGGGCAGATACCATGCGGTACGGCCCCCTGCGGCCGGTGGGCCTCATCGACCCCCGCACCGGCCACCGCCCCTGGGCCAATGTCCAGCTGCGGGCCGAAAACCGGGAGCGGACGCTGTACAACATTGTGGGCTTCCAGACCAACCTGAAATGGGGGGAGCAGAAGCGGGTCTTCTCGATGATCCCCGGCCTGGAGCACGCCGAGTTTGTCCGCTACGGCGTCATGCACCGCAACACCTTCCTGGATGCGCCCCGGGTGCTCACCGGGGGGCTGTATCTGAAGGATCACCCCAACGTCTTCTTTGCCGGCCAGATCACCGGCTTTGAGGGATATATGGAGAGCGCTGCCTCTGGCCTGCTGGCCGCCCGCAGCCTCTATGCCCGCCTCACCGGCGGCAGCTACACCCCGCCTCCCCGCGACACCATGTGCGGGGCCCTGATGGGGTATCTCACCACCGAGAACAAACATTTCCAGCCTATGGGGGCCAATATGGGCATCCTCCCGCCGCTGGAAGACCGTCCCCGCGACAAGCGCCTGCGCTATATGGCCCAGGCCCAGCGGGCTGTGGCCAGCTTCCAGAGCTGGCTGGATGGCGGTTGCTGAAACCGCTGGAGCGGATGCCTTGCACGAGGCAGAAAGGACAAGCACTATGAAAATCATTCTGGATCTGATGGGCGGCGACAACGCCCCCCTGGCACCCCTGGACGGGGCTGCCCAAGCCATCAAGGAATACGGCGTCGAGATCATCGGCCTGGGCGACGAGGCCCTGATCCGCAAGACCGCCGCCGAAAACAACATCTCCCTGGAGGGCATCCAGCTGGTCAACTGCACCGAGAACATCGAGATGTGCGACGAGCCGGCCCGGGCTGTCCGCCAGAAAAAGGACTCCTCCATTGTGGTGGGCCTCAACATGCTGAAGGACGGCAAGGGCGACGCCTTTGTCTCGGCCGGCAGCACCGGCGCCCTCCATGTGGGCACCAGCCTGATCGTCCGGGCCCTGCGGGGGATCAAGCGGCCTGCCCTGGCCACCATGATCCCCGGCCAGAAGCAGGCCTACCTGCTGCTGGACTGCGGCGCCAACGTGGAGTGCCGGGCCGACATGCTGATCGCCTTTGCCGTCATGGGCACCTGCTATGTGCAGCGGGTGGAAGGCCGCAAAGACCCGTCGGTGGCCCTGGTGAACAACGGCGCCGAGGAGTCCAAGGGCACCCCGCTGCTGCGTGAAGTCCACCAGATGCTCAAGCACACCCCCGGCATCCGCTTTGTGGGCAATGTGGAGCCCCGGGATGTGCCCTCCGGCAATGTGGACGTGGTGGTCTGCGACGGCTTCACCGGCAACGTCATCCTCAAGCTGACCGAGGGCGTGGCCAAGATGCTGATGGGCATGGTCAAGGGGATGTTCCTGTCCGGCCTGGCAGGCAAGATTGCCTACCTGCTGGTGCGGGGCCAGATCGGCGGCCTGAAGAAGCAGATGGACAGCGAGGAATACGGCGGCGCACCCTTCCTGGGCGCACGGCAGCCGGTCATCAAGGCCCACGGCTCTTCCAAGGCAAGAGGCATCAAGAACGCCATCCGCCAGGCCAAGATCTGTGTGGAAGAGGACCTGTGCGGCACCATGCAGTCTGCCCTGGATGATGTGGCAGCCGCCAACGCTGCCCAGGGTGAAGCGAATGCAGACAACTGAGAAAAGGAGGGTGGTTCCCATGGCACATCCGCTTGAAGCAAAGATCGGGTACACCTTCAAGAACCCCGGCCTGCTCACCACGGCGCTGACCCATACCAGCTACGCCAACGAGAGCCGGGTACCGGTGGCCCACAACGAGCGGCTGGAGTTTCTGGGGGACAGCGTCCTGCAGATTGTCTCGGCCGACTACCTGTTCCACGCCTACGCAGACCGCCCCGAGGGCGATCTGACCCGCATCCGCTCCAGCCTGGTGAGCGAGGGAGCTCTGTTCCAGTTCGCCCAGGAGATCAACCTGGGGGAATACCTCCGGCTGGGCAAGGGTGAGGAGCGCTGCGGGGGCCGGGAGCGGCCCAGCGTGGTGTCCGACGCCTTTGAGGCCCTGATCGCCGCCCTCTATCTGGACGGCGGCATGGATGTGGCCCGCAATTTCATCCTGCCCTTCATCACCGAGGGCAAGCACGCAGAGGCCGACTACAAGACCCGGCTGCAGGAGATTGTCCAGCAGAACCCGGAGGAGCGGCTGAGCTACGTGGTGGAAAAGGAGACCGGGCCCGACCACGACAAACACTTTGTGGTGGCGGTGCGGTTCAACTCGGACTGTGTGGCCCGGGGCGAAGGCAAGAGCAAAAAGGCTGCCGAGCAGCACGCAGCGCGGGAAGCGCTCAAGCTGCTGGGGGTCCTTGGAGATCAGTGACAGATGGTATTGAAACAGCTGGAGATCCAGGGCTTCAAGAGCTTTCCCGACAAGGTGAAGATTACCTTCGATGAAGGGGTCACCGGGATTGTGGGGCCCAACGGCTCGGGCAAGAGCAACCTGTCCGACGCGATCCGGTGGGTGCTGGGGGAGACCAGCAGCCGCCAGCTGCGCAGCGCCGGCAAGATGGAGGACGTCATCTTCGGCGGCACCAAACGCCGGGGCGCCATGGGCTATGCCTCGGTGCGGCTGACCCTGGACAACCGGGATCACGCCCTGGACCTGGAAGCGGAAGAAGTGGTGATCGGCCGGCGGTACTACCGCTCGGGGGACAGCGAGTACACCATCAACGGCCAGGTCTGCCGGCTGAAGGATATCTACGAACTGCTGCTGGACACCGGCATCGGCCGGGACGGCTATTCCATCATCGGCCAGGGGCAGATCTCGGAGATCGTGGCGGCCAAGGGCAGCGAGCGGCGGGAAATCTTTGAGGATGCCTGCGGCATCGCCAAATACCGCTATCGGAAAAACGAGGCGGAGCACCGCCTCACCGCCGCCGAGGCCAACCTGGAGCGGCTGCGGGATATTCTGGCAGAGCTGGAAAGCCGGGTGGCACCCCTGGCCAAAGAGGCGGAAAAGGCCAAAGCCTATCTGGCCCTGGCCGACCGGCGCAAGAGCCTGGAGGTCACCCTCTGGGTGGAGAATATCCGGACAGCCCGCGCCGCCCTGCAGCAGCTGCAGCGGGACTATGAGACCGCCCAGGCGGCCTATGAACAGTGGGACCGGAAGGACAAAGCTTCCCAGCGGGAGGCTGAGGAGATCCGTATGCAGGCACAGCATCTCACAGTGGAGATCGAGCGCCTGAATGGGGATATCCGCAGTATCACCGAACAGATCAGCGGCAGCGACAGCCGGATCGCGGTGCTGGAAAATGACCGGCTCCACGCGGCCCAGAGCGCCGACACCCTGCGGCAGGAGCTGGCCCAGGGCCAGACTGACCAGGAGGCCGCCGCCGCCGAACTGGGGCGGCAGAAAGAGGCCGCCGCCCGGCTGGACCAGGAAGCGGCCGCCCTGAAAGAAGAGATGGAGCAGCTGGGCGGGCAGCTCAGCGCCCTCCAGAGCCGCACCGATGCGGCCAGCGCCCGGCAGGAAGAGCTGCGGGCAAATCTGGCTGACGTCACCGCCCGGGAGACTGCGGCCCGGGTGGAGGAAGCGGCGGCCCGGGCTGCCGCCGAATCGGCCCGCAGCCGTCTGCCCGAAGTGCAGGCGGGGGCCCAAAAAGAGCAGGACCGGCTGGCAGAGCTCCAGGAAAACCTGGCCGACACCGGCAAGTATCTGGAAATGCTGGAGGCCAGCGAAAAGCAGCTGACCAACGTCCGGGCAGGGCTGACCCTCAAGCTGAACAGCCGCCGGAAAGCCCAGGCCGCCGCCGAGGAGGCTGAGCGGGACTGCACCCGCAGCCGGGATGCTGCGGCCCAGCGGCTGGCGGTGCTGAAAGAGCTGGAAAAGAACATGGAAGGCTACCAGCACTCGGTGCGGTCGGTGATGCAGGCGGCGGCCGGCGGGCGGCTGCGGGGCATCATCGGCCCCGTGTCCTCCATCCTGACGGTGGAGGCCGGCTGCGAGCTGGCGGTGGAAACCGCCCTGGGCGCCGCCATGCAGAACATCGTGGTGGAAAATGAGGCCGCCGCCAAGGCAGGCATTGCCCTGCTGCGGCGGGAAAATGCGGGCCGGGCCACCTTCCTGCCGCTGGACACCGTCCAGCCGGGGGTGTTCCGGGGAGAGCTGCCCCTGTCGGCCCGGCTGGCCAGCAGCCTGGTGCGGGCGGACAGCCGGTACCAGAACATCGTCTCCAACCTGCTGGGCCGGATTGTGGTGGTGGAGGACATCAACGCGGCGGGCAAAGCGGCCCGCGCCCTCCAGTACCGCAACCGGGTGGTGACCATGGACGGCCAGGTGGTGAATGCCGGCGGCAGCTTTACCGGCGGCAGCACCCAGCGGTCGGCGGGCCTGTTCACCCGGCGGCAGGAGATGCAGGAACTGCAGGAAAAAATCACCCGGCTGGACCAGGACTGCACTGCGGCCCGGAACAAAACCGCCCAGTGCAAGAGCCAGGCCGAGGCGGTGGCCGCCGATCTGACCGCCGCCCAAAGCGAGGAGCGGACGGCGGCAGAGGACCGGGTCCGGGCCGAGGCGGAACAGAAACGGCTGGAGCTGGCTGTGGATCAGGCCCGGCAGCAGGCCGCCCAGCGGGTCAAAGAGGCCCAGGCTCTGGAAGCAGAGGCCGCCGCCCAGACCCGGGCGGCAGACAAGGCCGCCGCCCTCCGCCAGTCCCTGGCAGAGGAGACAGAGCGCCTCACCGCTGAGCTGGCCAGCCTGACCCAGGGCGGGGATGACTTCGCCGCCCAGCAGACCCGGCTCTCCGAGGAGCTGGCCCGGAAACAGCTGGACCAGCTGGCCCGGCAGAAGGACGCCGAACTGTGCCGCAGCCGGGTTGCCGACTGGGAACAGCGGCTGGCCGATGCCGGCGCCCATCAGGAGGCCATCCAGGAAAACATCCGGGCCCTGGAAGCCAGGGATCAGGAGATCCAGCAGGCCATCCAGAACGTCCGGGACGAGACGGAACAGGGCCGGGCATCCATCCGGGAGAAGGAGGCCGCCATCCGGCAGGCCGCCGACGCCCGGATGGAAAAACAGGCCGCCGAGACCAAAGCCCAGGCAGCAGCCCGGGCCGCCGCCGAGGAGCGGGAGGAAGCCGGCCGGGAGATGGCCCGCCTGTCCGAGCGCAAGAGCGCCGCGGAAGGGGAGTACGACCAGCTGGCGGCCAAGCTGTGGGATGAGTACCAGCTGACCCCCACCGACGGCGCCCGGTACTGCATCGAATACACCAACATGACCGCCCTACGGGCCCAGGTGGCAGAGGTCCGGGGCAAGATCCGGGCCCTGGGCAGCGTCAACGTGGGGGCGGTGGAAGAATACGAGGAAGTCCGCACCCGGTACGAGACCCTGAAAACCCAGGTGGAGGATGTGGAGGAAAGCCGCAGCCGCCTGATCCGGATGATCGGGGAACTGAACAGCCAGATGCGGGATATCTTCGGCAAAAACTTTGCGGCCATCAACCAGAACTTCGGCCGGGTCTTTGCCGAGCTGTTCGGCGGCGGGGAGGCCTCCCTGGTACTGGAAGATCCCCAGGACCTGCTGGGCAGCGGCATCGACATCCGGGTTAGCCCCCCGGGCAAGGTGATCCGCAATCTGGAAGCCCTTTCGGGAGGGGAGCGGGCCCTGGTGGCCATCAGCATCTACTTTGCGATTCTGGCGGTGAACCCCTCCCCCTTCTGCATCCTGGACGAGATCGAAGCCGCCCTGGACGACGCCAACGTGGTGCGGTTCGCCCAGTACCTGCGGCGGATCAGCAGCCGGACCCAGTTCATCGTCATCACCCACCGGCGGGGCACCATGGAGGCCGCCGACGTCCTCTACGGCGTCACCATGCAGGAGGACGGGGTGTCCAAGCTGCTCCGGCTGGATCTGGACCAGGTGGACGCCACCCTCGTCTCATAACAACCAAAACCAGACAGACTTACATCAGACAGGAGGATTCCCCCTATGGGTTTGTTCGGAAGAAAGAATAAAGACAAAGAAAAGACCAAGGAAAAGATGGATGCCGGCCTCAAAAAGACCCGCACCGGCTTTTGGGGCAGCATCATCCAGACCTTGACCGGCGCAGAGATCACCGATGATCTCTACGACGACCTGGAAGAGCAGCTGATCCTGGCAGACGTGGGGGCCGAGGTGGCCCTCCACCTGGTGGAGCGGCTGCGGGAAGAAGTGAAAAACCAGCACCTGAAAACCGGCGATCAGGCCATGGACGCCCTGCGGGAGATCCTGCGGGAGGAGATGGAGCCGGGCAGCGAGATGCAGCTGGACGGCAAGCCTGCCGTCATCCTGGTGATCGGGGTGAACGGTGTGGGCAAGACCACCAGCATCGCCAAGCTGGCCCACTATTACCGGGAGGAAGGCCGCAAGGTGATGCTGGCCGCCGGCGATACCTTCCGGGCTGCCGCCAGCGAGCAGCTGGACATCTGGGCAGGCCGGGCCGGGGTGCCCATCGTCAAGGCCGGCGAGGGCGCCGACCCGGCGGCGGTGATCTTTGACACCGTCAAGTCGGCCCAGGCCCGGGGCTATGACATGGTCATCGCCGACACCGCAGGCCGGCTCCACAACAAGGCCAACCTGATGGCTGAGCTGTCCAAGATCAGCCGCAGCGTCCGCAAGGCTGCCCCCGAGGCCAGCCTGGAAACCCTGCTGGTGCTGGACGCCATCACCGGCCAAAACGCCATCAGCCAGGCCCGGGAGTTCTGCAAGGCTGCTGACGCCAGCGGCGTCATCCTGACCAAGCTGGACGGCACCGCCAAGGGCGGCTGCGTGGTGGCAGTCAAGCAGCGGCTGGGGCTGCCGGTGCGGTTCATCGGCGTGGGCGAGGCCATTGACGACCTGCTGCCCTTTGATGCGGCGGGCTTTGTGGAAGAGCTGCTGCCCCGGAAATGGAGGAGCTGACCATGAAGATTTGTGCAGCCACAGGCAACCCCGGCAAGCTCAAGGAGCTGCGCCGGATTCTGGAGGCCCAGGGCCATCAGGTCCTGAGCCAGAAGGAGCTGGGCCTGGACCTGGACCCCGAGGAGACCGGCACCACCTTTGCAGAGAATGCCGCCATCAAGGCAGCAGCCTTTGCCAAGGCCAGCGGCCTGCCCACCATCGCCGATGATTCGGGCCTCTGCGTGGAGGCCCTGGGGGGCGCGCCGGGGGTGTACAGCGCCCGGTACTGCGGCCACCACGGGGACGACGAGGCCAACAATGACAAGCTGCTGGAGGCCATGCGGGATGTGCCGGCAGGGCAGCGGGCCGCCAAGTTTGTGTCGGCGGTGTGCTTCCGGATGCCCGACGGCCGGACCCTCACCTGTATGGGGGAGTGCCCGGGCCAGGTGGCCATGGACCGGCAGCCGGGGGACTATGGCTTTGGCTATGACCCCCTGTTTATCCCCGACGAGCGGGGGATTCCCGGCGGGGGCAAGCGCCCCAACACCGAGCGGGACAGCTACGCCCAGCTCACCCCCGACGAAAAAGACGCCATCAGCCACCGCGGCCGCGCCCTGGAAGCGCTGGAAGCCAAACTGGCTGCATTTTTACAGGAACAGTAAACGTCGCGCCCGCCAACAGGGCGGCGGACAGCAAGAGGAGTTATACTATGCTTACAAGTAAACAGCGCGCCATCCTGCGCGGCAAAGCCAACACCATGGACCCTGTCTTCCAGATCGGCAAGGGAGAGATCGACCAGCCCCTCATCGACGCCGTCAAGGCCTGCCTGGACGCCCGGGAGCTGATCAAGCTGAAAGTCCTGGAGACCAGCATGTACAATGCCCGGGAGGCTTCCGTCGTCCTGGCAGAGGCCACCGGCGCCGACTGCGTCCAGGTCATCGGCTCCAAGTTTGTGCTCTACCTCCAGAAGAAAAAGGACAGCGCCTACGCTGACCTGCTGAAATGAAGGTCCTGCTGTACGGCGGCACCTTTGACCCGCCCCACAACGGCCACCTGAACAACCTCCGGGCGGCGGCCCAGCGGGTCAGGCCCGACCGGGTGGTGGTGATGCCGGCGGGGGTGCCCCCCCACAAGGCGGCCAGCACCACCCCGGCGGCCCTCCGGCTGGAAATGTGCCGCTGCTTTTACGCCCTGGAGGGCTCGCCGGAGATCCCCAGCCTCACCGTCAGCAGCTGGGAGATGGAACAGGCCGCCGCCGGCCAGCGGAATTATACGGTGCTGACCCTGGAGATGCTGGCCCGGGAATACCCCGAGGCCAGGCTGTATCTGGCGGTGGGCAGCGATATGCTGGAATCCTTCCGGTCCTGGCACCGGTGGCAGGATATCCTGCGGCTGGCCCACCTGGTGGTGGTGAGCCGGGAGATCGGGGACGACGGGGTGCTGCACAGCGCCGCCCGGTCCCTGGACCCCTCCGGCAGCCGGATCCTGCTGGCCCAGGTGGAGGCCCTGCCCATGGCCAGCCGGGAGATCCGCCGCCGCCTGTCGGAAGGCCAGGACTGCGCCGCCGCCCTGCCGGCCGAGGTGCAGCAGGTGATCCGCCGGGAGGGGCTGTACACGGCCCCCGGCCATCAGCCCATCCCCCAGCCCTGCCAGCACCCGGAACCGTAACTGTTATACCAAGAAAGGAAGTCTGCCCGATGGATCTGAAGGAAGCAAAAGAACTTGCCCGCAAACGTCTGGGGGACAAGCGCTATCACCATACCCTGAATGTGGAAAAGATGGCCGTCAAGCTGGCCGAGCGCTACGGCGCCGACTGCGACCAGGCCGCCCTGGCAGCCCTGCTTCACGACACCGCCAAGGAGATGCCCACCGCCGACCAGCTGGCCCTGCTGCGGGCCCACCCCGATCTGGCGGGGAACACCGAAAACCGCCCCACCCCCATCTGGCATGGGGTGTGCGCCGCCATTCTGGCCAAAACGGAGTGGGGGGTCACCGACGAGGCAGTGCTGTCGGCGGTGGCCTGCCATACCGCCGGCAAGCCCGGCATGACCCTGCTGGACAAGATCCTGTTCCTGGCCGACATGACCAGCGAGGAGCGGGACTTCGACGGGGTGGAGGAGCTGCGGCAGCTGGAAATGGAGGACATCGACAAGGCCATGTACAAGGCCCTGGACGACTCCATGACCTTTGTGAAAAAGGGCAACAAACCCCTGGATTCCATGTCGGCAGCCGCCTGGGAGGATTTCCGCAAGCTGCTGGCTGCCCGGGGATAAATTCGCCGTAACAGGGCAGGTTTGACAAAACCGATTGCAGATTTGCCCCGAGAATGTTATACTACTAAGAGACTGCGCCGCCGGCCGGGGAAAAACCGGGCTGCGGCGCGCCCCTTTGGGGCCTGCGGGCCCCGGATTGAAAAGAATGATACCCTCCGCCCCGGCGGATGCAGATTGAAGGAAAGGGATGGCATGCCCGGACAGGCTGCTGAAGGAAACAGACTATGAGTGGAACGCCCCGCCGCATCAATACCGACCGTTCACTGGGTACCCCCTCTGCAGGAGGCGGCGTTCCGCCCAGGCCTCCGGTACGCGCCCAGGGGGGCGATGCGCTCCGGGAGGATGATGCCCAGAGCTTTTTCCGCAGCGGGCCGGGGGAGGAGAGCAGCCCGGCTCCCCGCAGCCAGGCCGCCCAGCCCCAGCGCCGTGAGAGCCGCCCGGCCTCCTATGCCGGCGGCAGCGGCGGGAACGGCGGCGGCAAAGAGCCGCCCCGCCACACCGGGGGCCATGGCGGGGACGGCCGCCGGAAAAAGCGCCGCCGTTCCCCCATCTGGCTGCCCCTGGCCGTTGTGCTGGGGGTGGTGGCCCTGATCGGCTGCGGCGTGGTCTACGGCGTGGGCTATGTCACCCGGGTGCAGGAGAGCATCCGGCCCGAGTCCAACGCCCCCTCCATTGTGGAGGAGATCCAGACGCTGGAGGAGTACAAGGGGGATGTGGTGAACATCCTGGTCTGCGGCATCGACTATGAGGAGGGCCGCGCCTATTCCGATGACGGCAGCAACGACGGCATGACCGACATGATCCTCTACTGCCAGTTCGACATCAAGAACGGCGCGCTGCGGATGCTGCAGATCCCCCGCAACACCCTGGTGACCACCAGCAGCCGCACCATCACCCTCTCCAGCGGCAAGACCTACAAGGCCTCCAACTACCAGATCAACTCGGTGGCCCTGTCCAACGGCGGCAGCATCGCTGCCCTGGCCGAGGTCATCTACGACCAGTACAAGCTGCCGGTGGACTACTACGTCTCCATCAACATGGAGGCCCTCACCGAGGTGGTGGACAACTTCGGGGGCATCGAGGTCTATATCCCCCAGGACATCCAGTATAACGGCAGCTACCTGGCCAAGGGCTACCGCAACCTGGACGGCGCCTCGGCCGAGTTCTTTGTCCGCAACCGCCACGGTGCCGGCTATGAAAACTCGGACATCGACCGCCTGAACATGCAGCGCTATTTCTACGCCGCCCTGTTCAAGCGGGCCCGCTCGATGGGCATCCAGGATATCCTCAACCAGATGCCCATCATCTTCAACAACTATATCCAGACCGATATGGACCTGATCACCCTGGGCAAGCTGGCGGTCTCCTTCATGAAGATTGACAGCGCCAACATCATGATCGCCCAGACCCCCGTCTTCTCGGGCGGGGTGCCCTATATCGGCGCGACGGATTCCTTCGCCGGCTATTCCTGCGTGGTGCCGGATGCAGGCTCCATCGCGGAACTGCTCAACACGTATTTCCGCAACTACACTGGCCCGGTCGCCGAGGACGAGCTGAACCTGACCACCGATGACTGGCCCCACGGGTCGGTCTCCACCAACGCCAACATCCAGTTTGTGGGCCAGCTGGACAAGGAGTCGGACGATGCCATCCTGGAAGGCGACACCGACGTGCAGGGCGCAGTGACCACCGACGGCCAGTCCGCAGGCGGACAGGCCGCTGAATGACAGTCTGAGACAGAAAGGGTTTCCTATGGAAAATCTGAACGACAGCAAGACGCTTGCCATCCACATCGCAAAGATTCTGGACAAAAAGAAGGCCCATCAGCTGCGGGTGCTGAAGGTGCAGGACCTGACCGTCCTGACCGACTATTTCGTCATCGCCTCCGGTACCTCCACCACCCAGGTGGCAGCCCTGGCCGACGAGGTCCAGTTCCAGCTCTCCCAGGAGGGCATCGAGCCCTACCACACCGAGGGCTTTGACTCCAAAAACTGGATCCTGCTGGATTATTCGGGGGTCATTGTCCATGTCTTTGTCCCCAATACCCGCACCTATTACGATCTGGAGCACCTGTGGGCCGACGCCGAGACGGTAGACGTGTCCCAGTGGCTCACCGAGCCCGAAGAGGACAACCAGTAACGCGCCCAACCCGTGAGGGAAGCATATAAGGCAAAACCAAGTAAGTGAAAAGTCTGGAGCTGATTACGAGATGAAGTATGATTACAAGGCCGTGGAGGCCAAGTGGCAGAAGGTGTGGGAGGACGAAAAGACCTTCCATGCTGAGATCGACCATTCCAAACCCAAGTTCTACGCTCTGGTGGAGTTCCCGTACCCCTCGGCCGCCGGCCTGCATGTGGGTCACCCCCGCAGCTACACCGCCCTGGACGTGGTGGCACGCCGCCGCCGCCAGTGCGGGTACAATGTGCTGTACCCCATGGGCTGGGATGCCTTCGGCCTGCCCACCGAAAACTACGCCATGAAGAACCACATTCATCCGGCCATCGTCACCAAGAAGAATGTGGACCGCTTCCGCGCCCAGCTCAAGTCCCTGGGCTTCTCCTTTGACTGGGACCGCGAGATCAACACCACCGATCCCGAGTACTACAAGTGGACCCAGTGGATCTTCCTGCAGCTGTACAAGCACGGCCTGGCCTACAAGAAGGAAATGAACGTCAACTGGTGCACCGGCTGCAAGTGCGTGCTGGCCAACGAGGAAGTGGTCAACGGCGTCTGCGAGCGGTGCGGCAGCGAGGTGGTCCACCGGGTCAAGAGCCAGTGGATGCTGAAGATCACCGAGTATGCCGACAAGCTGATCGACGGCCTGGACGGCCTGGACTACATCGACCGGGTTGCGACCCAGCAGAAGAACTGGATCGGCCGCAGCTACGGCGCCGAGGTGGACTTTGACACCACCACCGGCGACACCCTGACCGTCTACACCACCCGGTGCGACACCCTGTTCGGCGCCACCTACATGGTTGTGTCCCCTGAGCACGCCCTGCTGGCCCGCTGGATGGAGGAGGGCGTCATCAAGAATGCCGACGCCGTCAAGGCTTACCAGGCCGAGGCCGCCCGCAAGAGCGACTTTGAGCGCACCGAGATCAACAAGGAAAAGACCGGCGTCCGCCTGGAGGGCGTCATGGGCATCAACCCGGTGAACAACCAGGAGATCCCCATCTTCATCTCGGACTACGTCCTGGCCACCTACGGCACCGGCGCCATCATGGCCGTGCCTGCCCACGATACCCGCGACTGGGAGTTCGCCAAGAAGTTCAATCTGCCCATCGTGGAAGTGGTGAAGGGCAAGACCGAGTCCAACCTGGATAAGGAAGCCTTCACCGATGTGGCCACCGGCACCCTGGTGAACTCCGGCTTCCTGAACGGCCTGTCGGTCACCGATGCCAAGGAAAAGATGGCTGCCTGGCTGGAAGAGCAGGGCAAGGGCCGCAAGAAGGTCAACTACAAGCTCCGTGACTGGGTGTTCAGCCGCCAGCGCTACTGGGGCGAGCCCATCCCCATGGTCAAGTGCGAGAAGTGCGGCTGGCAGCCCCTGCCCGAGAGCAGCCTGCCGCTGACTTTGCCCGACATTGTGGACTTTGAGCCGGGCCCCGACGGCGAGAGCCCCCTGGCCCGCCACACCGACTGGGTCAAGACCACCTGCCCCTGCTGCGGCGGCCCCGCCGTCCGTGAGACCGACACCATGCCCCAGTGGGCTGGTTCCTCCTGGTACTTCCTGCGGTATATGGACCCCCACTGCAAGGACGCCATCGCCTCCAGGGAGGCCCTGGAGTACTGGTCTCCGGTGGACTGGTACAACGGCGGCATGGAGCACACCACCCTGCACCTGCTGTACAGCCGGTTCTGGCACAAGTTCCTGTACGACATCGGTGTGGTGCCCACCGCTGAGCCCTACCAGAAGCGCACCTCCCACGGCATGATCCTGGGCCTGAACCCCCACAACTTCGCCAACCTGCCCGCCGACGAGCAGAAGAAGCTGCTGGAGGAGTACGGCAGCCAGAAGGCCGCCGAGAAGGCCCTGGAGGAGAAGTTCGGCGAGATGAGCCGCCACCCGGTGGTCAAGATGTCCAAGTCTCTGGGCAACGTGGTCAACCCCGACGACGTGGTGGACGCCTATGGCGCCGACACCATGCGTCTGTATGAGATGTTCATGGGCGACTTCGAGCAGGCTGCCCCCTGGCAGACTTCCGCCATTGCCGGCTGCAACCGGTTCCTGGACCGCGTCTGGGGCCTGTTTGACAAGCGGGTGGAAGGCGAGGGCTACCGCCCCGCCATCGAGACCCTGATGCACCAGACCATCAAGAAGGTGGGCAATGACATCGAGAACCTCAAGATGAACACTGCCATCGCCCAGCTGATGACCCTGGTGAACACCCTGTACGACAACGGCGGCGCCACCAAGGCCGAGTTTGAGACCCTGGTGCAGCTGCTGAACCCCTTTGCTCCCCACATGACCGAGGAGCTGTGGGAGAAGCTGGGCCACGCCCACAACGAGCAGCTGGCCTACTACCCCTGGCCCAAGTACGACGAGGCCAAGTGCGTGGAGGCTATGGTGGAGATCGCTGTGCAGGTCAACGGCAAGGTCCGCGCCCGGCTGAAGGTCCCCGCTGACATTACCGCGGAGGGCGCCATCGCCGCCGCCAAGGCAGAGCCCGCTGTGGCCGATGCCCTGGCCGGCAAAACCATTGTGAAAGAGATCTACGTCAAGGGCCGCCTGGTCAATCTGGCCGTCAAAGGCTGAGGCTGACGGGCCCTGCCGGGACCTTCTTCATGATTTGTTCAGAAAGTGAAGCGGAAAATCTTCAATAAAAAGGTTGACTGGAACGCGAAAATGCGTTATACTGTCTCTGTTAGTTACCATGTAACAACGAAATTCCCGCCTCACGGTCCAAGGGAGGGATAAGATGTCGGAAATTCGTGTTAAAGAGGGCGAGTCGCTGGAAAGCGCACTGCGTCGCTTTAAGCGGAGCACTGCCCGCAGCGGCGTGCTCGCAGAGGTTCGTAAGCGCGAGGCTTACGAGAAGCCCTCTGTGCGCCGCAAGAAGAAGTCTGAAGCGGCCCGCAAGCGCAAGTACAAGTAATTGAGCTTTGCCCACGGTCCTGATGACCGCTGCGTTGCTAACGCCGATGTGGGAGAACCCTGTGAAGGGTTCTCCCATTTTTGTTGACCTGCTGTCCTGCAAAGGAGTCTGTTTCTATGCTCATCACCCCCGAATATGTCTTTCAGGATGTGACCCATATCACCCCCGCCTTTTTGGCCGGCAAGGGGATCCGGGCTCTGGTGCTGGATATTGACAACACCCTCACCGGCGACGGCAGCCAGGAGCTCAGCGCAGATGTGGCCGCCTGGCTGGATACCATGCGCCGGGCGGGAATCCGGCTGACCCTGGTGTCCAACGGCACCCCCAAACGGGTGGCGCCCTTTGCCAAAAAGATCGGGCTGGACTATGTCTGCTGGGCCGCCAAGCCCCTGACCATCGGCCTGTCGGTGGCCCGGCGCCGCCTGGGGGTCCGCCGGCGGGAGATGGCCATGGTGGGGGATCAGCTCTATGCCGACCGGCTGGCAGCGGCCCTCTACGGCATCCCGGCGCTGATGGTGGTGCCCCGGGGCCCCGACCGGGGCGCCCAGGTCAAGCTCAAGCGCAAATGGGAGCGCAGCCACTGGCAGGCCTATTATGATCGGGGAGGGAAGCTGCTGTGAGTGAACCGGTGATCCGCTTCGGCCCTGCCGGCATGGGGGACAGCTTCGCAGCCCAGGGCTACAAGACCAGCCTGGACATCCCCGCCTACACCGCCGCCATGGGCCTCAACGCCTTTGAATACCAGTGCGGGCATGGGGTCCGTCTGGCCGAGGACAAGGCCCGCAAAATGGCCGCTCTGGCGGCGGAGAAGGGGATGGTGTTCAGCGTCCACGCCCCCTACTATATCAGCATGTCCAGCCTGGAAGAGGAAAAGCGCCTGGGCAGCATCCGCTACCTGCTCCAGAGCTGCGCCCTGTGCCGGGCCCTGGGGGGCCGGCGGGTGATCTTCCACCCCGGCAGCTGCGGCAAGCAGAGCCGGGAGGCCGCCCTGGAAAAAGCCCTGGACACCCTGCGCCGGGCCATGGAGGCCCTGGACGAGGCGGGGTACGGGGATATGACCCTCTGCCCTGAAACCCTGGGCAAGATCGGCCAGCTGGGGGACCTGGAAGAAGTGCTGGCTCTGTGCCAGGTGGACAAACGCCTGGTGCCCTGCATCGACTTCGGCCACCTGAACGCCCGGACCCTGGGGGGGATCCGGGGCAAAGAGGACTATGCCGCCATTCTCGACCGGATGGGTGAGGCGCTGGGCGATGACCGGGCGCGGCAGTTCCATGTCCACTTTTCCCGGATTGAATTTTCCGCCGGCGGCGAAAAGCGCCACTGGACTTTTGCCGAGACCCAGTACGGCCCCGAGCCGGCGCCCCTGCTGGAGCTGATCGCCCAGCGGAAGCTGATGCCGGTGATCATCTGCGAGAGCGCCGGCACCCAGGCTGAGGATGCCCGCACCATGCAGCAGATCTGGAAAGCTGCCGCCGGCCGGGAGGTCTGAGACCCCTTTTTGACCCTTTTTTGCCGAAACCCCTTGCCAAACAATGCGCAATTGGGTACAATATTCATAGATATGCGTGAGCATGAGATACTAAATTGATGGAGGAATTCCTTATGATTTCTGCAGGCGAATTTCGCAATGGCGTGACCTTTGAGCAGGACGGCCAGGTTCTCCAGGTCGTTGAGTTCCAGCACGTCAAGCCCGGCAAGGGCGCTGCCTTTGTCCGCACCAAGACCAAGAACGTCATCACCGGCGCGGTCATCGAGACCAGCTACAACCCCACCGCCAAGTTCCCCCAGGCGTTCATCGAGCGCCGCGACGTGACCTACAGCTATCAGGACGGCGATCTGTACCACTTCATGGATAACGAGACCTACGACGACATCCCGGTCAACGCCAGCGATGTGCCCGATAACTTCAAGTTCTGCAAGGAGAACGAGGTCTGCAAGCTGCTGAGCTACAAGGGCAAGGTGTTCAGCGTCGAGATCCCCAACTTCATCGAGCTGACCGTCACCGAGACCGAGCCGGGCATCCGCGGCAACACTGCCACCAACACCCTGAAGCCCGCTACCCTGGAGACTGGTGCCACCATCCGCGTCCCCCTGTTCATCAACGAGGGCGACGTCATCCGCATCGATACCCGCACCGGCGAGTATATGGAGCGCGTCTAATCTGACAGTGAGCCGGGCCTGCGGAGCGACCGCCGGTCCGGCTTTTTGGATTACAGGGAGGCTGCGGCCTCCCCGGCTGGAGGGATAGAGTATGGAACTGTTTGAAAAAGCTGCCTATTTGCAGGGACTGCTGGAAGGCCTGGAGCTGGATGAGTCTACCAAGGAAGGCAAAGTTTTTCACGCAATGAGCGACCTGCTGGTGGAGATGGCCGGCGCCATCAAGACCCTGGAGCAGGATGTCACCCAGGCGGAGGACCATCTGGATCTCCTGCGCAGCGATGTGGAAGAGCTGCAGGCAGACGTCTACGAGGACGAGGATGAGGAGGACGATTCCGAGGCCCCCTGCTATGAGGTGGAGTGCCCCAATTGCGGCGAGACAGTCTATGTCACCGAAGAGGACCTGGACGCCGGCGAAGCCTTCTGCACCAACTGCGGCTGCACCTTTGAGGTGGCCCTGGATGACTCGGAGGAGGGCGAGGAGCCCGACGAGGAAGAACAGCCCGAGGACGCCAGCTACGAGGTCACCTGCCCCCTGTGCGGCACCGTCACCGTGCTGGACGAGGACACCCTGCTGTCGGGCAACGCCCGCTGCTCGGGCTGCGGCAAGCCCCTGGAGATTGATCTGCCCGAGGAAGACTGATCCTTCCCCGCTGTTTTCAACAAGAAAATCCCCCGCCCGGTGAAAACCGGAGCGGGGGATTTTTGCTGCAGTATGGTTTCAGCGGGTGGCGGCCAGAGCCTTTTCCAGCCAGATGGAGCCGATGTCCAGGGCGTTGTACAGCCCATGGCGGACAGACTGGCGGGCGGTGCGCTCCTTCATCGACTTGGACAGATCGGTGGACAGCAGGGTCACCTGGACTTTGTCGGGCGTCTCGGCGCCATCGGCCTGGACGGTGGACAGGATCTGAAGGTACAGCACATAGGGATCCGTCATCCAGCCATAATAGAGCTCATTGTCCTTGCGGACGAGGGGCTTGCCTTTATAGGTCATTTTGGGTTTATAGGACATTCCAAAGCCTCCCTTATCTTTCAAGCCTGCCGTCCCCCAAAAGGGCCGGTCGGGCCAATTCTAAATTCTTTTTTAGTATAACATAAAAGCAAAGGCATTACAAATCATAAATTTGCGAATGTTCGTCATGAACCAAAATACAAGCGATTTTACGACAAAATTTTTTGAACTGTCCTGCCGTGGCCGCCGCTGCCCGTCAGAAAATCACCGGAAACGAAAAAAGGAAACCGTCCCGCGCTTGCGGCTGCACGGGACGGTTCATTGCGGTATTCGGTTTGGTATGAGGAGGAATCATGTGTCACAGGGGGCGGTTGCGGCTCCGCCTTCTCTGTGATCTTAAGATACCAAAGATTTATACATAAACTGTTTTGAATCTATGAATCTTTTGTAAACTCTCCTCAAGGCCTTTCCATTTGGCGGATATGCCCCGTCATTCGGGAGCTTTCATGCTCTCCACCATGCTGATATTGCGGACCTGGCGGCGCATCATCCGGCAGACCACCACCGTGAACAGCATGGTCAGGACAACGCTGTACAGGTAGCTGGTGGGCTCCAGGGTGCGGATGAACATCATCTGCTCTGCCTCCACGGTGCGGATGATGAACTGGTGGAGGGGAGCACCGATGGCCAGGCCCACCACCGAGCCGATGACGCTGAGCAGCTCAATCTCCCGGAAGATGTAGCGGCACACCTCTTTGTCGAAGAAGCCCAGCACCTTGATGGTGGCCAGCTCCTTTTTCCGTTCGCCGATGTTGACGCTAATGAGGTTGTACAGCACCACCGCCGCCAGGGCCGCTGCACAGGCGATGATCAGCACAACCACATAGTTGATGCAGTCGATGGTGCTGTCGTACATGGCGGCTGTATCGGCGGTGAAGGAGGTGCTGGACACATAGTTGCAGTCCAGCAGGATGGTGCTGAGGATTTCCCGCTGGTTGGCGTCCTCACAGGAGGTGATGGCGTAGACGGTGTTCCAGGCAGGGTCAGCCACCAGCTGCTTCAGGGTGTCCTCTGTAACGTAGAGATAAGCCCCCAGGTAGTTTTTGGTGATGCCGGTGAGGGTCAGCTCCACCCAGGAGCCGTCGGTGCCCTGGACCCAGAAGGAGTCTCCCGCCGAAAGGCCCAGCAGCTCGGCGGTCTTTTCGGTGAGGACCACGCTGCCGTCGGTGAAGTTCAGGGCCGCGCCGAAGCGGTTTTCCAGGGTGAAGGCCTGGGTGAGCTTCTGGGGGGACTCAGCCGCCACCAGGGTGACGCTGAGCTCGTTGGTGCTGTCGCTGGTGTCAGACACCGAGACAGTGCGGGTGTAGAAGGCGCCCCAGCTGTCCACTTCGTCCCGGGAGGCCAGGGTATCGCTGAGGCCGCCTTCCAGATCCAGCGCCTTATCGCTGGACAGGGAGATGGTCAGGTCTGCCTTCTGGATGACCCCGTACTGCTGGCTGACAATCTCCACGATGGAATCCTGGAAGCCAAAGCCCACCAGCAGCAGGGCGGTGCAGCCCGCCACGCCCAGCACCGTCATATAGAACCGCTTTTTGTAGCGGAACAGGTTGCGGGCGGTTGTCTTCTGGGAGAAGGTCATCCGGCGCCACAGGGGAGTGATCCGCTCCAGGAAAATCCGCTTGCCGGCGGCAGGGGCCCGGGGCAGCAGGAGGGCCGCCGGCTTCTCCCGCAGGGAGACCCGGCAGGCTGCCAGGGTGGTGAGGCCCACCACGCCGGTGCTGATGAGAAGGCTCATGACGGCCAGCAGCGGGTAGACCTTGAGGTGGAAGGTGGGAAGGTCAAAGACGGTGGAATAGGCCATCCAGAGGACGGCAGGCAGGGCGTAGAAGCCCAGCAGCATGCCCACAATGCAGCCCAGCAGCCCGGCCGTGATGCCGTAAACCAGGTACTTGGCGGTGATCTCCCGGTCGCTGTAGCCCAGGGCCTTGAAGGTGCCCATCTGGGTGCGGTTTTCCTCCACCATCCGGGTCATGGTGGTGCTGGCCACCAGGGCCGCCACCAAGAAGAAGAACAGGGGGAACACCCGGGCGATGGATTCGATCCGGTCGGCGTTCTGCTCAAACAGCACCATCGAAACCACGCTGCTGCGGTCCAGCACATACCACTCGCCGGCGGTGATGTCGTCCACCTGCTCGGCAGCATCGTTCAGCTGCTGGCGGGCGTCGGCCAGCTGGGCCTCGGCATCCGCCTTCTGCTGGGCAAACTCTGCGGCGCCCTGGTTGTAGGACTCCCAGCCCTCGTCCAGCTGGGCGCGGGCGTCTTCCAGCTGCTTTTCGGCGGCGTCAAAGGAGGTCCAGGCCTGGGCGTTGCCGGTGTTGAGGGCCAGCTGCCCTTCCAGCACCTGGAGCTTCATCTGTTTCAGGGCGGCCTCCGCCTCGGTGACCAGCTCCTCGTTGGAGAGGTTGGGGGAGGAAATTAAACCCTGCTGATACATCTGGCGCTTGCCCTCGTCCAGCTGGGCCTGGTAATCGGCCAGCTGCTGATAGGTGGAATCATAGAGGGCCTGGGCCCGGGCCAGCAGGTCCCGGAGCTCCACATAGTTCACATCATCCGGCTCGGCCTCCTCCAGGGCGGCCTCGGCATTTTGCAGGATGTCCTCGGCATAGCCCAGCATGGGGTCGGCCACGCTCTTGAGGGTGACCAGCTGCTTGATCTGTTCCAGCTGCTGTTCAAAGTCCAGCACCTTGGCCTGGGCGTCCACCAGCTGGTCGGCGCCGCTGGCCATGGAATCGGGGAGGGCAGCCTTCTGGGCTTCCAGCTCCTCCATGCCGCTGGCGTATTCGGCCTCGCCCTGATCCAGCTGGGCTTTGGCGTCGTCCAGCTGCTGCTGGGCGTCGGCCAGCTGGGCCTGGGCCTCGGCTTCTTTTTCCTCCAGGGTGGTGCGGGCGTCGTCCAGCTGGGCCTGGGCGGCGTCGATCAGGTCTTCCCGGCGCTGGGCCGACTGACGGGCGCTGATGGCCTCCAGCCGGTCCTTGACGGTGTCCACCGCCTGCTGGTATTCGTCGGAGTAGTTGTCGTACTGACTGGCGCCCGCCACCTTGATGTAGCAGAAGGCGTAGTAATCCATGGTCAGGCTGCCGTCGGGCAGATAGACCGCCAGCCCCAGGGTGCCGTTGCCGGCTGTGGTGCTCTCGGCCTCATTGGAAAAGTAGAGGGGGTCTTTCACAAACCCCACTACCGTCAGGGTGTCGGTGTCCAGCCCTGTGTCGCCGGTGAGGGTGATGGTGTCCCCCAGACGGAGGCTGGAGGCAGAGGCGGTGTCCAGCACCTGGACCACGCACTCACCCTCTTTTTCGGGCATCCGGCCATCCTCCAGAACCAGACGGTTCATGTTGGATTCCTCGGCCAGGGTGGGGTAGGCCGACAGCTGCTGAAGGCGGACGGCCAGGGTGTTGCCGCCGCGGTAGCTGCCCTCGCAGTCCACCGACTTGACCGGCATCACCGCCTCCACCCCTTCGGTGGAGGAGATGGCGTCGATGTCCTTGTCGCTGAGGCCCAGGGTGGACACCACCCGGATGTCAAAGACATTCTGCTGGGTGTACCAGGTCTGGCCGGCCCCCCGCATGCCGGGGGCAACGCTGAGCAGGCCGGAAAGCATCATAACCCCCAGCAGCACGATCCCGAATACCGAGGCAAAGCGGCTTTTGCTGGCGGAAAGTTCCCGCCACATATTTTTGCGATAGGTCTTTTTCACGTTGGCTCACCACTCGATCTCTTCCACCGGGACAGGGTGCTCGTTCACCTCATTGGAGATGATCTGGCCGCTGCGCACCTGGACGATCCGGTCGGCCATACCGGTCAAAGCTGTGTTGTGGGTGATGACGATGACGGTCCGGCCGGTTTTCCGGCAGGTGTCCTGCAAAAGGGCCAGCACCGACTTGCCGGTCTTGTAGTCCAGGGCGCCGGTGGGCTCGTCGCACAAAAGGATCTTGGGGTTTTTGGCCAGGGCGCGGGCGATGGCGACCCGCTGCTGTTCGCCGCCGGACAGCTGGGCAGGGAAGTTGTTGAGCCGCTGGCCCAGGCCCACGCTCTTGAGGGTTTCGGCGGGGTCCAGGGGGTTGCGGCAGATCTCGATGGCCAGCTCCACGTTTTCCAGGGCGGTCAGGTTTTGAACCAGGTTGTAAAACTGGAACACAAACCCCACGTCGTAGCGCCGGTAGGCGGTGAGCTCCTTTTCGTTGAAACGGCTGACTTCGGCACCGTCCAGGACGATGCGGCCCTCGTCGCAGCGGTCCATGCCCCCCAGCATGTTCAGCAGGGTGGTTTTGCCGGCGCCGGAGGGGCCGACGATGACGCAAAATTCCCCCTTGTTGACATGAAAGGTCATGTGATCGGCTGCGGCGACCCGAATATCGCCGGTCTGGTAGTACTTTGATACGTCGGTGAAACTGACAAAAGCATCCATGGATACCACCTTCCCTTTCCGTGTATCTGACGTTTTTCCGCGCTTGTTCTTTCTTATCTTAATAGTACAACAAACCGGCAGGCGGTTGCAAGAAATTCCCTGTTGTATTCATGCAAATGTTACAAATCCACTATATTTACGCCGGGCGCGGTTGTGCGTTGCGCCCGCCCGGGGCAGGCGGCCGGACCTCCCGGCGGGGATATTCTTGTGGAGCTTTTACAAAAAGCAGCGTGCCATTTTATGGAAAAAGGAGAACTTGCCTCCCGGCGCCCCCAAACAATCGTTTTACAAGGCCATCATTTCGCATAGAATGATGCGAAAAGCAGCCCCAAAACCGGGCCCCGGAAAACTTTGCCCCGTACCGGGCCGCAGGCCAAAAGGCAAAAAAGGAGCGAATAACCGTCTGTTTTGCAGCCTTCGTGAAAGACCACAGCAGTGTGTGGTACCCAGTGAAGCTCTTTTTGCCTCCTTTTTCTCTCGAGAAAAAGGAGGAGAAAAAGGAGGGGGTTGACTTCAGGGGTGCAGCATGGTAAAATAAGCGCAGTTTCAGCAAACAACCAAATGCGTTGATGGGGAAAAATCGGAAGATCTTCCGCTTGCAGAGAGCCGCCGGGTGGTGTAAGGCGGCGCGGGAACTTCTGGCTACTGGCCCCTGAGCAGCAGAGCCCAACGGTCATTTCCCAGTAGGTTCTGACGGATGCCCACCGTTACGGGGGCAGCGATTCGCCGCTTTTTTCAAGTGGGCTGATCGTGTGAGCGGCCGCATCATTTGCGGCAAAGAGAGTGGTACCACGGGCCGCCTTGTATCGAATGTTACAGGCTCTCGTCTCTCAGGGCTTTCGCCCCTGAGTGACGAGGGCCTTTTTGTATGCGCCGGTTCCCGAGAGGGCCGGGCGCGGCTGCAATTTATCTGCATGATAACAGGAGGATACCGCTATGATGGACGCTACCAAATACGCACCGGGCTATTACCCCGCACCCGCCGGCTATGACAGCTGGGTCAAAAAGGACCACATCGAAAAAGCACCCGCTTTCTGCAGCGTGGACCTGCGGGACGGCAACCAGGCCCTGATTGTCCCCATGAGCCTGGAGGAAAAGATCGAATTTTTCCAGATGCTGGTGAAGATCGGCTTCAAGGAGATCGAAGTGGGCTTCCCCGCCGCCAGCGAGACCGAGTATGAGTTCCTGCGGACCCTGATCGAGCAGAACATGATCCCCGAGGACGTCACCGTCCAGGTGCTGACCCAGTGCCGGGACCACATCATCCGCAAGACCTTTGAGGCCGTCAAGGGCGCACCCCGGGCAGTGATCCACTTCTACAACTCCACCTCGGTGGCCCAGCGGGAGCAGGTGTTCCACAAGTCCAAGGATGAGATCAAACAGATCGCCATCGACGGCGCCAAGCTGGTGAAGCAGCTGAGCCAGGAGTACGAAGGCAACTTCCTGTTTGAGTACAGCCCCGAGAGCTTCACCGGCACCGAGCCCGACTATGCCCTGGAGGTGTGCAACGCCGTCATCGACATCATGGAGCCCACCCCCGACCGGCCCATGATCATCAACCTGCCGGTCACCGTGGAGATGAGCATGCCCCACGTCTACGCCAGCCAGATCGAGTATTGCTCCTGCCACCTGCACAACCGGGACAGCGTCATCCTCTCCACCCATCCCCACAACGACCGGGGCACCGGCGTGGCCTGCGCTGAGCTGGCTGTGCTGGCCGGCGCCCAGCGGATTGAGTGCTGCCTGTTCGGCAACGGCGAGCGCACCGGCAACGTGGACGCTATCACCCTGGCTCTGAACATGTACAGCCACGGCGTGGACCCCAAGCTGGACTTCTCGGATCTGCCCGCCATCTGCAAGGTGTACGAGCGGGTGACCCGGATGCACGTCTACGAGCGCAGCCCCTATGCGGGCCAGCTGGTGTTCGCCGCCTTCTCGGGCAGCCATCAGGACGCCATCGCCAAGGGCATGAACTACCGCAAGGAAAAGGGCGAGCACCGCTGGACCTGCCCCTATATCCCCATCGACCCCCACGACATCGGCCGCACCTATGACGCCGACGTCATCCGGATCAACAGCCAGAGCGGCAAGGGCGGCATCGGCTTTGTGCTGGAGCAGAACTACGGCTACAACCTGCCCCCCAAGATGCGGGAGGACCTGGGCTACAAGGTCAAGGCTGTGTCGGACCACAGCCACAAGGAGCTGTCCGCCGCCGAGGTCTGCCGGATCTTCGAGCAGGAATACCTCAACAAGTGCAAACCCCTGAACGTGGCAGAGGCCCACTTCATCCAGAAGCAGGGGATCACCGCTTCGGTGACGATGGAAATGAACGGCTCCACCCGTGAGATCGTGGCCATTGGCAACGGCCGTCTGGACGCTGTGGCCAACGCCATCCAGACCGCCACCGGCATGGACTTCCATCTGGAGCAATACTCGGAGCACAGCCTGGACGGCGGCTCCACCTCCCGGGCAGCCTCCTATGTGGGCCTGGTCTGGGGCGACGGCACCACCACCTGGGGCGCCGGCACCGACACCGACATCATTGTGGCCGGCATCAAGGCCCTGGTTTCGGCCATCAACAACAAGTAAAACCGGACGCCTGGAGCGCCCCGCAGAAAGATAGAGGAGAAACGCATCATGGGAATGACTCTGACGCAGAAGATTCTGGCTGCCCACGCCGGCCTGGACCAGGTCAAGGCGGGCCAGCTGATCAACGCCAAGCTGGATATTGTGCTGGGCAACGACATCACCACCCCGGTGGCCATCAACGAATTTGAAAAGGCCGGCTTTGACAGCGTGTTCGACAAGGAACACATCGCCATCGTGCTGGACCACTTTGTCCCCAACAAGGACATCAAGAGCGCCACCCAGTCCAAGCAGTGCCGCACCTTCGCCAACAAGTACGACATCCTGAACTTCTACGATGTGGGCCAGATGGGCATCGAGCACGCCCTGCTGCCCGAGAAGGGCATCGTCACCGCCGGCGACTGCGTCATCGGCGCCGACAGCCACACCTGCACCTACGGCGCCCTGGGTGCCTTCTCCACCGGTGTGGGCTCCACCGATATGGCCGCCGGCATGGCCACCGGCATGGCATGGTTCAAGGTGCCTGCCGCCATCCGGTTTGTCCTCACCGGCTCCCTGCCTGAGCGGGTGTCGGGCAAGGACCTGATCCTCTCCATCATCGGCCAGATCGGGGTGGACGGCGCCCTCTACAAGTCGATGGAGTTCACCGGGCCCGGCGTGGCCAGCCTGTCCATGGACGACCGGCTCTGCGTCTGCAACATGGCCATCGAGGCCGGCGCCAAGAACGGCATCTTCCCGGTGGACGATGTGACCAAAGCTTATCTGCAGGGCCGCAGCCAGCGGACCCCGGTCTACTATGAGGCAGACCCCGACGCCGAGTACGAGCAGACCATCGAGATCGACCTGTCCAAGCTGGTGCCCACCGTCAGCTACCCCCACCTGCCCGAGAACACCCACCCCGCCAGCGAGGGCAGCGGCATCAAGATCGACCAGGTGGTGATCGGCAGCTGCACCAACGGCCGCCTGGAGGACATGGAGGCCGCCTACAACATCCTGAAGGGCAAGCACATCGCCAAGGAGGTCCGGGGCATCATCATCCCGGCCACCATGGCAGTCTACAAGGAGTGCATCCGCCGCGGCTGGACCGAGGCCTTCATCGACGCCGGCTGCATTGTCTCCACCCCCACCTGCGGCCCCTGCCTGGGCGGCTACATGGGCATCCTGGCCGAGGGAGAGCGCTGCGTCTCCACCACCAACCGGAACTTTGTGGGCCGGATGGGCCACGTCAAGAGTGAGGTCTACCTGGCTTCGCCGGCTACGGCAGCCGCTTCGGCCCTCACCGGCACCATCACCGACCCCCGCACCGTCTGACCAGGAAAGGAGCACACTGCAATGAACGCAAAAGGTCATGTTTTCAAATATCCCGACAACGTGGACACCGACGTCATCATCCCGGCCCGGTACCTGAACACCCAGGACGCCAGGGAGCTGGCCTCCCACTGCATGGAGGACATCGACAAGGACTTTGTCCGCAAGGTGCAGCCCGGCGACGTGATGGTGGGCGGCTGGAACTTCGGCTGCGGCTCCTCCCGTGAGCACGCCCCCCTGTGCATCAAGACCAGCGGCATCTCGGTGGTCATCGCCAAGAGCTTTGCCCGGATTTTCTACCGCAACAGCATCAACATCGGCCTGCCCATCCTGGAGTGCGAGGCAGCAGCCGACGCCATCCAGGCGGGGGATCTGGTGAGCGTGGACTTTGACACCGGCGTCATCACCGACGAGACCACCGGCGCCACCTTCCAGGCCGAGCCCTTCCCGCCCTTCATCCAGGAGATCATCGCCGCCGGCGGCCTGATGAATTCCATCAAGGCCAAAGCTGCCAACAAGTAAGGGGAGGGAACCTGCCATGGAAAAGAATATTGCTGTCATCTGGGGCGACTGCTCCAGCCCCGAGATTGTCCGCCAGGCGGTGCGGGTCCTGGACAAGATTGCCGAGAAATACGGCCACACCTTCCACTACATTGACACCGCCATGGGCGGCGAGGCCATCGACAAATACGGCGACCCTCTGCCCCAGCACGAGCTGGACAAATGCCTGGCCGCCGACAGCGTCCTGCTGGGCGCGGTGGGCGGCCCCAAGTGGGAGGGGATGCCCGGCGACAAGCGGCCTGAGAAGGGCCTGCTGCGGCTGCGGGCCGGCATGGGCCTGTATTCCAACAGCCGCCCCGCCAAGATCTGGCCCCAGCTGGCCCCTGCCAGCCCCCTGAAGCCCGAGATTGTGGCCCAGGGCATCGACTTTATCATCGTCCGGGAGCTGACCGGCGGCGTCTACTTCGGCGAGCACACCACCAAGACCCTGCCCAACGGGGAAAAGCAGTCGGTGGACATCATGCCCTACACCGAGCATGAGATCGAGCGGATCGGCCGGATCGGCTTTGAGACCGCCCGCAAGCGCCGCAAAAAGCTGTGCTGCGTGGACAAGGCCAACGTGCTGGACACCAGCCGGCTGTGGCGGGCTGTGATGCACCGGCTCCAGGCCGAGTACCCCGACGTGGAGTACAGCGAGATGTTTGTGGACAACTGCGCCATGCAGATCGTCAAGAACCCGGCCCAGTTTGACGTCATCGTCACCGAGAATATGTTCGGCGACATCCTGTCGGACGAGGCATCCATGATCACCGGCTCCATCGGGATGATCCCCTCCTCTTCCCTGGGCGAGGGGACCCGGGGCCTCTACGAGCCTATCCACGGCTCGGCCCCCGACATCGCCGGCAAGGACGTGGTCAACCCCACCGCCTGCATCCTGTCGGCAGCCATGATGCTGCGGTACAGCTTCGGGATGGCCCAGGAGGCCGACTGCATCGAGGCGGCTGTGGGCAAGGTGCTGGACGCAGGGCTGCGCACCGCTGACAACATGAGCGAGGGCTGCACCTGCCTGGGCTGCACCGCCATGGGCGATGCCATCCTCAAGGCCATGGACTGATTTTTAACACAATCAAAACGGGCTCCTGCCGGGTTTGAACCCCGGCGGGGG
Organism: uncultured Faecalibacterium sp.; assembly: GCA_944386015.1. Classification (GTDB taxonomy): domain Bacteria; phylum Bacillota; class Clostridia; order Oscillospirales; family Ruminococcaceae; genus Faecalibacterium. The sequence continues at coordinate 38,940 of CALWZK010000003.1, forward strand.
CCTTTTGTTGCGGCAAAAACAGAAAACGAGTGAAAGAAATTCATTTGACAAAACAGTTTATGTATTCTATACTGGAACCTATCAGAGATTCATACACATAGGAAAATGCAGGGCGGCTTGGCCCTGTATTTTATTGGGAGAGGGAATATGCTTACACTGGATAAAATCTACCACGCCGCCTTTGTCCTGAAAGAGATCGCACGACGCACCGATTTGATCGAGGCGCCGCTGCTGTCCAAAGACTGCCGCCTCTACCTCAAGACCGAGAACCTCCAGGTGACCGGCAGCTTTAAGGTGCGGGGCGCCTACTACAAGATCAGCCAGCTGTCGGAAGAAGAGCGCAGCAAGGGCGTCATTGCCTGCTCGGCGGGCAACCACGCCCAGGGCGTGGCCCTGGCCGCCACCCGGCGGGGGATCAAGAGTATCGTCTGCATGCCCGACGGCGCCCCCATCATGAAGGTGGAAAACACCAAGAACCTGGGGGCCGAGGTGTGCCTGGTGCCCGGCACCTACGACGACGCCCACGACAAGGCGGTGGAGCTTCAGGCCGAGACTGGCATGACCTTCATCCATCCCTATGACGATGAACTGGTGATTGCAGGCCAGGGCACCATCGGCCTGGAAATCCTGGACCAGCTGCCCGACCTGGACGCCGTCATCGTGCCGGTGGGGGGCGGCGGCCTGATCTCGGGCATCGCCTTCACCATCAAGTCCCTGCGGCCCGACGTCAAGGTCTACGGCGTCCAGGCGGCAGGCGCCCCCAGCATGTACCTGTCCATGAAGGAGCACTGCTACCGCACCCTGGACACCGCCGCCACCTTTGCGGACGGCATCCAGGTCAAGACCCCCGGCGAGCTGACCTATGAGATGTGCGAAAAATATGTGGACGGGATGGTCACCGTCAGCGAGGACGAAATCGCCGCCGCCATCCTCTCCCTGATGGAGAACCAGAAACTGGTGGCCGAGGGGGCCGGCGCTGTGCCGGTGGCGGCAGCTTTGTTCCACAAGCTGCCCATCCAGGGCAAAAAGGTGGTCTGCGTGGTGTCGGGCGGCAACATCGACGTCAACATCCTGAGCCGGGTCATCACCCGGGGCCTCATCATGAGCGGCCGCAAGTCCAACCTCACCATCGCCCTGGAGGACAAGCCGGGCCAGCTGACCAAGGTGTCCGAGATTGTGGCCAGCTGCGGCGGCAACGTGGTGTCGGTGCAGTACGACGGCTCCGACCCCAACATGCCCATTTCCAGCTGCTTCCTCAAGCTGGGGATGGAAACCCGGGACGCCGCCCAGATCGAGCAGATTCGCTCCGAGCTGTCCAAGGCAGGGTTCCAGCTGGTGACCGAGCGCACCTGCTGAGCCGGATCGTTTACCATCCAGGCGAAAGCCTGTTGTAAAAAGGAGAACCTACCATGAAAGTTGTCTCTACTTCGAATGCACCCGCAGCCATCGGCCCCTACAGCCAGGCACTGGACCTGGGGGACCTGGTGTTTGTTTCGGGCCAGATTCCCGTTGACCCCGCCACCGGCCTGATGGCCGACACGGTGGAGGCCCAGGCCGCCCAGAGCCTGGCCAACCTGAAAGCCATCCTGGCCGAGGCAGGCCTGTCCATGGCCAATGTGGTCAAGACGGTGATCTTCCTGGCCGACATCAACGATTTTGCAGCGGTGAACAAGGTGTATGCCGAGGCTTTCACCGAGCCTTACCCCACCCGCAGCTGCGTCCAGGTGGCCGCCATCCCCAAGGGCGCCAAGCTGGAAATTGAGTGCATCGCAAAGCGGTAACAAAACCAAAAGGGACAGCCGAAAGGCTGTCCCTTTTTTGTTGGCAATTGGCATCAGGCCGGGGTGCTGGCTGCGGCGCTGTCCGCCGGCAGGCTGGCGGCCTCGGGCTGTTCTTCCTGGGCGGGGGCCACCGCCTGGGTGTGGGCCACATGGGTCCGCAGGTAGCTGACCCAGGCGGAATAGCCTTCGGGAAGGATGTGGTAGCCGTCGGGCTGGGCATACTCCGCCTTCAGATCCCCGTTTTCGTCGGCCAGCACTTCCCAAAGATCCAGGAAGTAGCAGCCCTTCTCCACCGCCAGGGCGGCCAGGTCATTGTTGACCCGGATGAACCGGGCGGAGTACATCCCCGCATGGGCGGGGTCGGCGCTGACTTCGGGCCGCACCGGGGTGATGGACTGGACGTAGATGTCGGCCTCAGGCAGCAGCTGGCGGATCTGATCCAGCATCAGGCCGTAGTAGTTGAGGAAGTTGGTGTAATCGGTGTCCTGGGTCAGCACGTTGGTGCCCAGAAGAATGTACACGGATTTGGGCGCATAAGATGCCAGGGCCTGGAGGGGAACTTCCTGGACCCCGTCCACCCGGGTGCAGGTGGCGCCGTTCACCACCGCATTGGGCCCCACCCCGCGGTAGGCGCAGTAGCGGGCATTGGGAAGGCCGGTGTCATAAATCTGCAGCCCCTGGGTCAGGCTGTCCCCCAGAAAGACGGCGCTGTCAAAATAGCTCAGGTCCACCGGTTCGGCGGTCTGGTTCTGGGGCATGGAGGCCAGCCGGAAATCCATGGCGGTGGTGATGCCGTCGGTGAGCTTCTGAACCGTGATGCTGGACTGACGGGTGTAGTCCAGGGTGCGCCACTGGGTGCTGGGCAGGGCTTCTTCCAGCAGGGTGGTGTGGGGCTCCCGGCTGCCGGGGCGGGTGGGGTAGAGCTGGCGCCACAGCACCCATACGCCGCACAGCAGCACCAGCATCAGAAAGGCCAGCACCGTCGAAAACATTCTGCGCCACCGCTTGTGCAGCACATGACGGCGGTATTCCTGATAGTCTGCCATACAGCCCTCCTTGCCCCGGGATCACCGGGGACTTGCTTTGGTAGTACTATTATACAGCGCAACCCGCCGGGGTGCAAGGCGGCAGGCAGATTTTGACACAGTGCTGCGGGGCTTTCTTCCTGCATAGATTTATGCTATACTTATAAAATAGGAATTCTTGACAGAAAGCAGGTAATTTGATGCGCACAGATCCTTCGCTGCATTATCTGGACAACGCAGCCACCACCCTGGTGGACCCTGCGGTGGCCGATGTAATCCACACCGCCATGCTGGAACACTGGGCAAACCCTTCCTCCCTCTACCGGCCGGGGGCCGAGAGCGAGGCCGCCATGAACCATGCCCGGGCCCAGCTGGCCCGCACCGTGGGCTGCAAGGCCAAAGAGTTCTATTTCACCTCCTGCGGCAGCGAGGGCAACAACCTGGCCCTGCTGGGCGGCGCCCTCACCAAGACCTACGGCAAAAAGATTGTCTGCTCCGGCTTCGAGCACCCCAGCGTCCGGCGGCCTTTGGAGCAGCTGGCCTCCAGCGGCTGGCAGGTGGTGTTTGTGCCCCCCGAGGCCGACGGCAGCTTTGATGTGGACCGGATGCTGAATGAGGTGGACCGCTCCACCATCCTGGTGGCCTGCATGATGGTGAACAACGAGACCGGCGCCCGGTGCGACGTGGAGCGGCTGGCCCGGGAGGCCAAGAAGATCAACCCCCGGGTGATGGTCCATGTGGACGGGGTCCAGGCCTGGATGCGGCTGCCGGTGAAACTGGCGGACAGCGGCATCGACAGCTTTACGGTCAGCGGCCACAAAATCCACGCCCCCAAGGGGGTTGGCGGCCTGTTCCTCACCGACCGGCTGATCCAGAGCTTCAAGGCCCCCTATCTGGGGGGTGAGCAGGAGCGGGAGATCCGCCCCGGCACCGAGAACCTGCCCTACATCCTGGGGCTGGCCGCCGCCGCCCAGAAACTGGCCCCCACCATGAAACAGCGCACCGCCCAGGTGCAGGCCCTGAACGACCGGCTGCGGGCAGGGCTGGCCGCCTTCCCCACCGTGGAGATCAACAGCCCGGCGGGGTCGGTGCCCGAGATCCTCAACTTCAGCGAAAACCGGATCAAGAGCGAGACCATGCTGTCCTGGCTGTCGGAACAGCAGGTGTATGTGTCGTCGGCGTCGGCCTGCGGCCGGGGCCAGCCCAGCCACACCCTGGCCGCCATGGGCCGCAGCCCCCGGGCCATCGACACCGCCATCCGGGTTTCCTTCTGCGCCGACAACACCCCCGAGGATGTGGATGCCTTCCTGGAGCGGTTTGAGGCGGGCATGAAGACTTTGGCTTCGTTTTAAGGAAACAGGCCGGTCCGGCTTTTGGCCGGGTCGGCCCTTGCTTTGACAATTTGGAATACAGGAGAATGTATATGCAGGAAGTTATCATTGGCTATCAGGGGGAGATGTCCCTCAAGGGCCTCAACCGGAACCAGTTTGAGTCGGCGTTGATGAAAATTCTGCGCTACCGGCTGAAGGATGCCGGCCGGTTCAACGTCTGGTGCGGGCAGTCCACCTTTTACATGGAGCCGGAAGACGAGGACGTGGATCTGGACCTGGCCTTCGAGCGGGTGAGCAAGGTGTTCGGCCTGGCCGCCGTCAGCCGCAGCGCCGTCTGCGAAAAGGATTTTGACGCCATCTGCCGCACCGCCGAGGCCTATCTGGGGGACACCCTGCGCCAGGTGCGCACCTTCAAGGTGGAGGCCCGCCGGGCCGACAAGACCTTCCCCATGGACAGCCCCGCCCTGATGCGGGAGCTGGGGGCCTATCTGCTGGAGCATCATCCCCGGCTGAAGGTGGATGTCCATCACCCCGACTGCAAGGTGATTGTGGAAATCCGGGACAAGGGCGCCTATGTCCACGGCCCCAAGACCCCCGGCGAAGGCGGCCTGCCGGTGGGCACCAGCGGCAGGGCCCTGAATCTGCTGTCGGGCGGCATTGACAGCCCGGTGGCAGCCTACCGGATGGCCAAGCGGGGCCTGGCATTGGATCACATCCACTTCGCCTCGCCCCCCTATACCTCTGAGCGGGCCCGCCGCAAGGTGATTGCCCTGGCCCAGCGCACCAGCGTCTATACCGGCAGCTGCAACCTGTTTGTGGTACCCTATACCCGGCCCCAGGAGTACATCCGGGACAACGCCCCCGCCATGCTGTTCACCGTCCTGATGCGGCGCAGCATGATGCGGATTGCCAGCCAGATCGCCCAGCGCCAGGGCTGCGGCGCCCTGATCACAGGCGAGAGCCTGGCCCAGGTGGCCAGCCAGACCGTCTATGCCCTCCGCTGCACCGACGCCGCCCAGGATCTGCCGGTGCTGCGGCCCCTGATCGGCATGGACAAGACCGAGATTGTGGAGACGGCCCGCCACATCGGCACCTTTGAAACCAGCATCCTGCCCTATGAGGACTGCTGCACCATCTTCACCCCGCCCCACCCCAAGCTGCGCCCCACCCTGGAAGAGGTGCTGGAGGCCGAGGCAGCCATGCCTGACCTGCGGGGCCTGGAGGCTGAGGCAGCCGAGCAGACCGAGCGGCTGCGGATCCGGATCAACGACGAGATGGAACTGGAAGACTGAGGGGAGGCCGGGAAGATGACGGCGGAAATCATCAGCGTGGGCACCGAGCTGCTGCTCGGCAATATCCTGAATACCAATGCCCAGTTCCTCAGCCGGGAACTGGCTGAGCTGGGGATCACGGTCCAGCGCCAGAGCACCATCGGGGACAACCACGACCGCCTGGCCGACTGGGTGAGAGAGGCCCGGGACCGCTGCGATCTGCTGGTGTTCACCGGCGGGCTGGGGCCCACCGACGACGATCTGACCAAGGAGACGGTGGCGGCCTGCTATGGGGACAGTCTGGTCTTTGACCCCGAAGAGTGGGAGAAGATTGTGGATTACTTCACCCGGATGGGCCGCCAGACCACCCCCAACAACCGCAAGCAGGCCATGGTGCCGGTCCACGGGGAGAAGATCCCCAACGCCCACGGCACCGCCCCGGGGGCCTGGTTTGAAAAGGACGGCCGGTGCGCCGTCCTGATGCCGGGGGTGCCCGCCGAGATGAAGGCCATGTGGACCGAACAGGTCCGGCCCCGGCTGCTGGCGAGACAGAACTGCACCCTCCACTCCCTGACCCTGCGGGTGCTGGGGGGCGAGAGCGAAATCGAATACCGGGTGCGGGCCCTGCTGCAGAACCCGAACCCCACCGCCGCCATCTACTGCAAGACCGGCGAGAGCGAGATTCGGATCACCGCCCGGGCCGCCAGCGACCAGGACGGGGAGGCCATGTGCCGGGCGTATGCCAAAAAGTTCTATGATATTCTTGGGGACGCGGTGTATGATGAAGATGTACCCGGTCTGGCCTACACGGTGATCCACACCCTGAAGGCCCAGGAAAAGACCCTGGCCACTGCGGAAAGCTGCACCGGCGGGCTGATCGCCCAGCAGCTGACGTCGGTGCCGGGGGCCAGCAACGTCTTTGGCTTTGGCTTTGTGACCTATTGGGAGCAGGCCAAGAGCAAGCTGCTGGGGGTGGACCCGGGGGTCATTGCACAGTACAACGTGGTGTCGGGGCCGGTGGCGGCCCAGATGGCCCGGGGCGCAAAAGAAGTGTCCGGGGCAGATCTGGCCATCTCGGTCACCGGCCTGGCCGGCCCGGGGGGCGGCGACGCAGTCCGCCCGGTGGGCACCGTCTACATCGGCGGCGCCATGGGGGACAAGGTCTGGGTGGAGAAATTCCACTATGTCCGCCTGGGCCGGGAGAATGTCCGGGCCCGGGCAGCCCATGCGGCGCTGGAGCTGGCGCTGCGGCTGCTCCAGGGCAAGACCCCCGCGGGCTGCTGCTCCCTGGCAGCGGCGGACTGCTGCAATCCCCAGGCCCTCGACGCACTGGACCGGGCGCTGATCTTATAAGGCCCATCTGAATTTTTTCTGCCGCTGACAAGGCATCCAGATGTGCCTTGGAACGCGACAGGAGGAATGCGACGATGGATGCAGCAAATGAAAGCTGGGTGCTGCGGTTCTTTGGGGTGCAGGAGGCAGAGGTCTGCCGGACGGCTTCCGGCCTGGCGGGCCGCTATGGCCTGACCCAGGTGGAAAGCCGGTCCCAGGGGGCCGAGACCCTGCTGGCCCTCACCGCCCCGGCCCAGGCCCTGCACAAGGCGGAGGAACGGCTCCGCCGGACCTTCCGGGCGGGGCTGTACGGGATGGGGGAGCAGACCCTGGCCGACTGTACCGCCCAGGCCCTGGTGAAGAACGACCGGCTGCTGGCCTGCGGGGACCCGCTGGCCCTGGACCTGCTGGCCCCCCGGCTGGAAGGCCGGGCCGGCATCGACCAGGTCTTTGACTTTGGGGCGGGCAGCTGCAAGGACCCCGACACCTGTGCCCGGATTGAGGCTTTGGCTGCCCAAAAGGCCAAAGGCAGGGCGGACAACCCCGCCGACAACCTGCTGCGCCGCCTGCGGGCGGTGCTCCGGGTGACGAGGGCGGATCTGGCCGCCGGGGCCCTGGAAGCGGAAGGCCGGACCCTGGTGGCGGTGGCCGGGCGAAAGGGAAGCTGGCTGTATCTGGCCGGCCCCTCGGACAACCCCGCCCTCTGGCTGCTGGATCTGATCCGCCGGGCCGCCGACGGCAGCCCCCAGGCCCCTGAGGTCCGGTTTGTCCGCCGGGGCCGGAAGGCGGGGCTGAGGGTTGACTCGGCCCAGGCCGGGGAAGAACCGGTGCTGCCGGCGGCCCGGCGCCGCTGGCCGGTGCGTCTGGCCCTGGTGCTGGGGGTGGTGGCCCTGGCGGGGCTGGCAGCAGCCCTGCGGTTCACCGACGGAAACCTGGCCGCCCTGCCGGGTATGGTTCAGAGCATGCTGGAAGGCAGCCAGCTGCCGGCCCATTCGGGGGCAGCGCTGCTGTAAACAATCAAAAAAGCGCCTGCGAAAGCAGGCGCTTTTTTTGCTGTGTTTTTGTTTTTAGAATTTTCTCCAGGTCTCGGGGCTGAACAGCAGCAGCATGGGGAACAGCTCCAGGCGGCCCGCCAGCATATCAAAGGTCAGCACCAGCTTGGAAAAGCCGGAGTAAATGCCGAAGTTGGCGGTGGGGCCCACCCCTTCCAGGCCGGGGCCGATGTTGTTGAAGGTGGCCGCCACGGCGGTGAAGTTGGTAGTCATGGTCTGGCCGTCCAGGCTGACCAGCAGCACCGACACGGTGAAGATGATGACATAGGCCGCCACGAACACATTGATGGACCGGAGGGTCTCGTGGCCGATGGGCTTGCCGTCCACCCGCACCGGGGTGACGGCGTTGGGGTGGAGGGTCTGCTGGATCTCCTTGCGGATGCTCTTGGCCAGCACCACCAGGCGGCTGATCTTCATGCCGCCGCCGGTGCTGCCGGCGCAGGCGCCGATGAACATCAAAGTCACCAGGATGCTCTTGGCGAAGGGGGGCCACAGGTCATAGTTGCAGGTGGTGAAGCCGGTGGTGGTGATGATGGAGCCCACCTGGAAGGCGGCCTGCTGGACGGCGGTCAGGAAGTTGGGGAACAGGTCCCGGATGTTCCAGCTCACCAGGGCGATGGCCGCTGCAATCACCAGCAGATACCAGCGGACCTCCTCGATGGAGAACGCCTTTTTGAATTTCCGGCGGGTCAGATAGAAGTAGGCGCTGAAGTTGACGCCGAACAGGATCATAAAGACGGTGACCACCACCTGGATGTACACCGAATAGCTGGCCATGCTGTCGTTCCGCACCCCGAAGCCGCCGGTGCCGGCGGTGCCGAAAGTGATCAGCAGGGTGTCCATCAGGGGGCAGCCCCCCGCCAGCATAAAGAGAATCTGGAGGATGGTCATCCCCAGATAGATGGTGTAGAGGATTTTGGCGGTGGCCTGGACTGAGGGCACCATCTTTTCCACCTGGGGGCCGGGGCTTTCGGCCTTCATCAGGTTGACATGGCTGCCGCCGGTGAGGGGCATGACCGCCAGCAGGAACACCAGGATGCCCATGCCGCCGATCCAGTGGGTAAAACTGCGCCAGAACAGGATGCCCATGGGCAGGCTCTCCACATCGGCCAGCACCGACGCGCCGGTGGTGGTGAAGCCCGACACTGTCTCAAACAGGGCGGAAATGGGGTCGGGGATGGCCCCCGACAGCACAAATGGCACCGCCCCCATGACGCTGATCACAACCCAGGTGAGGGCGGCGGTGACGCAGCTTTCCCGCATATAGATGATGTCGCGGCGGGGCTTGATGCAGGTGAGGATCAGCCCGATGATGAAGCACAGGGCCACTGTGAACAGGAACACCCACAGCACCGCCCATTCCCCGTAGATGGCGCTGACCAGGGCAGGCAGGCAGAGCAGGCCCCCCTCACACAGCAGGATATAGCCCAGCAGCCGGAATACAATGGCATAGTTCATCGGCGTGCGCTCCCTTGTCCTGCCACGATATCCCGCAGGTCATGGAGGCCGTGCTGCAGGGTGACCACAATCACCGTATCCCCCAGCTGGATGGTGTCGCCGCCGCGGGGGATGATGATCTGGTCCCCGCGGGTGATGCAGCACAGCAGCAGGTTGGGCTTCAGGTGCAGCTCGCTCAGGGGGATGCCGGTGGCGGGGCTGACCTCGTGGACGGTGAATTCCAGCGCCTCCACCCGGTCGTCCAGGATGCGGTAGAGGGTCTTGATGTTGCTGCCGGCCTCGTTCTGCAGCGCGCGGACGTACTGGACGATGAAGTCGCAGGTCATGTACTTGGGGTAGATGACGCTGCCCAGGTCGAAGCTGTCCAGAATCTCGTCGAACTCCAGCCGGTTGATCTTGGTCACGCGCTTGGCCTGGGAGTGGTTGCTGGCGAACAGGGACAACAGGATGTTCTCCTCGTCCATGTTGGTCAGGGCCACAAAGGCTTCGGCCGAGCCCAGCCCCTCGCTGAGCAGGAAGCTGCGGTTGGAGCCGTCCTCGCACAGGACCTGGGCTTCGGGCAGTTCCTCGGCCAGGTAGTCGCAGCGGGCCAGGTCCCGCTCGATGATCCGCACCTTGATCTTGTTTTCCAGCAGGTACTGGCTGAGGTAGAAGGCGATGGCCCCGCCGCCCACGATCATGGCGTTTTTGACCGGCGCGGTGGGGATGCCCAGCTTGCGGAAGAACTGCTGGGCCTTGTCCGGGGTGGCCAGGAAGGTGACCAGGTCCCCGCTGCGCAGCACAAAGCTGCCGTCCGGGATGGTGACGGTCTTGCCACGCTCCACCGCGCACACCAGGATGTCGCACCCCATGCGGGCGGGGATGTCCCGGATGGGCAGCCCGTCCAGCCCGTGGGCCTGGGTCAGGGCAAACTTGATCAGCTGCACCCGCCCGCCGGCAAAGGTGTCGATCTTGGAAGCGCCGGGGAACCGCAGCAGCCGGGAGATCTCGGTGGCGGCGGTCATCTCGGGGTTGATGATGGCCGAAATGCCGGTCTGCTGGCGGATAAAGTCCAGCTCGTGGCTGTAGGACGGGTTGCGCACCCGGGCGATGGTGTGGCGGCTGCCCGCCTTTTTGGCAAACATGCAGCACAGCAGGTTCAGCTCGTCCGAGCCGGTGATGGCGATGAACACATCGTTGTCCTCGATGCCGGCCTCGGACAGGGTGGCGATGGAGGAGCCGTTGCCCACCACGCCCAGCACGTCGTAGGACTGGACAATCTGCTCCACCCGGGCCTTGTTGGTATCGATGACCGTTACGCTGTGGCCTTCCTCGCTGAGCTGGCGGGCGAGGGCTGTGCCCACTTTGCCGCCGCCCACAAGTATGATTTTCATGGATTCATCATCCTTTCCAGTGATAGAAAAAACCGGGAGACCTGCGCCGCCCGGCCCGATATTTGAGATACAAACTTTATTCTAACACAAATCCGGGAAAAGGTCTATACTTCGCCGCAAATGAAACATTCCCCGCCGAGGGGCAGGGGATGCAGTGCATGAAAACTTAGAAGGGCCGGTAGAAGAACCAGCGGTTGCTGCAGCAGCAGTTGCACAGCAGGTTGAGCAGGATCATGGACCAGCACCACCGCATGATGCCGCCGCCGGCGCTGGAGTAGGTGGTCTGGGTCCGGTAGGTCTGGCCCGGGTTCTGCAGCCGGTTCAGGTGGCTGCGGTACTCGGTATTGCCCGGCTCCATCTGGACCGCCCGGCGGGCATCCTGCAGGGCGTCGATGCTGCGGCCCAGGCCCTGGTTGGCCAGGCTGGACAGATAATACCACCGGGCGGTGCGGTCCCGCTGGGAGTCCAGTACCCGGCGGGCCTCGGCGTAGCGGCCGTTGACAATGAAATTGCGGGCCGCCTGGATCTCGGCGGGGTCGCTGCCCGAGCTGCTGGGGCCCTGCTGCTGGGTGTAGCCGCCATAGCCAAACCCAAAGCCGAAAGGGTCAAACCCATAGAAGCCCCCGTCAAAGCCGCCCTGCTGGTAACCGCCCTGCTGATAACTCTGCTGGCTGTAGCTGCCGTAGCCCTGCTGGCTGTAGCCGCCGGCAGTCTGGGGGCCGGTGTCCCCCTTCATGATGGCGTCATAGGCGGCCTGGACTTCCTTGAAGTGTTCTTCCGCAGTGGGATCGTCGGGGTTCAGGTCGGGATGCCAGCGCTTGCACTTGGCGCGGTAGGCCTTTTTGATCTCTTCCTCGCTGGCACCCCGCTGGATGCCAAGAACTTCATAGGGATCTTTCATCGGATTATTCCCTCACAACTCTCTATTGGTACACGGAGCGCTGCCCGCCCTGTAGCGGGCCCGGCTCCTGCAAATGCTTCAGAATCTGATCTATTTTAGCGTAAACAGGCTCAAAAAGCAAGCCCCCGGCCCTGGTACAGGCTCAGCGGGGCTTGTTCCGGCGGTTTTTGACGTTGTATTTCAGCCAGATGCCGGAGTAGAGGATGTTTTCCAGCAGGTCCACATCCTCCACACAGGGCAGCCGCCGGAATGCGCCGGCCGCCTGGGCCAGCAGCAGCTCAAAGATTTCCCGCATCTGGTCCTGGTAATCCGGCTCGGCAGAGATGCGGCGGAGGGGATTATAGGCCCCTTTCCGCTTGTCCCGGTCCAGATCGTCCCAGGCGTCCAGCAGGTAGATGTATTTGCCGATGCTGTAGCCGATGGTTCGCAGCTCGGGCGACCAGCGGTCCTGCTTGTAGTCGAACAGCTCTGCCATCAGACCCCCGAAGGAACCCGACACCAGGTCCAGGTCCTCGCAGCCCTCGGCTTCGTACCGGGCCAGCTGGTCCAGGCCGTCGGTGATGGCCTGGCAGGCCCGGGGCCACCGGGTTTCCACATCCCGGCGGTGCTGCTCCAGCAGCTTCATATAGGCCAGGCCGGCGGGGCTGCGGTCGTCCTGCCATTTGTCCTTGGCGCTGTAATAGTGGAGGGCCAGGCCGATGTCGGCGCAGTAATCGGTGGGGCCGCTGTACCGCCAGTGGATGGGCCGGATGGGGTGGACCGGGCAGCGGCCGGTTTCGGCCACGGTGGGGGTCTCGCCCTCGTACAGGCTGGACAGCAGCAGGTTGAGGAAGGTCAGGTCGTAGCTCAAGGTCATGCGGCCTGCCATCCCGTGGAGGGCCGCCGCCCGGCGGCACAGCCCGCAGTAGGCGGTGCGGTAGCGGTCCCGGGCTTCGGGGGTCATGGCCTGCTGGTCCGGAATGATGTAGCCAAACATCTCAGCTCTTGCGGATGAACTGGGTGCCGCAGCGGGGGCAGGAGATCTCGATCCGGCCCCGGCCCTTGGGGACCCGCAGCATCTGATGGCACTGGGGGCAGCGGAAATAGCGGTAGGTCTTGCGGTCATCCCAGCGGCGTTTGACCCCCTGGAACTTGCCGGTGACCCGCTCTTTCAGGTTGTAGAACCGGTAGTTCTCCTCGGTGCGGCGGGAGATGTTGCGGCTGAAGGTGCGGAAATAGCAGTAGACCAGCGCGGCCAGGCCCAGCCAGGTGAAGATGCCCCAGCGGGTGACCAGGGAGATCAGCAGCAAAACGATGGCCACCACGCTCAGAAACTGGTTCAGGGCGTCGGTGCCGTAACGGCCTGCCATAAATTGACGGATTTTGTCGCGCATAGCGTTGAATGCCTCCCTATGATGGTGAAATGAAGCATCCCGGCCGAAGGAAAATTGAGGGGATGCCGACGGTATTTAGTATGCCAGCCGGAAGTGATCAAATTTTGAACAGACTGCAAAGCAACCGTAAAAAACCCCGGCGGCGTTACACTTCCCGGCGGCGGATGATGACCGAGACCTCGGCGTCCAGAGCGCCTTCCATCTTGCAGTGGAGGGTGGCCCGGCCGGCCACCCCTTCGGTGGCCAGGTAGGTGCCCGCCATGCCGCCCCGCAGGGGGACCACCGCCGGCCCGATCAGGTGGGCGGGGCCCTCCACCGACAGCTGGACCGCCTCGCTGCAGTAGGGCAGCAGGACGCCGTTCTGGTCGATGGCCCGGAGGGTGATGGCGGCACAGTCCCAGGTGGGGCCGTCGGTGAGGATGGCGTTGCGGGCGGTGCACTCCAGACGGACCCGCTGGGCGGGTTCCTGGATGACGGTGCGGGTGACCCGGTCCCGCCACACCGCGTCGAACCGGTAGGAGGCCATCGGGCTGCCCAGCACCCCGATGTAGGTCTGGTAGAGGTGGAGCAGCTGGGGTTCATTCAGCCGCAGGGCCCGCATCAGCCGGCCCAGCCGGGCCCGCACCAAGGGAGAGGGGAGGTTGGGGTCCCGCCGCATGGCGTTGAGGCAGGCCGCCAGCTGCTCCGCCTCGGCGTGAGGGAAGCCCTCGTATTTTTCCAGCAGGGTGCCCACAAAGTCGTCGATTTGGATGGGAGGATGGGGCAGGGCGGCAAACCGGCCGTGGCGGTCGGGGACAAACTCGGCGATCAGGTCCCCGTTGCGGTACATCCGCACCGCGTCGGCGTTGGTGAAGGCCCAGCACCCGCCGGGATAGCCGGCAGGCATATCCCCGAAGGCCGATGCCGGGGAGACTTCCAGCACCACATCCGAGGGCACCCGGGGAGTCTTCTGGCTGGCAAAGACGGCCGCCGCCAGCTTGGGGTTCCGGAAGGAATCCATCACACCCTGGTAGCTGACCCGGTCCCCGCTGCCAAAGGCGGGGTGGGTGTTGTAGTCGGTCATGCACCAGCCGAAGCTGCCCGCCACCCCCTGCTGGGCGGCAGCGTCGTTGAGGACGGCGCCGTAGCGCAGGGCCTGGCTCAGCCGCTGGGCGCTGGCGTCAAAGCTCTTGGTGGGGTACATCATCCCGCCGTAGCCGCTGATGAGGTAGCCCCGGCGGATGTCGGGGGTCACCGATGCCCGGGGCAGGCAGCCCGGGCCCGACCCGGCAAAGGAAAAGTCGTCGTAGGCGTAGACGTCCTCCAGCAGCTGGCTCTTTTTGGTGCGCCGGGTGCCGGCGGTGGGGCGGGTGGGGTCCAGCCGGCGGGCCGCCTCGTTGGTCTTTTTGTAGAGGGCCTCGTCGTCGTCGCTGCCCGGCACCCGCACCCCCCACAGAAAGACGCTGGGGTGGTTGCGGTACTGGGCCACCATTTCCCGGCAGTTCTGGAGGGCCTGGGCCTTCCAGGCGGGGCCGCCGATGTGGTGCTGGCCCGGCATCTCCACAAAGGCCAGCAGGCCCAGCTCATCGCAGGCGTCCAGGAAGGCGGGGCTAGGAGGGCAGCAGCAGCGCACCGCGTTGCACCCCAGCTGCCGGCGGAGGATCTGGGCGTCCAGACGCTGGATGCTGTCGGGCATGGCATAGCCCTGGTAGGGGTAGCTCTGATCCCGCACCAGGCCCCGCAGCTCGGTGCGGGCGCCGTTGAGGTAGAGCCCCCCGGCCACAAACTGGATGGAGCGGAAGCCGAAGCGGATCACTTTCTGGTCCAGCACCCGGTCGGGCAGGCCGTTGGTGCCGGGGCGGATCAGCCGGACGGTGAGGGTATAGCGGGTGGGGTGCTCGCAGTTCCAGGGCTGCACCCCGTTGAGGATGCCGTGGATGGGCAGGGAGAGCTCGCCCATATAGGCGGCCCGGCGGCCTGCCGGGGAGCGGATCTCGGCTTCCAGGGCGCAGCCCACCGTCTCCCCCTCGGCGGCGGAATAAATCCGGAAAGACCCGTCGGCCTCGGCCTGGATGAAGACATCCCGCAGCCAGGCGTTTTCCTTCACTTCCAGGAACACCCCCCGGTACAGACCGCCGTAGGTCAGGGTCTCGGTCTGGCCGCCGAAGGGCGGGACATCCAGGGTTTCCCGGCTGTCGCAGCGGACGGTCAGGATGTTTTCCTCCCCCAGTTTGACGGCGCCGGTGAGGTTGACGGTGAAGGAGGTGTAGCCGCAGGCGTGATGGCCCACCCGCTGGCCGTTGCAGTAGACGGTGGCGTCATGGGCGGCCCCGCCGAAGGTCAGAAACAGGGTGCGGCCCTCCCAGCTTTTGGGCGCAGTAAACACACGGCGGTACCCGCTGACCAGCTGGTAGTCGTTCTCGTTGCAGTAATTGAAGGGCAGCACTTTGACGGTGTGGGGCAGGCGGACCGGCTCCAGCTCCAGGCCGCCGCAGTCGGGGCCCAGCAGGGCCGGGTCATAGCGGGGCGTAAACAGCCAGCCGTCGTTCCAGTCATAATGTTCGATGCGTTCCATCTGTTGCAGGCTCCTTGTGGGTCGGATAAGACCGGATTTTACATAAAAAATCATTTTTATCATAGCACAAAGATGTGAACGAATAAAGAAGGCAAAAGGCCGGCGGCGTGTTTTTTGGGGAAAAAGCGGACAAGCACCCCTGTACCTCGCCCAAGGCTTGACAAGTCCGGCCCGCTCTGCAATAATGAAGGGAACAACGTACCACTGAAAGGAGCGGATGCAGATGCGTGTAATCGCAGGAGAAGCCCGGGGCCGCCGTCTGGAGGCGCTGCCCGGTACGGATGTGACCCGCCCCACCCTGGACCAGGTCAAGGAGGCGATGTTCAGCATCGTCCAGTTCGATCTGCCGGGGGCGCGGGTGCTGGACCTGTTTGCAGGCAGCGGCCAGCTGGGAATCGAGGCGCTGTCCCGGGGGGCGTCGCGGTGCGTATTTCTGGACCAGAACCGGGATGCCGCCGCTGTGGTGATGCGCAACTGCAAGGCCTGCGGCGTATTTGACCGCAGCCGGGTCAGCGTGGGGGATGCCGCCCGCTGGCTGTCGGCCTGCCATGAGCAGTTTGATCTGGTGCTGCTGGACCCACCCTTCCGCCAGGGAACTCTGGAGGAGATCCTGCCGGCGGTGGACAAGGTTGTTGCGCCCGGCGGCATTGTTCTGTGTGAGAGCGAGGAAAAACTGGTTCTGCCCGCCCAGGTGGGAGACCTGACCCTGCGCAAGCAGTACCGCTACGGCCGTGTGCTGCTGTGGCGGTATACCAAGCCCCGCCCCAGCGAACCGGAAGGAGAGGAACCCTATGAACATCAATGAACTGCTGGACACCATTGAGGATGCCCTGGAAGAAAGCGCCAATATGCCGCTGTCGGGGGGCAAACGGATTGTGGATGTAGACCAGATCCGGGATTACCTGGACGAGGTGCGGGCCAACCTGCCCGGCGAGCTGCGCCAGGCCCAGGCCATCGTCAACGACCGGGCCCAGATTGTGGACTCGGCCAACGCCCAGGCCCAGGCCATTGTCCACAAGGCAGAGGAGCGGGCCAGGATCCTGGTCAGCGAGTCGGAAATCGTGAAAAATGCACAGCAGCGGGCCTCTGAAATCATGGCCCAGGCCCAGGCCGAAAGCCGTACCCTCCGCCAGACCACCGCGGACTACTGCGACAACATGCTCAAGACCACCGAGGAGACCATGATCTCCAATGCGTCCCAGGTTAAGAGCGTCCGGGCCAGCCTGCGGACTCCGCCCAAAAAACAGCAGCAGTAAGTGCAAATCCCACAAAGCCTCCCCGTCCTTTGGACGGCGGAGGCTTTTTTGATGGGCCCGGGGTGCAAAGTGGGGGAAAGTTTCGTCGGGGGCCGGGAAGCTTTTAGACATTTTGCGGAAATTTGATGGAAGAAGTCGGGCGAAAACTATTGCAATCAGGGGGCTGTTTTGTTACAATAAAAACATATCAGTGGAGTAAAGTAGGGAGAAGTGGGGAACTCACCCCACAGTACTCCGCAAAGGGGGCGGTCAGGGTGTTTTTTGGACGGTATGACTGTACCATTGACGCCAAGGGCCGCCTCAACTTCCCGGCAAAGTTCCGGGACGGAATGGGCGACAGTTTTGTTGTGATGGAATGGCTGGACCAGTGCCTCTTTGCGCTGCCCATGTCTGAGGTGGAACGCATCTCGGAGCGGATGGGCGCCGACGAGCTGATGGACAGCTGGGAAATCACCGGGGACCTGTTCAGCACCGCCTGCGAGGTGACGCCGGACAAGCAGGGGAGGATCCTCCTGCCGGCAGCCCTCCGCCAGTATGCGGGCCTGGGGAAGACGGTGGCCGTCATCGGCAACCGCAACCACGCTGAAATCTGGGATGCCGCCCGTTGGGATGCCCGCCGCGCCGCTGTCACCAACGAACAGCGGGCGGCCCGCCTGCGGGAACTGCACATTTGACGCGGCTGCAAAGGGAGCGCGAAATGCGGCCCGAAGCGTGCCAGAGCCGGGCTTCGTGACGGCGCCTGGACCCCGCCTGTGCCCTCCGGCAGGGCAGGGGTCAGGCTGCGCCGCCGCATTTGTTGTTTGCAAAAATCATGAGATCCCACAGAAAGGAGGCGGGGCCGATGAACACAGAATCAGAACAGCAGGCATTTGACCCGGCCTCCTTTGAGCATGTGCCGGTGCTGCTGGAAGAATGCCTGGAAGGGCTGGCCATCCAGCCCGGCGGCATTTATCTGGACGGGACAGCCGGCGGGGCCGGCCATTCCCGGGCCATTGCCAGCCGGCTGGACCCGGCGGCCGGGGGGCGGCTGATCGCCCTGGATCAGGACCCCGACGCGGTCCAGACCGCACGGCAGCGGCTGGCGGGGCTGCCCGCCACCGTGGTCCAGACCAATTTCCGCTATGCGGCCGGCGCCCTGGCCGATCTGGGCATTGAACAGATCAACGGCGCTTTGCTGGATCTGGGGGTTTCCAGCCACCAGCTGGACGACGCCGAGCGGGGGTTCTCCTACCGGGCCGACGCGCCGCTGGATATGCGGATGAGCCAGGAGGGGACAACCGCCGCCGACCTGGTCAACACCCTGGACCGGGAAGAGCTGACCCGCATTCTCCGGGATTACGGCGAGGAACCCTACGCCTGGCAGATCGCCGGGCGGATTGTGGAAGCCCGGGAGGAAACCCCCATTGAAACCACCCTTCAGCTGGCCGGGCTGATTGCCTCAGCGGTGCCCCCGGCTGTGCGGCGGAAGGACAAGAACCCGTCCCGCCGCAGTTTCCAGGCTCTGCGCATTGCGGTCAATCATGAGCTGGATGCCCTGGAAGAAGGGATGGACGCCATCTTCAATGCCCTGGCACCCGGAGGACGGTTCTGCATCATCACCTTCCACTCCCTGGAGGACAGGCTGGTGAAAAACAAGTTCCGCCGCTGGGCCACTGCCTGTACCTGCCCGCCCGAATTTCCGGTGTGTGTGTGCGGGGGCAAGGCCAAGGCAAAGCTGATCACCCGTAAACCCATTGAGGCAAAACCGGACGAGCTGGCCGACAACCGGCGCAGCCGCTCGGCCCATCTGCGGGTTCTGGAGAAATTGTAAACATGCGTCCCGCTGGGGCGCAATAAGGAGAGATAGATCATGGGTCAGCC
This sequence comes from uncultured Faecalibacterium sp., assembly GCA_944386015.1. GTDB lineage: Bacteria > Bacillota > Clostridia > Oscillospirales > Ruminococcaceae > Faecalibacterium. The sequence continues at coordinate 57,507 of CALWZK010000003.1, forward strand.
TGCATACGATTATCATTACAATGAGACTGCCTACGCACAGACGGTCCGCCGCCCGGCCCCCCAGCCCGAGCGGCGGGTAAACCTGCGGGTCGAGCAGGGCGGCAAACAAGCCATCTCGCCGCTCCGCGCGATGATGCAGCACGGGGTGCAAATCCTGGCGCTGGGGGTTCTGGCAGGCCTCTCGGTGGCGCTGCTGTTCAGCGAGGCACGGATTGTGGAGCTGAGCGGGGATATCCGCCAGGCCAAGGCAGAGCTGATCTCGGCCCAGAGCCAGAACGATTATTACACCACCACCCTGAACGTCCAGTCCAACATCAGCAATGTGGAGGACGTGGCCGGCCGTCTGGGGCTGATGAAGATCGACGACAGCCAGATTACTTACATCCGTCTGGATGACCAGAGCGTTCTGACCCGCCGTGAGACGGCGGTGGAAAAATGGACCGATACCCTGCAGGCTGGGGTTTCCTCCCTGCTGCGGACCATCGATCCCCCGGCTGAATCCTCGGCAGACAGCGCCCAGTGAGGGGGCGCCGTCCGGGCCGGACCAAAGCCAAAAGACTACCCGGAGAAGCGTGCGGCAGCGCACGCTTTTTCGGTTTTTGGCGCCTGTGCGCTGAGCCGGGCGCCGTCAGGAGAAGCAGATGAATCAGGAAAACAACAGGCGCCGGCGGCATTCCATGCTCCGCCGGGAGCCCGACGCCGCCCCCATCCCCCGCAAGACCCGGGTGATCGGGATGGCGGTGTCCATTGGCGCGGTGGCCCTGGCCACCGTGATTGTGGTGGGCAGCCTTTACAATATTCAGATCCGCAACGGCGAGATGTTCAGCCGCTACGCCAGCGACCAGCAGCTGCTGGACACCACCATCCAGGCAACCCGGGGGGAAATCTATGATTCCACCGGCAAGGTGCTGGCTTCCACCAGCGTGGTGTGGGATATCTGGTGTGACCCCAGCTACTCCACTGCCCTCTACGACAGCCAGGAGGTTACCTCCACCGACCCCGACACCGGGGAAGAGGTGGAGTCCTCGGTCCATACCGTGGACGAGGCCGCCTGCGCCGAGATCAGCCGGGAGCTGACCCTGCGGCTGGTGTCGGGGGACGGCGTCAGCCTGGACAGCGTGGACACCTCCTCGGAGGCCTACCTGACCCAGTACGAGAAGATTTACAACGCCCTGAGCAACATTGATTCCTCCTACCAGGTGCTGGCCGAGAAGGTCAACAACGCGGTAAAGGAGTCCATCGAGGCCTATGTCTCGGAGCGGAACGCCAAGAAGGGCACCGGACGGCTGTCCCTGTCCTCCTCCCGCACCTATCAGCGGAATTATCCCTACGGCGCCTTTGCTGCGTCGGTGCTGGGCTTTACCAATGCCGACGGGGAGGGCTTCTACGGGCTGGAAAAATCCTACAACGATGTGCTGGCGGGGACCGACGGTCGCACCGTCACCATCCGCAACGCGAGGGGCAACGCCATCGCCGACAGCAGCGCCGTCACCTACGACGCCAAGGACGGCAGCAGCCTGGCGCTGACATTGGACAGCACCATCCAGGAAGTGGTGGAGCGGTACCTGGACGAGGCCATCGCAGCCAACACGGTGGAAAACCGCGGCTGTGCCATTGTGATGGACGTCAAGACCGGCGGTATCCTGGCCATGGCCTCCAAGCCCGACTTTGACCCCAACAACCCCAACGACTACTCCGCCAACCAGGCCTACCTGGAAGAGCTGGTGCGGGCTGAGCCCGAGCTGTACGGCATCTACCTGAAAAACGAGGACGGCAGCTACGTCACCGACGAAGAGGGCAACAAGATCCTGGACCCGGAGGCCGACTACTCGGGCTATTTCCGGGACATCATGTGGAAAAACAAGAACATCACCGAACTGTACTACCCCGGAAGCGTCTTTAAGGTGATCACGGCAGCCATGGGCCTGGATTCGGGCAACGCTGCCTACGGCACCACCTTCAACTGCTCGGGCGCCTACACGGTAGTCAAGCAGACCTACCACTGCGCAGGCCGCCACAGCCACGGCGTCCAGAACCTGGCTGAGGCTCTGCGGAACAGCTGCAACATCTATTTCATCCAGTTGGCCCAGCGGGTGGGGGTTTCCACCTTCTATGACTATTTCAAAGCCTTCGGCTTCACCGAGCAGACCGGGGTGGACCTGCCCAACGAGACCTCCTATATGCAGTACTACACCGACCAGAACATGGGCGAGGTGGAGCTGGCCTCGTCGGCCTTCGGCCAGTCGATGGCCGTCACCCCCCTGCAGGTGTGCACCGCCATTTCGGCGGCTGTCAACGGGGGCTACCTGGTGACCCCCCATGTGGTGGATCAGATTGTGGATTCCAACGGCAACGTGGTGGAGCAGATTGGCGCCAATGTCCGCCGCCAGGTGATCAGCGAGAGCGCCAGCGAGACCATCCGCCAGATCATGGAGTATGAGGTGGGCGACGGCACCAACCAGACCGGCGGCTACCGCGCCTATGTGGCAGGTTACCGGATCGGCGGCAAGTCGGGCACGTCCGAGCTGCTGAACATGGACCGCCGCGCCGACGGCGACTACAAGAAGGCCGCCTCCTTTGTGGCGGTTCTGCCCGCCGATGACCCCGAGATCCTGGTGTATGTGATGCTGGACGACCCCAACAACGCCAACAGCGACTACTCCTCCATCCTGGCAGCCCCTGTGGTGGGCAACATCATCAGTGAGATTGCCCCCTATCTGGGCCTGGCCACCGACGGCGTCGACCGCAGCGGCACCACCGTCAAGGTCCCCAACCTGGTGGGCACCGAGTGGAGCAATGCCCAGGTTTCCCTGAACATCCGGGGCCTCAAACACCAGCTGGTGGAGAGCAGCACCAACAACACCGCTGCCCCGGTCACCTGGCAGTATCCTGCTGCCGGCACCACCGTCCCCAGCGGCACCACCATCTATCTGTACACCGAGGGCTACGGCGGCAAGACCACCGAGGTTCCCGACCTCACCGGCAAGAGCGCCGATTTCGCCCGGCAGATGCTGCTGGCAGCCGGCCTCAACTATACCGTGGAGGGCAGCGCCGGGGGCCTGGTCCAGAGCCAGAGCGAAGCGGCGGGCTCCAGCGTCCAGATGGGCACCATCGTGAACATCGTCTGCGGCTGACAGGCCCGACGGTGAAAACCAAGCGAAAACAGGCGGGCTCTACTTGCCATGGGCCCTGTGCACTATTTATAATAGAAAGAGACAAAGATAGGAAAGGGGATTCGATATGGAACACATCGCAGCCAACATCCTCCTGGCAGGCCTGGCGCCTGCAGAGCGGACCGGTGAACAGGCCATCACCCTGGTGACCACCGACAGCCGCGCCGTTGTGCCGGGGTGCGTCTTTGTGGCGTTTCCGGGGGAGCACTTTGACGGGCACAAGTTTGCAGCCAAAGCGCTGGAGGACGGCGCCGCATGGGTGGTGCTGAACCACCCGGTGGAGGGCGTCCCCGAAGAAAAAACCATCCTCTGCCCCGACAGCTACCAGGCCATGATGCAGATGGGCGCCAACTACCGGGCCCAGTTCTCCCCCAAAGTGGTGGGTGTGACCGGCAGCGTGGGCAAGACCACCACCAAGGAGTTCTGCGCCACCGCCCTCCAGGCCCTGGGCAAGACCATCAAAACCGAGGGCAACCAGAACAATGAGCTGGGCCTGCCCCGGACCTTGTTCCAGATCGACTCCGCCACCCAGTATGCGGTGATCGAGATGGGGATGAACCACGCCGGCGAGATCAGCCGGCTGTCCCGCTGCGCCAAGCCCGACATCGGCATCATCACCTGCATCGGCATGTCCCACATCGGCAACCTGGGCAGCCAGGAGAACATCTGCAAGGCCAAGCTGGAAATCTGTGAGGGGATGCCGGAGGGCGCCCCCCTGATTCTCAACTACGACGACCCCTTCCTGCGGAAAGCCAAGCTCCCCGGCCATGTGCGGCCGGTGTGGTTCAGCATGGCCAGCCAGGAGGCGGATGTCTACGCCTCCGCCATCCGGCAGGAAGACGACGGCATGAGCTTTTTGCTGGACGACGCTGAAAACGGCTGCTTCATGGTTCACATCGGCGCTCTGGGCCGCCACAATGTGGCCAACGCCCTGGCCGCCTACTGCGCCGCCATCCAGGCGGGGCTGGAGCCCCGGGACGCCCTCAAGCAGATGAAGGAGTTCCGCCAGACCGGCATGCGCCAGCAGATTATGGACAGCCATGGGGTCAAGATCATCAAGGACTGCTACAACGCCAACCCCAACAGCATGAAGGCTGCCCTGGAAATGTTCCAGGACTACCCCTGCAAGCGGCGGTTTGCGGTGCTGGCCGATATGCTGGAGCTGGGAGACCAGGGCCGGCCCGCCCATGAGGATCTGGGCCGGCTGGTGGCCCAGTGCGGCATCGACGTGCTGATCACCTACGGCGAACTGGCCCACCGCACCGCGACGGTGGCCGCTGCCAAGGGGATCAAGACGGTCCATGCCAACAATTACGATGAGATCGCCGGCCTGCTGGCCAAAGCCGCCGGGCCGGGGGATGCAATTCTCTTCAAGGGCAGCCGGGGCATGGCGCTGGAAAACGCTGTGGACCGGTTCTGCGCCCTGCAGGATGCCGCTGCCAAAAACGAAACCAACGGCTGAATTTCATCGGATCGGAGATAGAGATCATGATACGATTTGCCTTGATCGTGGCGTCAGTGCTGGGTTTTGCCCTGACGACCGCGGTCGGGAACCTGCTGGTGCCGCTGCTGCGGGCCCTGGTTCCGCCCCAACAGGAGACCGGTTCCAAACCGGACCGGCCGGACCCCCAGCACAAGTCCGCGTCTGCCGAGCCTCGGGGCCTGCCCACCATGGGCGGGCTGTGCTTCATCATCGGGACCCTGACTGCCGTTGGGGTGGGCTGGGTGGTGGTCTGCCTGGTCCAGCCCGAGCTGCTGGGGGGCGGGCTCACCGGCCGGCTGATGCTGGGGCTGGGGGCCGGGTTCCTGTTTGGGGCTGCGGGGCTGGCGGATGATCTGGCCCGGCTGCGGCCCCGGCAGGTGCTGGGCCTGCGGCCCGGGGCCCGTCTGGCCCTGGAAGCTGCCGCCGCCCTGGTGACGGTGGCGGCCCTCTATCTGAACGGGGCCATGCCCACCGGCCTGACCCTGCCCGGCACCGGCTATCTGGAGCTGGGCGCCGCCGCTGCCCCTCTGTGGGCGGTGATGCTGGTGGCCCTCAGCGAATCGGCCCGGCCCTCCGGCGGGGCCGATGGCGCTGCCGCCGGGGCCGCCTTTGTGGCCATGCTGGGGCTGATGGGGGCCGAGACCATTTTGGGCTTTTTCCCGCTGGCGGTGCTGCCGGCAGCGCTGGCCGGGGCCCTGATGGCGTTCCTGCTGTGGAATTTCTACCCCGCCCGGCTGCTGCCGGGGTCGGTGGGAACTTTGTTCCTGGCCGGGGCGGTGGGGGGGATCCCCCTGTCCATCGGCCGGGCCGACATCGCCCTGGCTTTGGCTCTGCCCTTCTGGGTGGAGGGCCTGGCCGCTGTGCTCCAGGGATTGTGGCGGCGGCTGGCCCGCCGGCCTTTGTTCCGGCAGGGCAGCTTTGAGGGCTGGCTGCGGAAAAAAGGCGGCCCTGTGGCCGTATTTTACGTCTTCTGCACGCTGGCGCTGGCAGGCACTTTGGCCGCTCTGCGCACCGCCCAGCTCTGAACCCCCGGCCCGCCTGCAAGGGGCGGGGCCTGTAATCCATTGAAAGAAAGGTGTTTCCAATATGGCCGTTGCAAGAAGAAGGCGCCGGGACCCCAACGGGCCGGTGGTGGTATTGCAGCGCAATCCCGGGCCCTGGACCCCGCTGACCATCGGTTGGCTGGCAACGCTGGCCCTGATTGTGATTTTCGGGCTGGTGATGCTGTTCAGCGCCAGCTATACCACCGGTTACCTGCGGATGGGAGACAGCTTCTACTATATCAAATCCCAGTCCCTCTACGCCCTCATCGGCGTGGGAGTGATGACGGTGTTCTCCTACATTGACCTGCGGTTTATCCGCAAGTTTGTGTGGGCCGGGTACATCATCAGCCTGATTCTGCTGGTGATTGTCCTGTTCTGCGAGCCCCTCAACGGCTGCCGGCGGTGGATCAACATCCGGGGCCTGCCCACCCTCCAGGCCTCCGAGCTGGTGAAGTTTGAGATGATCCTCCTCACCGCCCATCTGGCCAGCCGCACCCCTCATCTGGTGCTGCAGGGGGAGCCCGGCGTCCGGCAGGTGGCCGGCAACTTTGGCCGCTGGCTGTACCAGAAGGTGGTGCGGGAGCTGATGGTGCCCCTGGCGCCCCTGCTGCCGGTGGTGGTGCTGCTGGCGCTGGAACCCCACATGTCCGGCATCATCCTGATGTGCGCCATCGTGGGCAGCATCCTGCTGCTGAACGGCAGCGGCGGCATCATTACTTACGGCGGCGCCGCTGCGGCGGTGCTGCTGCTGGAGAGCATCCTGTCCCACATCGACGCCATCCCTTACCTGCAGTCCCGTCTGGACGGCTGGACCCAGGATCTGAGCAAGATGACCGACCAGACCCTCCAGAGCCTCTACGCCATCGGCTCGGGCGGCCTCACCGGCCTGGGCCTGGGCAACAGCGTGGAAAAGCAGCTGTGGCTGCCCGAGTGCACCAACGACTTTATCTTCAGCGTCGTCTGTGAGGAGCTGGGCTTTGTGGGGGCCGTGGTGGTCATCCTGCTGTTCGTGCTGCTGCTGGTGCAGGGGTTCATGATCGCCTTCCAGGCGGGGGACCGCTTCAGCACCCTGGTGGGCGTGGGCATCATGGCCCAGGTGGGCTGGCAGGTGTTCTGCAACGTGGCCGTCGTCACCAACACCCTGCCCAACACCGGCATCAGCCTGCCCTTCTTCTCCTCCGGCGGCACCAGCCTGCTGCTGCTGATGGCCGAGATGGGGGTTATGATCCACATCGGACGCAACGGCGCCCGGGCTGCGGAAGCCCGCCGCGCCGCCCAAAAAGAAAAAATCCACGAGGAGACTGCCCAGCCCGCCATTGTGCTGGATCAGCTCCGGCGGCCCGCGACGGGCCGTCAGGCCGGGATGCAATAAGCCCGGCAGGTGTTTTGCTGCTGTCCCGTCCGCCTGACCGCGGATGGGATTTTGTTGGGAAAAGGTCCGGCCAGCCCGGACAGGAGGAATCACTTATGCGCGTACTGATTGCAGCCGGCGGCACTGCCGGCCATATCAACCCGGCCCTTGCCATTGCGGGGGCGCTGCGGGCAGCGGACCCCGCCGCCGAGATCCACTTTGCAGGGCGGAAAGAGGGGATGGAGTACCGGCTGGTGACCCAGGCGGGGTATCCCTTCCATCACATCGAGGTGACCGGTTTTCAGCGGCGGATCTCCCTGGAAAACCTGCGGCGGAACCTCATCACCGTCTGGAACCTGGCCCGGTCCGGGCCCCGGTGCAAGGCCATCCTCAATGAGGTCAAGCCGGACCTGGTGATCGGCTGCGGCGGCTATGTGTCGGGCCCGGTGGTCCGTGCCGCCGCCAAGCGGGGGATCAAGACCGCCATCCACGAGCAGAACGCCTTCCCCGGGGTCACCAACAAGCTGCTGGCTCCCGAGGTGAACCTGGTGTTTGCGGCGGTGCAGGCCGGCGCCGACCGGCTGGGCGTCCCCGGCAAGACGTCGGTGGTGGGCAACCCGGTGCGGCCTGAGGTCTTTGCCTGGGCCCAGCGCCGGGAGGAGGCCCGGGCCAAGCTCAAGGCAGGGGACCGCACTGTGATCCTCTCCTTCGGCGGCAGCCTGGGTGCCCGGCGGATCAACGAGGTGGTGGCCGACCTGTGCGCCTGGGAGCAGAAAAACCACAAGAATGTGCTCCACCTCCACGCCACCGGCCAGTACGGCGTCCAGCTGTTCAAGGACCTGGAAAAGGAAAAAGGCTTTTCCCGAGGGGACAGCCTGGAGGTCCGGGAGTACATCGACAATATGCCTGAGCTGCTGGCGGCGGCCGATCTGGTGATCAGCCGGGCCGGCGCTTTGACTCTGGCCGAGCTGGAGGCCGCCGGCCGGGCCGCCATCCTGATCCCCAGCCCCAACGTGGCCGAGAACCACCAGTACTACAACGCTCTGGAGCTGGCCAAGGTGGACGCCGCCGTGGTCATCGAGGAAAAAGACCTGACCGGCGAAAAGCTGGTGTCTGAGGTGGCCGGGCTGCTGGAAGAAAAAGACAAACTGGCCCGGATGGGCCGGAATGCCCGCACCCTGTCGGTGGACGACAGCCTGGACCGGATTGTGGCCCAGCTGCAGCACTTGGTGCAGGAATCGTGACAAATCGTGTAAAACAACTGTAAAAATACAGACAGGATTGTATTTTGAGCCAGAAGGAAAGGAGGCGGAGGGGTATGGCAGCCAAAAAGCGGAGGCGCAGGCCATCAGGCCGGCCCGCCCCGCAGCGCCCCCAGCAGGGGCAGACCCGACAGCGCCCCAACCCGCCCCCCACCGGGCAGCGGGTGGAGGACAGCTTTTTCTATGAACATCCCCCCCGGGCAGGCCGGGCGGACAATCTGGTGGAGTTCCCCACCGGGCAGACCAGGCCCTCCCGCCGCCCGGACAGCCGCCAGCAGAGGCGGCGGCCGGGGGAACAGCGCCGGCCTGTCCGGGCAAGGCCGTCCCAGGCGGCCCCCCGCCGGGAAGTGCGGCGCCGCCGCCGGGTCACCCGGAAAATGCTGCGGCGCCGCCGGATGATGCGGCGGCTGACCGCAGTGGTACTGGTGCTGTGCGTGGCGGCGGCAGGCATTTACCTCACCGTCACCATGCTGTTCAAGATCAACGCCATCCGGGTGGCGGGCCCCGACGGGGCCGACCTCACCGAGGCAGGCGGCTACACCAGCAGCCAGATCCTGGATGCTCTGGGGGTGCAGGTGGAGGAAAACATCTTCAGCTTTGACCCCGAGGAAAAGGCCGCCATGCTGGAAAAGGAGTTCCCCCTGTTGGAACAGATCCAGGTCAAGCGGGTGTACCCCAGCACGGTGGTGGTGGAGGTGAAACCCGCCACCCCGGTCTACACCATGCAGACCGACACCGGCTGGATCAGCCTGTCGGCGGGGCTGAAAATCCTCTCCACCGAGACGGAACAGCCCGACCTGCTGGTCCTCTACGGCGGGGATCCGGTCAGCGTGACCCCCGGCGACCAGCTGACCTACGCCTTGTCTGACCCCGCCCTCAGCGGCACCGCGGATTCCGCGGCCTCGTCTGATTCTGCGGCCAGCGATGAAGAAAAGGTCCAGGCCAAGGACGGCCGGGTGGATGCCTTGAACACCCTGCTGACCGCCCTCCAGGAGCGGGATCTGCTGAAGGACGTGACCCGCATCGAATACGAGAGCGTGGAAGAGATTGCTTTCCTCTACCAGAACCGGATCAGCGTCCTGCTGGGCACCCTGAACGAGCTGGACTACAAGCTGGACTATGCCGAGTACATGCTTTTGAACAAGGAGGGCAAGGGCTGCGCCGAGACCGACACCGGCCAGCTGGACTGCAGCCATGTCAAGACCGACGGCACCCTGCAGGCCATCTTTGCCCAGGGTGTGCCGGAACTGCCTTCGGGCTATGTGGTGCCGGACCAGACCCCTGCCGAAGAGGATGACGCCGGCGCAGACACCGCAGAGGGCACAGAAGGCACAGAGGCCGCAGGCACTGCCGGCGGCACCGAAACCGCCGCCGGAGAAGGGACTGCCGCCCCCGGGCAGCAGACTGCTGAAGGTGCAGAGGCGGCCGCCGCCGGCGATGATACCCAAACCCAGGAGGATACCGCCCCCCAGGCAGCCGCCGGGGCGGACCAGGAGCAACAGACCCCTGCTGAGGGGCAGACCAATGAGGAGTGAATCAGTGATGAAACTATCTGCGTTGACCGAAGGAATTGCCTGTACCCTGGTACAGGGCAGCATGGACACCGAGATCACCGACATTGTCTATGACAGCCGGAAAGCCGGGCCGGGCACCCTGTTTGTCTGCATTGTGGGCACCCAGCGGGACAGCCACGACTTTGCCGCCGACTGCGCCGCCAAGGGCGCCGCAGCCATTGTGATCCAGCACGACATCGACCTGGCCGGCCTGGAAGGGGTCACCGTCCTGAAGGTGGAGAGTAGCCGCTATGCCATGGCCCTGATGAGCGCCAACCTGTTCGATAACCCCTCCCGGAAGATGACCATGATCGGCGTCACCGGCACCAAGGGCAAGACCACCACCGCCCACATGATCCGCAGCGTGCTGGAGGCCGCGGGCCGCAAGGTGGGCATGATCGGCACCAACGGCGTCTACTACATGGGCCACCACGAGGACACCGCCAACACCACCCCCGAGAGCTACGAGCTGCAGAAGATCTTCCACACCTTTGTGGAGGCCGGCTGCGACACGGTGGTGATGGAAGTGTCCAGCCAGGGCCTGATGATGGACCGTGTGGCGGGCATCCACTACAACGTGGGCGTCTTTACCAACCTGTCCCCCGATCATATCGGCCCCGGCGAGCACGCCAGCTTTGAGGAATACCGCAGCTGGAAGGGCAAGCTGTTCCAGCGGTGCGACGTTGGCATTGTCAACATCGACGACCCCAACACCGAGGCCCTGCTGGAAGGCCACACCTGCCGGCTGGTGACCTACGGCATGGGGGAGAAGGCCGACTACCGGGCCGGGGACTGCCAGCTGCTGCGGACCCACGATTTCCTGGGGGTCACCTTCCACGTCAGCGGCAAGGATGAGATGGACGTCCGGGTCAACATGCCGGGCTCGTTCAGCGTCTACAATGCCCTGGCCGCCCTGGCGGTGGGCAAGGAGCTGGATGTGCCGGATCAGGCCATCCACGATGGCCTGGCCCGCTGTGTGGTGAAGGGCCGGGTGGAGCTGGTGCCCATCAGCAAAAAGTTCACCATCCTGCTGGACTACGCCCACAACGAGGTGTCCACCGAGAGCCTGCTGACCACCCTGCGGGCCTACAACCCCCACCGGCTGGTGGTGGTGTTCGGCTGCGGCGGCAACCGCTCTAAGCTGCGCCGCTACGGTATGGGGGAGATCTGCGCCAAGATGGCCGATTTCTCCATCCTCACCGAGGACAACAACCGCTTTGAAAAGGTGGAGGACATTCTGGCCGACATCCGCCAGGGGATGATGAAGGGCAACCCCGATGCCAAGTTTGTGGAGATCCCCGACCGTCTGGACGCCCTCCACTATGCCGTGGACCACGCCCAGCCCGGTGACTTGATCGCCGTCATCGGCAAGGGCCACGAGACCTACCGGGACCGGATGGGAGTCAAGACCCCCTTCCTGGAGCGGGAACTGCTGGAGGAATACGCCCGGCAGATCGGCCTGGAATAAACTGAATCAAGATTGCAGCAAAAGCCGCCCCGGGGTTCGCCGGAGCGGCTTTTTTGCATCAGAAAACCCCGGACTGCTGCGCAGCAGCCCGGGGCTTTGTGTTTGGTTTTACAGGATGCGGACCCGGATGACGGCCGAGATCTCGGCCAGCTTCTCCTTCAGGGAGGCATCCATGGCGCCGGTGACATCCAGCATGGTGTAGGCCATATCCTTTTTGCTCTTGTTCACCATGTTCTCGATGTTCAGGTTGGCGGCGGTGGTGAGGGCCGTGATCTGGCTGATGACGCCCGGCTCATTTTTGTGGATGATGCAGACCCGCTTGCCGCCGGCCCGGGGCTGGCGGACGTCGGGCATGTTCACCGAGTGGGCGATGTTGCCGTTCCGCAGATAGTCGCTCAGCTCCTGGGCAGCCATGATGGCGCAGTTGTCCTCGGCCTCAGGGGTGGAGGCGCCCAGGTGAGGGGTGCAGATGACCCCCTGCTTGTGGAGCAGCTCCTCGGCGGGGAAGTCGGTCATATACATGGCCACTTTGCCGCTGTCCAGGGCCTCCAGCATGGCGGCGTTGTTCACCAGCTCGCCCCGGGCATAGTTCAGGACCTTGACGCCGTCCTTGCACAGGGCCAGGGTCTGGGCGTTGATGGTGTCCTTGGTGGTGGGCATATAGGGGACATGAATGGTCAGATAGTCGCACAGGGGCAGCATATCGTTCAGGTTGACGCAGTGGTGTACCTGGCTGCTCAGATTCCAGGCAGCGTCGATGGAGATGTAGGGGTCATAGCCGTAGACCTCCATCCCCAGGCTGATGGCGTTGTTGGCCACCCGGGAGCCGATGGCACCCAGGCCGATGACTCCCAGCACCTTGCCGGCGATCTCGTTGCCCACATACTGCTTTTTGCCCTTTTCCACATCCTTCTTCAGGTTGGGGTCCCCGGCCAGGTCCTGGGCCCAGAGGGAAGCAGCTGGCACGTTGCGGCTGCCGGCAATCAGCATGCCGGTGACCAGCTCGGCCACGGCGTTGGCGTTGGCGCCGGGGGTGTTGAACACCACGATGCCCTGCTCGCTGCAGCGGTCCAGGGGGATGTTGTTGACCCCCGCACCGGCCCGGGCGATGCCCAGCAGGTTGGGTTTGAATTCGGTGTTCAGCAGGTCGGCGCTGCGCACCAGGATGCCGTCGGGGGCGTCGGCGTTCACCGACACCTCAAACAGGTTCTTGGGCAGCTTGGCCAGGCCCACCGGGCTGATGGCGTTTAAAGTCTGAATGGTAAACATGGGTCTGTTCCTCCATGGCAAAGTTTAGGCGTTGTTCTTGCGGAAGGTCTCCATGAAGGCGACCAGTTTGTCAATGCCCTCCGGCGGCATGGCGTTGTAGATGGAGGCCCGCATGCCGCCCACCAGGCGGTGGCCCTTCAAGTTGACAAAGCCTGCCTCGGTAGCCTCTGCGCAGAACTTCTTATCCATGTCGGGGTTGGGGCTGGTGAAGGTGACGTTCATGGTGCTGCGGTAGCGGTGCTCCACAGGGTTATTATAGAAGTCCTGGCTGTCCAGATAGTCATACAGCACCTTGGCCTTGGCCTCGTTGATCTTCTGCATCTCGGCCAGGCCGCCCACCTCGTGCTCCAGATAGTCCAGCACCAGGCCGGTCATATAGATGCACCAGCAGGGCGGGGTGTTGTACATGCTGTCCTTATTGATCAGGGTGGTGTAGTTCATCATGGTGGGGACGTTGTCGGCTGCATGGCCCAGCAGGTCCTCCCGGATGATGGCGATGGCCATGCCGGCGGGGGCCACGTTCTTCTGGACGCCGAAATAGATGCAGCCGTACTGGCTGACGTCCACCGGGCGGGAGAGGATCATCGAGCTCATGTCGGCCACCAGGGGAATGCCCTCCACCTGGGGGATCTCCACATACTGGGTGCCGAAGATGGTGTTGTTCTGGCAGATGTGGATGTAGCTGGCGTCAGAATTGTAGGGGATGGCCTTGACGTCGGGGATGTAGGTGAAGTTCTTGTCCTTGCTGGAGGCCACGATCCGGGCCTCGCCGAACTTGGCGGCCTCTTTGGCGGCCAGGTTGGAGAAGTTGCCGGTGACGATGTAGTCGGCCTTGCCGGTGGTCATGAAGTTCAGGGGCACCATGGCAAACTGCTGGGTGGCGCCGCCCTGGAAAAAGCCCACTTTATAGTTGTCGGGGATCTGCATCAGACGCCGCAGGGAGGCCTCGGTGTTGTGGATGATATCGTCAAACCACTTGCTGCGGTGGCTCATCTCCATGACGCTCTGGCCGCTGCCGTGGTAATCCAGCAGCTCGGCCTGTGCCTTCTTCAGAACTGCCTCGGGCAGCATGCTGGGCCCGGCGCTGAAATTGTAAACTCTAGCCATGATGGTTCCCTCCGTCTTCTCTTTCCTAAAATTGCGTGGATGCGCTGTGTTGTTACAAAGTATAAAGGTTTGGAGGGGCCGAAAACAAGAGGCCTTTTGCACAAAAACACTGGTGCAGACAGGCTGTGAAAGCACAGAACATACAAATGTCTCTGTGACACGAACAAAAACGATTACAAATGTAGTAATAACGCCAAAAAGACAGGTACAGAGCGGGAAAATGGCAGTTGCGGCCCGCTGCAGAATCTGCTATACTGAAGAAAACAAATACAAATGTAGTAGAAAGAAATGGGGAATGGAAGATGTATGGCATACCCGAGCGCTGCAAACCTCTGTCATCGGCGGAGGAACAGGTGCTGCTGGCTTTGTGGGAGAAGGCCCCCGCCACCCGGCGGGAGGTCGGCCAGCGGCTGGCGGGCAAAGGCTGGGCGGATGGCACCCTGCTGACCTTCCTGGGCCGGCTGGAGGCAAAGGGCTGGGTCAAGGTGACCCGGGAGGCCAACCGCAATGTCTATACCCCGGCGGTGACCCGGCGGGCCTATGGGGTTTATTGTATGCGGGAGCGGCTGGACACCCTCTTTGGCGGGGACCTGGCGGCGGCGGTGCGGGCGCTGGTCAGCGAGTCGGGGGCGGGGCCCAGCCAGCTGGACCAGGCCGAGGCTGTGCTGGAGGAGATGAAGGCCCGGGCCGAGGAATACGACAGCTACGACGCCTTCTTCTAAAAAGGACGAAGAACAGTTGGATTTTGAATCCGCAGCAGGAACTGTGAACACTTTGTGACGCAGATGTGAATTTTAGCACTCAATACTTGACAGTGCTAATAATCCGTGCTATAGTATAGCTGTGCTCAGGAGGAAGGGCACCGGGGGACAAAACCCCCGGGGGTCCCTGCCGCCGGGAGCACGGATCAGCCCCCTGAGGGGGCTGTTGATTGGAGGTTTGACTTATGTTACTGCCTGCTGTTTTTCATGAGAATCTTTTCGATGATTGGTTTGATCCGTTCTTCGATGACATGGATCGCGAAATGAACCGCGAATCCCACCAGGTTTTTGGCAAGCGCGGCGCAAACATGATGAAGACCGACGTCAAGGATACCGGCGACGCTTATGAAGTGGCCGTCGATCTGCCCGGCTGCAAGAAAGAGGACGTCAAGATGGAGCTGGAAAACGGCTATCTGACCATCCAGGCTGTCCGCAGCCACAACAACGACCAGACCGACAAGGAAGGCCATTATGTGCGCCGCGAAAGCTTCTCCGGCACCTGCGCCCGCAGCTTCTATGTGGGCGAGGATGTCAAGAAGGAAGACATCCACGCAAAGTTTGAGGACGGCGTGCTGAAGTTCAGCCTGCCCCATCCCCAGACCCAGCAGGAGCTGCCCGCTGCCAATCAGAACCTGATTGAAATCGAGTAAGCCCCGCTGCAGCTGCAAGCTGACTGGGATGTAAACCAATGCCCCCGGGAGACTGGAAAGCCTCCCGGGGGCATTTTGCGTCTCCGGGAAAATGCAAGCATATCGTCATCGCGAGCGCTGACGAGCAGTGCGGATTGCTTGCAAAACACTGCAATACGCAGGATTTTTGAGAGCCGTGGAACAAATGTGACGAAATTGTAAAGAATTAAAAATATTAGCACTCTATACTTGACAGTGCTAACTATTCGTGCTATACTAAGGCCGTGATCAGGAGGAAGGGGTCCGGAGGAACAAAGAGCTCCGGGCCGGGTGCTTCCTCCGGGGATCGTTCTTGTGATTGTTACCGGTTCCCGCAAGGGGCCGTGATTGGAGGTTTGACTTATGTTACTGCCTGCTGTTTTCCATGAAAATCTGTTTGATGACTGGTTTGATCCGTTCTTCGGCGACATGGATCGGGAGCTGAACCGGGAGACCCGCAATACCTTCGGCAAACGGGCTGCCAACATGATGAAGACCGATGTGAAAGAGACCGAGACCGGCTATGAGATGGATGTTGACCTGCCCGGCTGCAAGAAAGAGGACGTCAAGATGCAGCTGGAAGACGGTTATCTGACCATCCAGGCCGTCCGCAGCCACACCAACAATGAATCCGGCAAGGAAGGCCGCTACGTCCGCCGTGAGACCTTCTCGGGCACCTGCGCCCGCAGCTTCTACATCGGCGACCAGGTCAAGAAGGAAGACATCCACGCAAAGTTCGAGGATGGCGTCCTGAAGATCACCCTGCCCCGTGCCGAGGCCAAGAAGGAGCTGCCCAAGCCCAACCAGAACCTGATCGACATTGAGTAAGGCCGTCAGGGTTATACCAAAGTACACAATGAGCCCCCGGAAGGTGCAAAAGCCTTCCGGGGGCTTTTTTGCTGTGGCCGTGCAAAACAAAAAACCGCCCGGGGTCCGAAAACCCGGGGCGGGGAAAAGCGAAAGGGTTACAGCTTGGTGCCGGTCAGGAGCTCATAGGCCTCCAGGTACTTGGCGATGGTCTTGTCGATGACATCCTGGGGCAGCAGGTAGTCGCTGTCGGGATGGGCCTTCAGCCAGTCGCGGACAAACTGCTTGTCGAAAGAGGGCTGGCCGTGGCCCGGCTCGTAGCCCTCCAGGGGCCAGAAGCGGGAAGAATCGGGGGTCAGCATCTCGTCGCCCAGAACCACGTTGCCGGCCTCATCCAGGCCGAACTCAAACTTGGTATCGGCGATGATGATGCCGCGGCTCAGAGCGTAGTCGGCGCACTTCTTGTACAGGGCAATGGTGTAATCCCGCAGCTTGGCGGCGTACTCCTCGCCCTTGCCGGGGAAGTGCTTCTCCAGCACAGTGATGCTCTGCTCGTAGGAGATGTTCTCGTCGTGGTCGCCCAGGTCAGCCTTGGTGCTGGGGGTGTAGATGGGCTCGGGCAGCTTGTCCGACTCCTTCAGGCCCTCGGGCAGGGTGATGCCGCAGACCTTGCCGGTCTTCTGGTAGCTGGCCCAGCCGCTGCCGGTGATGTAGCCGCGGACAATGCACTCGATGGGCAGCATGGTCAGCTTGCGGCAGAGCATGCTGTTGCCCTCAAACTGGGGCTGACGGAAAAACTCGGGCATATCGGCGGTGTTCACCGAGATCATGTGGTTGGGCAGCAGGTCCTTGGTGTAGTCAAACCAGAACTTGCTCATCTGGGTCAGGACGGTGCCCTTCTTGGTGATCTTGTTCTTCAGGATCACATCAAAGGCGGAAATGCGGTCGGTGGCAACCATCACCAGGGCGTCGCCCACGTCGTAAATCTCGCGGACCTTGCCCTCTTTGAAAGGCTTGTATTCAGTCATCGGAAAACACTCCTTCTTCTTCTCAGCGGCCCCGGGGCCGCGGTGTTCTTACGGGTTTATTGTACCATATCTGCCCTTTTTTGACTACAGCCAGAACGGGGGAGATGGAGGCCGGCGGGGTATAAATTCTGGTCAAAACCCCAAAAAAGCCGCCCTTTCGGACGGCTGTTTTCGGTAATAAGTATGACTTTCACGAGAGTGAATCCCGGGGCGGGGATCAGTTCAAAGCACGGAAGCCCTTGCCGATGATCTCGCTGGAGTTGACGATGGTGATGAAAGCGTGATTGTCGTTGACCCGCAGGAAATTCCGCAGCAGGTTGGCCTCCCGCCGGGTCAGGACGGTCATCACCACCGTCAGGGGTTTGCCGGTGTAGGCGCCCTGGGCCTCCTCCACGGTGGCCGAGCGGTGGAGATCCTCCAGGATGTAGTCGGTGATGTCCTCGGGGTTGGAGGTGACCACGGTGCACACCTTGCGCTGGTTGATGCTCTCGATGACGCCGTCCACCACAAAGGATTTGCCGATCAGGCCCAGGGCGCAGTACAGGCCGGTGGGCACCCCGAAGATGGCGGCGGCGCCCAGGATGATCAGCACATCGCTGCACATCAGGGCCGAGCCGATGTTCAGGGATGTATGCTTGGTCAGGATCAGGGCAACAATATCGGTGCCGCCGGTGGAGGCGCCGATGTTGAAGACGATGGCGGCGCCCACGGCGGGCAGCAGCACCGCAAAGATCAGCTCCAGCAGCTTGTCATCGGTGAAAGGCTGGTTCATGGGCCAGATGGCCTCACACACCGACACGTAAAAGGACAGGGCAAAGGAGGAAAACACCGTCCACCCCATGCAGCTGATGCCCAGGAAGATAAAGCCCAGCACCACCAGGATCAGGTTGAGCACCCACATGAAAAAGCCCACGTTGAACTGGGGGAACATGGCCGACAGCAGCACCGACAGGCCCGAGGTGCCGCCGAAGGCAAAGTGGTTGGGGGTTTTAAACCAGACAATGCCCAGGGCGGTCAGGATCAGGCCCAGGTTCAGCAGGGCAAAAAAGCGAAGGTTTGAGATGATTTTTTCCTTCTGAAAAGCGTCTTTGACAAGGTCCATCATATTGTTTTTTCCTCACTGCACTTGTGTGTTACAGGCACACTGAATTTACACCAAGCAGAACTATACGATACTTCCTGTCGGTTGTCAAGCATTCTGCACGAATTACCGGAAGAAAAAATCCGGTGACTGGTTTAAAAGAGAAAACCGGCTGCCCCCTTCTTGCAGGAAAGGCGAAAATGTTGTATGATATACCATTATAAGGGGCATATCATCCATGCCCCCTGCAGGAAGGCGGCCCGGGGTGCAAAAGGCAGATCCGGGAAGCTTTTTCTGCGGTTTTGGGGCAGGAGGGGCTGTGCAGGACACAGTGGTTTTTCCGGCCCCCGCGGTCAAATGTTCCGGCGCACCGGCCCCAGGGCCGGGGAACCCTTCCCCGCCGGCGCATTTCCCTGCGCATCCGGCGGGGCCTTCGGGCCGGCCGGAGGGTATCCGAGCAGCGAGCAGTATGAGGGAGAACTGTATTATGGCAGACAAAAACTTTTTGACCGATATCATCGACGCCGACCTGGCCGAGGGCAAAGTCACCGAGATCCACACCCGGTTCCCGCCCGAGCCCAACGGCTACCTGCACATCGGCAGCGCCAAGGCGATCTACATCAACTGGTCCATCGCCAAGGCCTACGGCGGCAAATTCAACCTGCGCCTGGACGACACCAACCCCGCCCGGGAGGGTGCCGAGTATGTCAACAGCATCCTGGAGGACCTGCACTGGCTGGGGGCTGACCCCAACGGCGGCGTCTTCTACGGCAGCGACTACTTCGAGCAGTGCTACCAGTACGCCGAGAAGCTGATCCTGGAGGGCAAGGCCTATGTGGACGACCTGAGCCGGGATGAGATGCGGGAGTACCGCGGCAACGATGCCGGCAAGCCCAGCCGTCCCTCTCCCTGGCGGGACCGCACCCCCGAGGAGAACCTGGACCTGTTCCGCCGGATGCGGGCCGGTGAGTTCAAGGAGGGCGAAAAGACCCTGCGGGCCAAGATCGACCTGGCCAGCCCCAACATGAACATGCGGGACCCCGCCATCTACCGCATCAAGTATGAGACCCATCACCGCCAGGGGGACAAGTGGTGCATCTACCCCATGTACGACTTTGCCCACCCCATCCAGGACGCCATCGAGGGGATTACCCACAGCATGTGCAGCCTGGAGTTTGAGAATCACCGCCCCCTGTACGAGTGGGTCATCACCAACATCTTCGGCACCGAGTTCCCCAAGCAGCGGGAGTTTGCCCGCCTGAACATGACCAACACCGTCATGAGCAAGCGCTACCTGCGGGAGCTGGTGGAGCTGGGCATTGTGGACGGCTGGGATGATCCCCGGATGCCCACCCTCTGCGGCCTGCGCCGCCGGGGCTACACCCCCACCTCCATCTTCACCTTTGTGCGGGAGGCCGGCATCGCCAAGAGCGACAACCTGATTGACATGCGCCAGCTGGAGGCCTGCATCCGCAGCGAGCTGGATCTGGCTGCCCAGCGCCGTGTGGCGGTGCTCCACCCGGTCAAGCTGATTGTGGACAACTACCCCGCCGACAAGACCGAGACCTTTGCCCTGCCCAACAACCCCAACCGGGAGGCCAACGATGCCTCTACCCGTGACGTGGTGTTCAGCCGGGAGATCTGGATCGAGTCGGAGGACTTCGCGGAGGTTCCGCCTCCCAAGTTCAAGCGGCTGACGGTGGGCGGCGAGGTCCGCCTGATGGGCGCTTACATCGTCCGGTGCACCAGCGTGGACAAGGACGAGGCAGGCAACATCACCGCCATCCACTGTGATGCAGACCTGGAGGCCGGCTGCGGCAACCCCGCCGACGGCCACAAGGTCAAGGGCACCATCCACTGGGTCAGCGCTTCCCACTGCGTTGAGGCCGAGGTCCGCCTGTACGACAAGCTGTTTACCCGGGAGAACATGAACAACCTCCCCGAGGGCACCAGCTACAAGGACTTCCTGAACCCCGACAGCGTCACCGTCTGCAAGGGCTGCAAGCTGGAGCTGGCCCTGGCCGATGCCAAGCCGGGGGACAAGTTCCAGTTTGTCCGCAACGGCTTCTTTACCCCCGACTCCAAAAACCCCGGCGTCTTCAACCGTGTGGTTACCCTGCGGGACAGCTTCAAGCCCGCCAAGCCGGTGGAGAGCTCCCAGTAAACCCAAACAAGCAAAGGAAAGGAGGGCTTTGCACCTATGCCCAAACGCATTCTGCGCAACGCTCTGTTGATGATGGTCGCCACCTTTCTGATGGCCCTGGGCCTTCTGACCTATATCCACAGCACCGGGTCCCTGCCCGGCGGCGAAAACCCCAACAGCGTCCTGCTGCATGACGGTGTCTACACCTCGGCCCAGCAGGGATACCTGAGCGAAGTGACGGTCACCGTCACCATCTCCAGCGGGATGGTGTCGGAGGTCAAGGCCGACGCCTCGGGCGAAACCCCGGCTCTGGGCGGCGCAGCCGCAGCCCAGCTGGCCCAGGAGCTGACCGAGGCCGGCTCCACCGCCAACGTGGACATTGTGGCCGGCAGCACCTACACCAGCCAGGCGGTTCTGGCCGGCATGGAGGACTGCCTGGCCCAGGCAGCCCAGGGCTGAGCAAAAAGAATCTGAGCGCTTCCCGGCGGCAACACGCCGCGGGGGCGCTTTGTTTTGGATGGGAGGTATCCATGGGGTACACCTTTGACTATACGGTGCAGCCCGACGGCACCGCCGCCCTGGCCCGGGCCTACGGGGAAGAGCCGGTACTGACCCTGCCCGGGGCCCTGCCGGGGCCCGAAGGGCAGATGCTGCCCCTGGCAAAACTGGGGAACTACTGCTTTTCCGGGACGGTGCGGGACGGTGTTTCCGGCCCGGTGCTGCGGTGCAGCTGGGATGGGGAAGGCCTGCCCGGCCCCGCCCGGCCGGCAGACGGGGCGGAGGAACTCCACCCGGTGGCGGGGAACTTCCTGGAGGAGATCACCCTGCCCGAATCCCTGCGGGAAATCGGCAGCTGCGCCTTTTACAACTGCCGGGCCCTCCGGCGGATGACCCTGGGCAGCGGCCCTCTGGCGGTGGGGAGCGATGTGTTTTTGAACTGTTTTGTCCTCACCGAGATCCGGGTCTGCGCGCCGCCGGAGGCGGCCACCGGCCTGTCCGCCATCGTCAACAACATCTCCAGCAACCTGCGGGTGTCCTTCCTGCCGGAGGGACCCGAAGGGGAGACGGCGGCGGTGTTCCGGTACCCCGAGTACTGGGAGGACATCGAGGAGACCCCCGCCCACATCCTGCTCCACACCTTTTCGGGCCAGGGCTACCACTACCGCCAGTGCTTCCGGGACGGGAAACTGCTGTGGGACGAGTACGACGCCATCTTTGCCCAGGGCCACGGCGGGGACGACCCCACCTATATGGCCCTCCTCTGCCTGGACCGGCTGCGGTATCCCTGGCAGCTGGAGCCCCAGGCCGAAAAGCAGTACCGGGCCTTCCTGGCTCAGCAGGGGGCGGCGGTGGCCGGGGCCCTGATCAAAGCCCAGGACCGGGAGGGGCTGAAAGCCCTGATCGGCCTGAAGGTGCTGGACGGCGCCGCCCTGGAAGCCGCCTCGGGGGCAGCCCAGCGGGCGGGAGACGCCCAGTCGGCGGCCCTGCTGGCCGACGCCGAGTATCACGCCCGGCCCGCAAAGCCCAAGCGGCATTATACATTTGATGATTTTTGACACGGATATTCCGGGAGGTGATCTCCATGGCTCCCAAAGCGCCGGTGGATTTCAACGCCCCCTTCCAGTCGGCCCGGCCTGAGACCCACGAGGAGTGGCAGGCCCGGATGGGTCTGGAAGTGCTGGCGGTGCTGCGCAGCGAGCTTTACCTGGACTTCCGGTTTCTGGACCAGGCCCTGGGGGCCCTGACCCCCGCCCCCGACGAGCGGTGCGGGGTGATGGCCACCGACGGCCGGACCCTGTATTATCAGCCCAGCGCCCTGCTGCGGCTGTACCGGGAGAACCCGAAGTACCTGAAACGGTTATATTTACACACGATATTCCACTGCGTATTCCGGCACCTGTGGCTCCAGGGCAGCCGGGACCCGGTGCTGTGGCAGGTGGCCTGCGACATCGCGGTGGAAAACGTCATCGACGGCCTGGGGCGCAAGAGCATCCTGCGGCCTCTCACCTATGTGCGGCGCCGGGCCTACGAGGCTTTGACCCAGGGGGGACATGTGGCGGCGGCGGCCCCGGCTTACCGCTGGCTGCTGACCCAGACCCCCGGCGTCCAGAAGCAGCTGGCCCGGGAGTTTTACGCCGACGACCACCGGCTGTGGCCCCGGCCCGGCAAACCCAACCAGCCGGCCCCTTCCCCCCAGCTCCAGAAGAGCTGGCAGAAGATCGGCCGCCGGATGGAGACCGAACTGCAGCTCAACGACAAGGAGGCAGGCGCCAGCGCCGGCAACCTGGCCGAGGCGGTGAAGGCCGCCAACCGCAGCCGCAGCAGCTACCGGGATTTTCTCCGCCGGTTCTGCGTCCTGCGGGAGGAGCCCCATCTGGACCCTGACACCTTTGACCTGAACTTCTACACCTACGGCCTGTCGGTCTACGGGAACATGCCCCTGATCGAGCCGGTGGAGACCAGGGAGAGCAAAAAGATCGAGGAGATCGCTTTGGTGATCGACACCAGCTATTCCACCTCGGGGGCCCTGGTGCGGAGTTTTCTGTCCGAGACCTACGCCCTGCTGAAACAGCGGGAGAGCTTTTTCCGCCGGATGAACCTGCATATCATCCAGGCCGACAACAAGGTCCAGCAGGACCACCTGGTCACCACCGAGGAGGAACTGATCGACCTGATGGATCACTTTGAGCTGGCCGGGGGCGGCGGCACCGATTTCCGCCCCGCCTTCGCCTATGTGACCCGGCTGTGCAAGGAAAAGAAGTTCCAGAACCTGCGGGGCCTGCTCTATTTCACCGACGGCATGGGAACCTATCCCGCCCGGCGCCCGCCCTATGAGACGGCCTTCCTGTTCCTGGGGGACAAGTTCGACGACACCAACGTCCCCCCCTGGGCCATGAAGGTGGTGCTGGACGAGGACGAGTTCACCCAGCCTGCTGCCGCCCCGGCGTCGGATCTGGCGGCGGCCCTGGAAGAAGAACAGGATCTCTACCGTGACCTGAACAATTCGTGAGGAATCTGCCTATGAATATCAAGCGTGCAAAAGAAGAGATCAAGCGGTCGGTCCGGGCCTATCTGGCCAAGGATGCTGTGGGGGAGTATGCCATCCCCGCCATCCGCCAGCGGCCCATCCTGCTGATGGGCCCTCCGGGCATCGGCAAGACCCAGATCCTGGAGCAGGCAGCCCGGGAGTGCGGGGTGGCCCTGGTGTCCTACACCATCACCCACCACACCCGCCAGAGCGCGGTGGGCCTGCCCTTCATCCGCCAGAAGCACTACGGGGACCGGGATGTGTCGGTGACCGAGTACACCATGAGCGAGATCATCGCCTCCATCTATGAGAAGATGGAGTCCACCGGCCTGAAAGAGGGCATCCTCTTCATCGACGAGATCAACTGCGTCTCCGAGACCCTGGCCCCCACCATGCTGCAGTTTCTCCAGTGCAAGACCTTCGGCAACCAGGCGGTGCCGGCGGGCTGGGTGATTGTGGCGGCGGGCAACCCCCCCGAGTACAACAAGTCGGTGCGGGATTTTGATATTGTCACCCTGGACCGGGTCCGCCGGATGGACATCGAGCCCGACCTGCCCGCCTGGCGGGAGTATGCCCGGTCGGTGGGCATCCACGGGGCCATCCTCAGCTATCTGGAGCTGCACCCTCAGAACTTCTATCAGATCAACGCCGACGTGGAAGGCACCCAGTTTGTCACCGCCCGGGGCTGGGAGGACCTGTCCAACCTGCTGGATACCTATGAATCCCTGGGCCTCCAGGCTGACGAGGAAGTGATCCACCAGTATCTGCAGCACAAGCAGATCGCCGAGGACTTCGCCTCCTACCTGGACCTCTACTACAAGTACCGGGACGACTACGGGGTGGAGGAGATTCTGGCCGGCAAGCCCCGGCCCGAGGCCTTTGCCCGGCTGCTCCAGGCACCCTTTGATGAGCGGCTGTCCCTGGTCAGCCTGCTGCTGGCCGGCCTGAAGAGCCGGTTTGCCGATTCCATCCGCCGCAACCAGGTGGCGGATGACTGCTACGCCATGGTGCGGCAGCTGAAACAGGATGTAGCCCTGCTGCCCGACGCCGAGCCCGGCGACCCCGAGCAGCTGCTGCAGCAGCAGATCGGGGATTACGAGGCCGAGACCGCCCGCCTGCGCACTGCCAACGCCCTGGACAAGGCGGGGCTGGCCCACCGTCTGGGGGTCTCCGCTGCCCTGCGGGAGTGGGCCGGCAAGCTGCGCCGGGCCCACGCCGCCGAAACCCAGGAAGCCCTGGACCTGCTGCGGAGCTATTTTGAAGAGCTGGCCGGCCAGCGGGAACAGATCGAGGCAGAGGCCTCCGCCGCCCTGGAAGCCGCCTTTGACTTCATGGAGCAGGCCTTTGGGGAGAGCCAGGAGGTGGTGATCTTTGTCACCGAGCTGACCGTTTCCCCTGAGGCCCACACCTTCATCACCGAGAACGGCTGCGAGCGGTACTTCCGCTACAACAAGGATCTGCTGCTGGACAACCGGAAGGCCGCCCTGGACCACGAATTGGCCGCCGAGGAAGCCCGCAGCGGCCTTGGCAAGAAGAAATAACCTGCAACAAAAAAGCCCGCACAGAGCCTCTCAGGAGGCTGTGCGGGCATTTTTTCTGTTTCAGTCCAGGTTGTGGCGGCGGCAGAAGATTTTGGAGGCGAAGTACATGGCCACCCACAGGATCACCGCCAGAATCAGATAGAGGGGGTTTTCCAGGGCGTTGCTGAGGGATTCACCAAAGATGGCCATCATGGCCACCATCACAAACTTGCCGGCCAGCAGGGCCAGGGCGTAGCGCCGGCCGTCAAAATCCGAGATGCCAAAGGCAAGGTGCAGAAAGGAGGTGGGAGTGAAGGGCAGCATGGCCAGGGTGAAAAGGGTGGAGGTGTCACAGTTGCTGACCCAGCCCTGGGCCTTGCGGAACCACTTGTATTTGCTGGCGTGGCGCCAGAAAAAACGCTTGACCACCCGGCGCCAGAAGGTGAACATCACCAGCCCGCCCAGGGCCACCCCGCACCAGCTGTACAAAAAGCCCATGATGGGGCCGTGGGCGGCCACATTCAGGGCCACAATGGCAATCAAAGGCAGGGGCGGCACGAAGGATTCCACCATGGCCAGCAGGATGGGGACAAAGGGCCCCAGCCCCACAAAGCTGTCCAGCAGAGACTGCCAGAACTCCAGGGATGTAATCTCATCGCCCCAATACAGAAGCGTTTCTTCCATGTACCGTCCTCCCATCGTCTGCGACTGTCTCTAGTATACCCGGCGAATATGACAAACCGGTGAACGAATTGTCAAGTTCCTGCATAATGAGACACAGAAAGGCGGTTATTCCTCTTTGGCGGCGGCCCGGGCCTCGGCGGCGTGGAGCCGGTCCAGCTGCTGGCGGCGCTGCTTGTTCCACCGGGCCAGAAGCTCGGGGGTGGGCATCTGGAGGCAGCGGGCATAGGTCCAGTGAAGACCGTCCCGCCGGGCCAGCTTGTACCGCAGGAAGACGCCGCTACCGGCTTCGTTTTCGGTGCCGGCGCAGCAGGGGCACTGGGCCAGGGTGTACCAGCTGTTGCTGCCCTTTTTCAGCCAGATCTCGTCGGGGGCCAGGGGCTGGCCGCAGACCGGGCAGCCGGCGGCCAGGAGGGCGGGGTCATTCCGCCAGGCAAACTGCTCCACATAGCCCTCCCAGATCCGGAAATCCCGGTAGTCCCCCGGGGGCGGGCAGAGGCTCTGGCGGAGCTGCTCCTCCTCGGAGGGGTATTCCGCCAGGCCCCGGGGCAGGTCGATGGAGCGGCAGATGTCGGCGGTATAGAGGGCGTCGGACAAGGCGTCGTGGAAGGGCCGGTCGGTGGGCAGGCCCAGCCGGGTGACCACGCTCTCCAGCGTCAGGCCATCCCCCTCTTTCCGGGGGTGCTGGCTGAGAAAGATCTGCTGGAGGTTGTACCAGACGGTGGGGCGGCTCTCGTCCAAGTTGCATAGGAACAGGTTCTGCTTGAGCACCGGCACATCGTCCAGCCCCCACTCGGCAAACTCGGCGTCGGGGCCGCACCACTTCATGAACCGGCGCAGGCCCTGGAGAATGGGCTCGCCCCGGTCCAGGTCGGCCTGGGTCAGGCCGGTGACCTTGGCAATGTGGTGCTGAAGCTTGCGGAAAATCCGGGGCCGCAGATGGATCGAAAAGGTATCCAGCACGTTGCCCCGCTCGTCGGTCTTGACGGCGCCGATCTCAATGATCTCGCCCCGGAGGGTCTGTTCCACGCCGTGGTAGTTGAAGGTGTAGGGATGGTAGCCAATGTTCCATTCCAGGTCAAAGATGATGAAATTGCGCTGCGGCATGATTGTATTGTTCCCCATTCTCAAAGTATGAATCGCTCCACCGCCTCGGCAACACCGTCGTGGTTGTTGTCCGCGGTGGTGACATAGTCGGCCTCGGCCTTCACAGGGCCCTCGGCGTTGGCCATGGCCACGCCCACCCCTGCATAGCGGATCATGGAACGGTCGTTCATCCCGTCGCCGCAGGCCATCAGGTTTTCACGGGTCAGGCCCATGCGGTCCAGCAGGGCCGCCAGGCTGTGGTCTTTGGCCACCCCCAGGGGCACCGCCTCGATGAAGAAGGGGCTGGAGGAGTACAGGTCAATCTGGCCGTTAAAACGCTCCAGGCCTGCCTTCAGCACAGGGGGCAGCCGCACAGGGTCCAGGGTGATCAGCATCTTGTTCACCGGGTAGTTGACATAGGCGGCCAGGTCCTCCACCTTGATCATGGGCAGCTTGTTGGTGAAGCCTTCCCGCTGGGCCCAGGGATCCTCCGGCCGCTCGGTGACAATCCCCTCCTGGTTATAGGTGACGATGGCCACGTTCTGCTCTTTGGCAAAGGCGCAGAGGGCGGGCACCATGGGGGCGGGCAGGTCCTGATGCCACAGGACCCGGTGGCCGGGGCCGCAGTCCACAATGGCGCCGCCGTTGTAGGACAGGATGGCGCCGGCCCGGCCGGGCTGGCCCAGGCCCAGATCCTGGGCCACCGGGGTGACGCCGGCGGTGGGACGGCCCGAGGCCAGCACCACTGTCACCCCTTTGGCCAGGGCTGCGTCCAGGGCCGCCCGGGTGCGGGGAGTGATCTCTTTGTTGTCGTTGGTGAGGGTGCCGTCCAGGTCCAGGGCCAGCACCCGAATATCGTAGTTCGCCATACAGAGCGTTCTCCTTCTCATAACAGTCTCAACGTTTATTGTACAATAAAACGCCGCAGGTTTAAAGAGAGAAAAGCGGTTTTTCCGGAAAAACGCCAAAAAACCCCGCTCCCAGGTGAAATGACCCCCAAAAGTTAGACAAAATTTAACATCAAGCAACGTGAACGGTCTGAATCCTGTATTGCACAGGGC